>JALEVZ010000072.1 GCA_022788105.1 Prevotella sp. | reverse complement strand
GTTGGGGTCGCGGGTCCGAGTCCCGTTTTCCGCTCTAAATTTTTTTATTTCTTCTTTTAGAAAAACATTTATTCTCCATGAACTTATATCTTCGATATTTTGATAAGGAAACATTGGCTCACAACGTGGATGAGGCATTGGCTTTTTTGCGTTCAATCCCTGAGATTGGCATGAACTCAAATATAGAGTCAGACATTCGCGACTATGTGGCCAGTGACGTCTTTTATCCTAAACGCTATAAGGTGAGACAGCGCGTCTATTTTATCATCATCAAGACTACAGCAGCAACCATGCTTGACTTCAAGCAGAAGAAGGCTTTGCACTCGTCGCCGCAGCAGAACATGCTGGGCGGAGACAAACGCGAGTTGCCGTCTACCGTGATGATGCGTCTCAACGAGGAGCGTCCGGGATGGTATGAGGGTTCGCTCGACTTTAAACGTGTGGTGATGATTCCTTCTACCGGCAAGCACGAATATCGCGACACACATTTTGTGGTGCAGTGCAAGGCCATGTCGGGCATGGACTGCTACAACCGCATTGTGGACCATCTGCGCGGACGTGTAGACAACCGCTCGCAGTTCCCGTCTGCGAAGGGCAAGAATTTCCATTTCAAATATCTCGGAATGTGGAAGTAACAGCGTAATGTCATGAACAAAGTGATGCTTATCGGCAATCTGGGAGCCGACCCCTTGGTGCGCTATTACGATGCAGACCAGGCTGTGGCGCAGTTTAGACTGGCTACCACGGAGCGCGGTTACACGCTGCCTAACGGCACACGTGTGCCCGATCGCACCGACTGGCACAACATCGTGATGTGGAAAAACCTCGCCAAGACTGCCGAGAAGTATTTGCGTAAGGGCGACAAGGTGTATATTGAGGGTCGCATACGTTACCGCAGCTACGACGACAAGAAGGGGCAGCGGCAGTTTACAACGGAGATATATGCCGACAATATGGAACTGCTGTCGCTGAAAGGGTCGCGTGACAATAGCGTGCCGACACAGGCGGCGCAGCAGCAGGGGGCTGTCTCTACAGCCTCTGCAGCAGGGCAGGGCAGCGGCGTGGCAGACCATGTCGACAATGTCGATAAAGCCGACCTCCCTTTCTAAATCACTATTGAAGAATGAATGATTTAACCGGTTTTCTAACACAATCTTTTGGAGAGGTGACCTTCGGCGCTGTGACGCCTGGAGTGGTGTTTGCCTCTGTTCTTACTGTGCTTCTACTGTGGGTCTCTGGTTTTGCCAGCGGCTCTGAAATTGCTTTTTTTAGTCTCTCTCCGTCAGACTTGGCGGAACTTAATGCTTCCAAGTCGGCGCGTGACAAGAAAATTCAGCTGTTGCGCGACGACAGCGAACGCACGTTGGCAACCATTCTTATAGCTAACAATCTGGTGAACGTCACCATCATCATGCTCTGCAACTACATCTTCGGGCAGCTTGTCAATTTCGGCAACGCCGTGTGGCTGCAGTTCCTTTGCATAACGGTGCTTCTCACATTCATGCTTCTCCTCTTCGGCGAAATCATGCCTAAGGTGTTCAGCCGACAGAATCCGTTGGGCTTCTGTCGTCGGGCGGTGGGTGGAATCATGCTGTTCCGCAGCGTGTTCTGGCCATTGGAGACGGTGCTTCTGCGCAGTGGCATATTGGCAGAGAAGGTGGTGCAGAAGGAAAACCATGTGCTCAGCGTCGACGATTTGGAGCAGGCGCTCGAACTTACCGATAAAAACGACATCAAAGACGAGCAGAGCATGCTCAAAGGCATCATACGTTTTGGCGACGAGACAGCCAAAGAGGTGATGACCAGTCGCCAGGATATTGTGGACTTGGACATAAACTGCAACTTCGCCGATGTGCTGAAATGTATTGTCGACAACAACTACAGCCGCATACCAGTCTACCAGGAGAACGAAGACAACATGCGTGGCGTGCTTTATATCAAAGACTTGTTGCCACACTTGTCTAAGCCTTCGAACTTCAGATGGCAGAGTCTGATTCGTCCGCCTTACTTCGTGCCGGAGACAAAGAAGATAGACGACCTCATGCGCGAGTTTCAGGAGAACAAGGTGCATATCGCCATTGTGGTGGACGAGTTTGGTGGCACGAGCGGCATCGTGACGCTTGAAGACATTCTGGAAGAGATAGTGGGAGAGATAAACGACGAGTATGATGACGATACGAAAAACTACTCGAAGCTCAACTACAACACCTACCTCTTTGAAGGAAAGACGCTGCTCACCGACTTCTGCAAGGACCTGAATGTCGACGACGACGAGTTTGCCGACGTGGAGGGCGACGCCGACACGCTGGCAGGTCTGCTGTTAGAGATAAAAGGCGACTTCCCTGGCATGCACGAGAAGATAGATTATAAGAACTACACGTTTGAGGTAATGCGCATCGAGGAGCGCCGTATAAGCAAGGTGAAGGTCACGGTACACGAGAAGCAGCAACACGACGTGGATGACAAAACGAAATAACCAAAACAGAGATATATAGAATGTGTCGTCGGCTGCGGTCGGCGACACATGTTTTTTATATGGCATTTTACAGAATAGATTCTCCTGCTGACGGAGTGAGGTTAGGATTGTGGAAGATAGAGGAGTCGCTCGACGACTTCTCAACATGTGATGTGTTTGACAGCGTGTGTGCGGCGTATGCTAACGACAAGCGTCGGTTGGAGATATTGTGTACCTATGCGTTGTTGTGGCACATGACCGGCGACCACACGCTGCGTATTGCCCATGACGCGTCGGGAGCGCCGCATCTGTGTGGTGTTGAAGCTTCCGCTGCTTTGCCGCGTTTGGGTATAAGCCACACGATGGGATGGGTGGCAGTAATACTTGGTGACGGCTGTCGTGTGGCGGTGGATATAGAACGCGTAAGCAACCGTGTCAGCCGTGTGGCTGCAAAGTTTTTGCGTAGTGACGAACCATTTGACGACGTAGACACGCAGATGGTGGCGTGGTGTGCAAAGGAGACGGTGTATAAACTGTTGCCAGAATTTAAGCTCGTTTTCGACGATATGCGCGTGAGCAGACCAGGACAAGAGGCACAGGGATGTATCGACGTGGATGTGATGCGCGATGAACATGAATCTGTTGTTGCGCATTTCTCGCGCAATGCAGAATACGTGCTCGTTTGGAGCACTCTAATTTGAGCATCTGATTATTTAATTGAACATCTGATTGTTTAATTGAACATCTGATTGTTCCCTTTAGTTACATAGCATTAGATTTGTGCAAAAGAAAATCGGCACATACCAGAGCATGAAGCTCGGTATGTGCCGATTGGTGTTTTCTTATATTAGAGTATTACTCGCCCTTGATAGCAGCAACGCCGGGGAGCACCTTGCCCTCGATAGCCTCGAGCATGGCACCACCACCAGTAGAAACATAGCTTACCTTGTCAGCAAGACCGAACTTGTTGACAGCAGCAACAGAGTCGCCACCACCTACGAGTGAGTAAGCGCCGTTCTCCTGAGTAGCCTGAGCAACATACTTTGCAATCTCGCCAGTGCCGTGAGCGAAGTTCTCCATCTCGAACACGCCTACAGGACCGTTCCACAGGATGGTCTTGGAAGCGAGGATAATCTTCTTCCAGTTCTCGAGGCTCTCCTCAGAGGCATCCATGCCTTCCCATCCGTCAGGAATGTTGTAGATGTCAACCACCTTGCGGTTAGCATCGTTAGAGAAAGCGTCGGCAGCAACGGTAGCTACAGAGAGGCTCAGGTTTACACCCTTCTCCTTAGCAGCAGCGATAACGTTCAGTGCCTCGGGCATGAGTTCGTCCTCGTGCAGAGACTCGCCGATGTGTCCGCCCTGTGCCTTGATGAAGGTGTAACCCATACCGCCACCGATGATGAGGTTGTCAACCTTGTCGAGCAGGTTCTTGATAACAGCGAGCTTAGAGCTTACCTTTGAACCGCCGATGATAGCGGTGAAGGGGTGCTGAGCGTTCTTCAGCACGTTGTCGATAGCGGTAACCTCTTTCTCCATGAGGAAGCCCAGCATCTTGTGGTCAGCGTCGAAGCTGTCAGCGATAACGGCTGTAGAAGCGTGCTTGCGGTGAGCGGTACCGAATGCGTCGTTAACATAAACGTCAGCGTAAGAAGCTAGCTTCTTTGCGAAGTCCTTCTGACGGCCCTTCATCTCCTTCTTTGCCTCGTCATACTCGGGAGTGCCTTTCTCTACACCTACGGGCTTGCCTTCCTCCTCGGGATAGAAGCGCAGGTTCTCGAGCAGCAGAGCCTCGCCACACTTCAGGGCAGCAGCAGCCTCGCTTGCGTTGCCACAATCCTCAGCAAACTTAACGTCTACGCCAAGAGCCTTAGATACGTTGGGAACAATCTGCTTCAGAGACAGTTTGGGGTTCACTTTGCCCTTCGGCTTGCCCATGTGGCTCATCATGATGAGTGCGCCACCGTCGGCCAGCACCTTCTTCAGTGTGGGCAGTGCACCGCGGATGCGGGTGTCGTCTGTTACGTTTCCGTTCTCGTCCAATGGCACGTTGAAGTCAACGCGTACGATTGCCTTCTTACCGGCAAAGTTGAAATCTGCGATTTTCATTTCTTTTTCTTATTTTTAATAAGTGAATATTTTGTTCCTTTTGTTTTGTTGTCTTGTCGCTTTTTGTCGCTTTTGGGGTGTTTCGTTCTCTGCCTACAAAATTACGAATAAAAGTTGAAAGACATAGTTAATTTTAGTCAAGAATTTGTGAAACGAAGTTTTTTTGTCGTAATCTCACCGACAAAGTCCTTCACCCTCACTCCGCAGCAGTGTGATTTTCCTTTTCCTTTTTCGTTTTACCCTTATTTATTTTTCGCTTTCATACACAGTCTTATCCTCGATGCCAGCGTCGCGCAGAGCTTCTTTGCGTTCCACGCAGGTGCCACACTTGCCACACTGTAGGTCGCCGCCCTTGTAGCAGCTCCATGTCTCGGTGTAGTCGATGCCGAGCGCTGCGCCGCGTCGTGCAATGTCGGTCTTGGTGATGTTGGTGTATGGTGCCACCACATGCACATCGACGAAGGTGCCAGCCTGTGCTGCTTTGTCGATGGCGTCGATAAACTCGGGTCGGCAGTCGGGGTAGATGGTGTGGTCGCCGCCGTGGTTGGCGATGAGCACATTCTTCAGTCCGTTGCTCTCGGCTATGCCTATTGCCACGGACAGCATGATGCCGTTGCGGAACGGCACCACCGTCGATTTCATGTTCTCAGAAGCGTAGTGTCCCTCTGGAATGGCGTCGCCGCCTTCGAGCAGACTGCTCTTGAAGTACTGGTGCATGAAGTCCAATGGAATGGTGATGTGGCGTATGCCCAGTCGTTCGCAGTGCATCTTTGCCAGTGGTATTTCCTTTGCGTTGTGGTTGCTGCCGTAGTCAAACGATATGCCGAGTGCTATGCGGTCTTTCCAGTCGTAGAGCAGGGTGATGCTGTCCATGCCGCCGCTCACAATTATTATGCTATCCTTCATTTGTTTATTTGTTATTTATGTTTTGCAAGTCTGCAACTTGCTGTCTGTTAACAAGAAACGAGTGAAAAGTAGGTCGCTCCTCACTCTTTGATGTATTAATACTCTCTGACTCCTCCTGTCTATCCGAACAGCACGCGGAGTGCTTCTTCCACTTTGCGCACGGGGTGAAGATTTATTTTAAACTTATCGGCGTTCAGTCCCTGCATGTTGTAACGCGGAATCACCATGTCGCTGAATCCGAGCTTCTCGGCTTCGGCGATGCGCTGTTCAATGCGGTTGACGGAGCGCACCTCGCCGCTCAGACCAACCTCGCCAGCCATGCACCAGCCTGCCTCTATCGGCGTGTCCACATTGCTCGACAGCACAGCGGCGATGACACTGAGGTCCATAGCGAGGTCGGTGACACGCAGTCCGCCAGCGATGTTTATGAACACGTCTTTCTGCATGAGTTTGAAGCCCACGCGCTTCTCCAGCACGGCGAGCAGCATGTTCAGACGCCGCTGGTCAAAGCCAGTGGCAGAGCGCTGTGGTGTGCCGTAGGCTGCCGATGACACGAGAGCCTGAGTCTCTACAAGAAACGGTCGCACACCCTCTATGGCAGAGCTGATGGCCACGCCCGACAGACCTTCGTGGTCTTGGCTGAGCAGCAGCTCCGACGGATTGCTCACCTGTCGCAGACCCGTCTGCTGCATCTCGTATATGCCAAGTTCTGACGTGCTGCCGAAACGGTTTTTTATGGAGCGCAGTATGCGGTACATGTAGTGCTGGTCACCCTCAAACTGTATGACCGTGTCGACGATATGTTCCAAAATCTTCGGTCCGGCAAGTGTTCCTTCCTTGTTTATATGACCAATGAGTATGACGGGGATGCCTGTAGACTTGGCGAAGTGGAGCAGGGCGGCGGCACATTCCCTTACCTGGGTTATGCTGCCCGGACTGCTCTCTACGGTGTCGGTGGCGATGGTCTGTATGGAGTCGATGACCACCAGTTCGGGAGCCACCTCTTTTATGTTCTCAAATATGTCGTTGAGCGATGTCTCGCAGAGTATGGTGACATTGTCGTGGTTGCCATCGCCGCTCTCGGCGCCTTGCGTGGCAATGCGATGGGCGCGCATCTTCAGCTGGTGGGCGCTCTCCTCGCCGCTAACGTACAGTATGCGTCGCTCCGGCATGTTGAGTATGGTCTGCAGGGTGAGTGTGCTCTTGCCGATGCCTGGCTCGCCACCGAGCAGCACGATGCTACCCGGCACCAGACCGCCTCCAAGTACACGGTTCAGCTCGTCGTCGTGGGTGTCGATGCGTGGCTCGTCGTCGACAGGTATGTCGCGCAACTTCACCGGTCGGCTCTTGCCTCCATGACTGCCTGGCGCATCGCGGAAGCTCCTTGCTGCCGTGGCTGCTGTTGTCGGCTGTATGCGTATCTCCTTGAATGTGTTCCACTGTCCGCAACCCGGACATTTGCCAATCCACTTGGTCGACTCCTGTCCGCAGTTGCTGCACACATATGCTATTTTGTCTTTTGCCATTTAAAATGCTTGCTTGTGACAGTCCTATCGTTAGTCCTGTCTATTCCTTACAAAAGTAGTAATTATTTTTCTCGTGTCAAAATTTATTGTTATTTTTGCCGTATGAAACATCTCCTTTCTTTCTTCCTGGCGGTGCTGGCAGTGTGTTCATGCACCAACTCCTATGAGACACAGCAGCGCATCGACCGTGAGAAACAGCGTAAACTGCAGCGTGAAGACTCGCTCGCGCTGAAGGTGGCAGTGATGCCCACGCTCGACTGTCTGCCTATATATGTCGCCGCCGACCTGCGGCTGTTCGATACGCTTGGCGTGGACATACGGCCTAAGTTGTATCGTGCGCAGATGGACTGTGACGAGGCGATGCGTGCCGGCAGGGTAGAGGGCATGGTGTCTGACCTTGTGCGCACGGAGCGTTTGAAGTTGACAGGCATGCTGCTCGACTATGTGACGTCGACAGGCACTTATTGGCAGATGATTGCCAACGGTAAGGCACGTCTGAAACGTCTTGACCAGATGGGCGACAAGATTGTGGCGATGACACGTTTCTCTGCCACCGAC
Organism: Prevotella sp.; assembly: GCA_022788105.1. Taxonomy (GTDB): domain Bacteria; phylum Bacteroidota; class Bacteroidia; order Bacteroidales; family Bacteroidaceae; genus Prevotella. The sequence goes on along the minus strand of JALEVZ010000072.1, from coordinate 6,275 downwards.
TACCTGTCAGACACGTTCCTTGATGGCGTGAAGACCAGTGCACAGGTGTTTCGTGTGCAGATAAACGATGTGCAGATACGCTACCGCATGTTGCTTGAAAAGGAGGTCGACGCCGCATGGCTGGCAGAACCGCTTGCAACGGCAGCGCGCCGCCACGGCAACGTGGTTGTGGCAGACAGCCGTGACAAGCTGTTGACGCTCGGCGTGGTGGCTTTCCGCCAAAAGGCTGTGGCAGACAACCACCGACAGAAACAGTTGCGCGCTTTTGTCAAGGCTTACAACATGGCGTGTGACTCTATAAACAAAAATGGTCTGAAAGCCTATTCTGGTGTGTTGGAGAAATACTATGACGTGGACGTCAAGACGGTGGAGGCTCTGCCTAAGTCGAAGTTTCTGCATGTGACGAAGCCACGAAAGACAGATGTAGACAAGGCGGCGACGTTTGCTGCTACCACCATGAAGAAAGACTGAACTCACCGATTATAACAAATAGAGGTTTCGCATGATGCAGGCGTGCTGCCTGGGGTCAGATTGTTGCGAAACCTCAATCACTAACAAAAGCAATAATGTCTACCAACAAAATAAACAAAGCCCTATTTTACCGACGCGATGTGGGCAAGGCCATAGAAGCTGTGGCAGCGGAGATGGCAGCACAGCACGTGGCGGGAACGCTCGTGGCGCGTCTCGACGAGGTGCGCCGCGACTACAGCCTGATGTGCGAGTTCCTGTGCCGCGGCATGCGCGACGGTAAGATTGACGAGGTCTACGACAATCTGCTCAGACGACTCTGCTCCATAGCGGCAGACATGGAGGTGGAGAGGCGTGTGAAGACATATGCTTCATACGGACGGGCGCGTGCTGCGTCGGCGTCGTGTGAGCTACAGCCCGAGGCGGTGAGAGCCGCTCTTGAGGGATATGTGCAGGACATGGCGATGGCGTCGTTTGAAAACGAAGACAAACGCCAGACGTTGACAACATCGCTACGCACCACCCACCATGCGTACATGAAGTCGCTGTTCGACGGAGTGATGACATCGGGCATGTGGAACGAGACGCTATGCCGCGACTACACCGAACTGCTGGTCTCGCCGACCATCGACGTTGCCGATGCCATGCTGGTCGTCAGTGCAGTCATGTTGTCGGCGATGAATGTGTTTGACCCGTACAAGTGGCTTGTGCTTGCCGACGTGTTCAGCCGCTCGTCGTCTGAACAGCTGCGGCAGCGGGCGTTCGTCGGATGGGTGTTTGCCTTGCCCACCAAACGGCAGGCAGAACTGTTTGGCGAAGTGGAGAGCCGACTGCAAACCATGTTGGCAGATGGGGCGGTGCGCAAAGAGTTGCTCGAACTGCAACTGCAGGTGCTGTTCTGTTGCAATGCCGATGCCGACAACGACGAAATACGCAAAGACATAATGCCCACGCTCTTGAAGAACAGCAACTTCAAGATGACGCGTCTCGGAATAGAAGAGAAGGAAGACGACCCGATGGACGACATCATGGACCCCGACGCCGCAAACCGCAACATAGAAGAGGCGGAGCAGAAGTTCCGCAAGATGATGGACATGCAGAAGGCAGGGTCGGACATCTACTTCGGTGGATTCTCGCAGATGAAGCGCTTCCCGTTCTTCAATGAGTTGTGCAACTGGTTTGCGCCGTTCGACGCGGAGCACCCGATGCTCGGCAGTGTGCGTGAGAAACTGTCCGACGCTAATTCCATGACAAAGTTGTTGGACAAGGCGCCGTTCTGCGACTCGGACAAATATTCGTTTGCTTGCGCCATGGCGTCGGTCATTGACAGGCTGCCTGCCAATGTGCGCGAGATGCTTGGGACTGACGTGGCGATAGGCCCTGTGCCTGCCGACGACGAGCGGGAGAGTGGGGCGTATGTGCGCCGCTCATACCTACAGAGCGTGTTCCGCTTCTTCAGACTGAACAACTGGCGCGCCGATTTTGTCAACCCGTTCGTGTTGGATTGTAAGGTAGCGCGCAACGCAGTGTTTCTCGCCTCAGACATAATGGCTTGCGCTGGACTGGCAGACGAAGCAGCGGCGCTGGGGGGCTTCCTTTACAAGCGTGGACTGTATGCACAACTCGACAGTCTGTTGGACAACTTTGCGTTTGTTGACGATGTGCGCCTGACGAAGTTGCGCGCCATGAACTGCATGAAGGAGGGACGCCACAATGAGGCATATGGACTGCTTATGCAGCTGGTCGATGGCGACAGTACCGATGATGTGACACGTCTGCTTGCCAGCAGCTGTTTCGCAACGAGGCGTTTCAGCGAGGCAGCGGTGCTCTATCGCAGACTTTTGGAAACCAACCCCTCAAGCTTGGCTTATGGGCTGAACCTCGCGGTGTGTCTGATGAAAGGCGACGGACTGGAAGAGGGTGCTAAAATCTTGTTCAGACTCGACTACGAACACCCCGACTGCGACAACGTGAAGCGTGCGTTGGCATGGTGTCTTATGTTGCAGGGCAATGCGGAGAAGGCATCGGAGATGTACGGACGACTGCTTGGCGGCGATGCTGTGGCGGCGGATTACCTTAATGCGGGATATGCGCGGTGGTTTGTTAAAGACATAGCTGGTGCGCTTGAGCTAATGCGTAAATATTGCTCTGTGACGCGCAACGATGATGGCACGGCAAACATTTCCAACGATTTCGCCAATGACAGTGCATTGCTCGACAAATATGGCATACGCGCTTCGGAGCGCAAGATTGTAGCTGACATGGCGGCGAAGGGCGACGATGCGGATGCTTCGGTATAAAATAGGTCGGAATGTAGGCTGAGGGGCGGACTGCGGGTAGGCTGCTTTAGAATAATATAATATATGTATAAAATCAAAAACTAAGAAATATGACAATAGAAGAATACAGGGCCGCAATACTTAAGGCCATGCTTGATATCAAAGACGTTGATGGTCTCGCTAAGATAACAGAAAGCGATGCCAAAGAACTGCTCAACGAACTTACCGATTCTGAGCTTGAAGACGGCATTCTTTTCAACACTCCAGAGGAGGTGGCAGAACTGCTTATGAGCGTGTAAATGAATGAATATTCGCAAAGTTTATTGTTTTGCGCATCGCAAGTACCATGTTTACGCATCGCAAATGCCATGTTTGCGAATCGTAAATGGCATGTTTACGCTTCGCGAATGGCATGTTTATAATCTTCAAGTGATGTGGTGTTTGTGCTTTCAAACATGCTTTGCAAAGGATGCAAGAATGTTAAAAAGGGAGCGTTTTTACCCCAGTTTTGCATAAATATATAGAATAATAGAAAGATAGCAAACAAGGCCTTGTTCTTTCATAATGTACAAAATTATAGTTAAAACCTAATCGTGAATTGTTAATGGTTCTTAAATATATCCCTGTTTTGTCATTAAGCCTCTTTGAGGTCGTCAAAGAGGCTTAATGAGGCTGTCAAAGGGCCTCTTTGACAACGCAATAAAGGCACTTTCATTTTGTCAAATGGGCTTAACGAGAAACTGAATAAATATACGTCCCAAAGTGCATGTTTACGCATCGGATAAGGAGGCTGAATTTCTTTCCTGACCACCAGATATGCCGTGCCGTATTTTGTTCTTTTGCTCTTCAATCCATCGATATTCTGAAGTTCTCTTCCGAATCTGTGCAAACTCGTTATCTGCAGAGATGAGCCGATTTTCTGCTTCAGAATGTTGAAGATGGCGGTAGCTGTTAGGTATTCTCCTTTTTCCACATCGTCGGTAGGCTCGAAAAACTCCAGAAAACATTGCTTGACGGGCGAAACCTGCTCAAACTGCCTGTTGCTCTGCATGATGACGGCGGTTTCAGAAGCATCGAAATAGGACCTCTCTCCTTGCTCCAGCGCATGCATAGCCTGCGCATAAAGCTGCTCATAGTTAAGTCGGCCACTTACATCGATAGGGCCCGTCAGCTCTACACCCAGGAATCGGCGGTTGCCGGACGGGTCGGCGAGAATGTCGGTCATGTTGCTCGTGGCGATGAAGGAGGCGAGACGGGGAAATTCCTGTACATGGCTTCCGTATGGCGGCTTGATCTTCACCGTGGGCAGTTGCAGCAGATTCTTCAGGAATCCCTGCTGAACCTGTGGCGAAATCTGGTTGAACTCATCGAGATTGATGAGCAGGAATTGGGACATCGCCTGCAATACCTGTCGCTTCTCAGACAGAATCATGCTGTCGGTGAATCCCCATGACAGCTCGGTCGGAATAAGACGACGGCAGAAGGTGCTCTTGTTGTATCCTTGCTTGGAGGTGAGCAGCGGCATGGTGCTGTTGCCATATTGACGGCGGTATGTTCCTCGCCACTGGTCCACCATTCCCAGGAACCAGGTGTAAAACCAGTCTTCCCAATGCTGATTGTTGGTCGGAACGGTCCGTGCGAGGGCACGGATGCGGTCCTTGCCGTCCCATTTTCCAAGACAGTCGAAGAGGAATGAGTCTATCGGACTGTAGTTTTTAATGCGGTCCGACTCCAGGAAGTTTCTTACATCCTTGATGCTCACACGGATGTCGGCAATCTGGACATCGAGCGTCATGCTTTTCTGCACGCGGGCATCAACCGGCTTGAAGTCGCCCACCCACGAATTGTTAGGGCGATATTCCGTAAATTTCATCACGCTATTGTAGCGGAACTGATAGCGGCTTTCCAGATAATTGATCATCTGAAGGATGTCTGTCCTGCCTTTTCCTGCGGCTGCACTCTTAGTTTTCTTGTCATTGCCGTGAGTGGCATAGGCGCTTCCCACCACTTGTCGGAGCTGCTCTTCGGTCGCTTCGTGCCAGTTGTTTCTGCGGATGTGGATGAAAGCCTCCTCTTAGCTGAGTCCCATGTGGCAGAGTTTGGTTGCGATGGCAGAGATACGGGCAAGCAGCTGGTCTTTTTCGTTTGTCCAATTCATCTCTGCTTCAACCATTTCTTCTGCTGCCTCCTTTGCCGCCTTGCGATAGAGAAACTCGTAATCGTTGAATGCTTTCAAGCTGTCTACGGCTTTAGGAACAGCGGTCGTTGTCAGCCTGTTTCTGGAGATGCGCATCGCCACCGCTTTGCTGTTGTAATAAGGTGATGGATCGAGGGTGAGCATGAAATTGGCTTTCATGGTTGGCTTTTCTTCCTTGAGTTCTGCCTGTAGCTGAGAAAGATAGAGCGGCTTGGCCTGTTCGTAAGCATGCTGATAGAGCTGTTCTGCATCAGCCTCCTTTTCGGGTGTGCTTCCTTCCTCATCGCAGATGCTGACGAGCACGATGAGGCTTCTGCCATCGGCTCCGGTGATGGCAGCGAAGGTCATAGGCAGCAGACGGGCTGCTTTTCTGGCCGCTTCCATATCCTGATCTGTCGTCAGATTTGTGAAGTGGAGCATCAGCAGTCCGTTCGATTTCTTGAAAACAAGGTTGTCGCTTTCATCCTTTCCGAACTCAGCGGCAGGATAAACGTGTTGCCATTGCTCGATGCCTTTATAAAACTGATAGTCGCCTTCCATCAGCGGCACGCTCATTCTGAAATTGGTGACACTCTGCTTCGAATCGTCTTTGGCGATACGTTCCAGAAAACTGTCAATGGTTTTCGTACTCACCATCAACTTGTTCTGTTTGTTGGTTCTTGTAATAGTAAACTTCACTTTTTTTCTAAAAGTCTGTGTCTTAGGTCGTAAAAATCTGTGTCTTATATGATTGGGCTGACCGTGTCTGCATAATTGCAAACTTACTCAGAAATCAGTTTTATAAATTTAGACTTTTGATGCGGCAAAGATAAATAAAATATTTCACTAAGCCGAGTGTTTTCCTCACTATTTCACCAAAATAAATAAAGAATGATACAAAATTAAATCTATATTTTCAGGTCATGGAGCAATTTGACTCCACATAGTCTTCTGTAATCGACTCAACCCTCGAGAGAACGTGTACACGTAAGAAGGACGTTGCAGAAAGTCCCTCATAAAAGTGTATGGATAACAAGAAAAGTCCCTCATAAAAGTGTGTTAATCTTTTAATAAGTCCATCATAAATTAATAAGTCCATCATAAAAATGTGATATGTTTGCTTCAGACTATAATATAGATCGCATCCTTCTCACCATCGGAGCCATTACTGGTGTTAATATAGAAGCTGGTAATACCCTCATCATCATGGATGAAATACAGGAGTTGCATCGTGGACTTGCCTCGTTGAAGTATTTCTGTGAAAATGCACGGGAATATCATGTGGCAGTAGCCGGTTCCCTATCCCTTCCCAATTTGCCAAAGAGAATAAAAAGTTTATCTATGGTGTAGTA
>JALEVZ010000057.1 GCA_022788105.1 Prevotella sp. | reverse complement strand
TTCATCAGCTCGGGGTCTATCTCCTTCTTCTCGTTGGGCTTCTTTGCTAAGGGGTCGGCGTAGTAGCTGATGGCTTGGTAGTCGACCTCGGGCAGATGCACATGTCCCCATGTGGGCTGCTTGAGCGTCTGCCAGTAGCGGAACGCCTTTAGGCGGAACTCAAGCATCCAGTCGGGTTCGCCCTTCTTCTGCGAGATTAGGCGCACAACATCTTCGTTGAGGCCCTTCTCTATGATGTCTGTATGCACGTCGGTGGTGAAGCCGTACTCGTATTTCTGTTCGGCAACCTGACGCACAAAGGCATTTTTTGTATCTTTGTTTTCCATTTATCTGTTGATTTCGCAGTGTCTTTCTACTCTGTCTTGTGGGGCGTGGGGCGCAGCGTGGGGGCACGAGGCGTAGCGCGGTGGGGTGCGTGGCGCGGCGTGGTGGGGTGTGGGGCGGACACAATTACCCCAATGGCTTTAGGGTACAAAATTACGAATAAAGCGGCTATTATCCGAAGAATTAACTCTTTTTTTGGGGTGTTCGCTTTTTTTGTATGGACGAACGGCGGATTCGCCTAATTTTCATGGCGATAAAACGGGTGACGGGTGAAAAAATGGTGGGGCAACGTAAGGCTGCACTCTCTGCCCAGTTGACAAAATGAAAGCAGCCTTTTGGCGTTGTCAAAGGGGCTTAATGACGACGTCAAAGGGCCGTAGTGACGTCGCCAAAGGGCCGTAGTGGGAAAATCATGTGGCGTTTAACAGACGTTAAGAATTGGCGTCAGATTTTGCGACGAAATTGTAGCAAAATGTCACGAAAAGGGGCGTGGCGCTTTCTTTGTGTATTGTCGGCTTTTGAGGTAATAAAGGGAGAGGGCTAAGGGTGGTATTTGTGTGGGTTGGTCTGTGTTTTGTTTGCTGACTCCCTTCGGCTTCGTTAGCTGATAATTTTCGGCTTTGTTTTCTTCCTTTCCCAACCGATGGCAACGATGCCCCGTGGTCGTGAGGTCTATAAACAAAAATAGAGACAACCCCTGACGGTGGTTGTCTCTATCGCTTATGATGTTGTATGTATTGTTCTGTGTGGCGTTACAGTGTCTGCTTAACTTCAATCTCGGTGAAGGTTTCGAGCACGTCGCCGACCTGAATGTCGTTGAAGTTGACGAGCGAGATACCGCACTCAAAGTTGGTGGCAACCTCCTTAACGTCGTCTTTGTAGCGCTTCAGGGCTGCAATGTCGGCGGTGTGGACCACAATACCGTCGCGTACCACGCGGGCACGGTCGTTGCGATGCACCTTGCCTTCTGTCACCATACAGCCTGCAACGGTACCAACCTTCGAGATCTTGTACACCTCGCGCACCTCTACCTGGCCTGTCACAACTTCCTTCTTCACCTTGTCGAGCATGCCTTCCATAGCAGATGTCACGTCGTCGATGGCGTCGTAGATTACAGAGTAGGTGTTGATTTCAACGCCTTCCTGCTCTGCCTGCTTGCGGGCGGCTGCCGAGGGACGAACCTGGAAGCCCACGATGATGGCGTCGGAAGCGTCGGCAAGCGTCACGTCGCTTTCCGAAATCTGACCTACTGCCTTGAAGATGACGTTCACCTTAATCTTCTCTGTAGAGAGCTTGATGAATGAGTCGCTCAATGCCTCGACAGAACCGTCGGTGTCGCCCTTTACGATGATGTTCAGCTCCTTGAATGAACCGAGGGCTATGCGGTGAGATATGTCGGAGAGGGTGAGACGCTTCTGTGTGCGCAGACTCTGCTCGCGCTGCAGCTGTGTGCGCTTGTTGGCGATGTCGCGCGCCTCCTGCTCTGTCTCAAGCACGTGGAATGAGTCGCCGGCGGTCGGCGCTCCGTTCAGTCCCAAGATGATGGCGGGCTCTGCAGGGCCTGCTTTCTCGATGCGGGCGTTACGCTCGTTGAACATCGCTTTGATGCGACCCCAGCTTGTTCCGGCAATGACGTTGTCGCCGACGCAGAGCGTACCGTTGCTTACGAGCACCGTAGACACGTAGCCGCGGCCCTTGTCGAGCGACGACTCTATGATAGAACCAGTGGCTTTGCGGTTGGGGTTGGCCTTCAGGTCGAGCATTTCTGCTTCGAGAAGTACCTTCTCGAGCAGCTCTTTTACGCCGATGCCTTTCTTTGCACTGATTTCCTGGCACTGGTATTTGCCGCCCCACTCCTCGACGAGGAGGTTCATTGCGGCAAGCTCCTCACGCACTCGGTCGGGGTTTGCGCCGGGTTTGTCTATCTTGTTGATGGCAAACACCATCGGCACATTGGCTGCCTGGGCGTGGGCGATGGCCTCCTTGGTGGTGGGCATCACGGCGTCGTCGGCGGCGATAATGATGATGGCGATGTCGGTAACCTGTGCACCACGGGCACGCATGGCGGTGAACGCCTCGTGGCCAGGGGTGTCGAGGAATGTGATGCGACGTCCGTCTTCGAGCTTAACGTTATATGCACCGATGTGCTGTGTGATGCCGCCGGCCTCGCCAGCAATCACATTGGTCTTGCGTATGTAGTCGAGCAGCGATGTCTTACCGTGGTCTACGTGGCCCATTACGGTCACAATAGGAGCGCGGGGGACGAGATCGTTCTCGTCATCTGCCTCTTCTGTGATGGCCTCCTGCACCTCTGCGCTGACATATTCGGTCTTGAAGCCGAACTCTTCGGCTACGAGGTTGATGGTCTCGGCGTCGAGACGCTGGTTGATTGACACCATGATGCCCACGCTCATGAGTGTTCCGATGACTTGGTTTACGTTGGTATTCATCATCGTAGCCAGCTCGCTGACGGTCACAAACTCGGTGAGCTTCAGTGTCTTGCTTTCCTTCTTCTCCTCGCGGCGCTCCTCGTTCATCTTCTCTTGAGCAGCCTCGCGCTTCTCCTTACGGTACTTGGCGCCCTTCTTTGTCTGGTTCTGCTTGCTGGTAAGACGTGCGAGTGTCTCCTTCACCTGGCGTGCAACGTCTTCATCGTTGACCTCTGCCGGCTTCTGGTTACGGTTGCGGTTCTTCTTCTTCTTGCCGTTGCCAGCACCGCCATTGCCTCCAGCGCTGTTGCCACCGCCATTGTTGCGGTTACCCTGCTGGTTGGCTGCGGCGTTGATGTCGACGCGAACCTTATTTATACGCTCACGTTTCTTCTTGCCGTCGCGCTGCTGCTGTGCCTTCTCCTCACGCTCCTTGCGCTTCTCTTCCTTAGACTTCTTCTTCGGACGAGTGCTCTGGTTGAGTGTGGCGAGGTCTATCTTGCCGAGCACATTCACCTTCGGGGCGTTCAACATCTTCTTCTCACTCTTGGTGGTGAAGATGTCGTCGCTCTTCGTCGGCTGGCTTGTGGCGGCGGCAGGCTGTGCCTCTGCTGCTGCGGCAGGCTGCTCAGTGGGCTGCGACTTGGTGTCTGCGGCGGGCTGTGCGGGCTTCTCTGCGGGCTGTGCAGGCTTGGTTGCTGACTGCCCGGGCTTGGTTGCAGGCTCTGTGGGCTTCGCAACGGTGGTGGCAGCCTTGCTCTCTGCTGTTGCGGCAGGTGCGCTTTCGGGCTGCTGTGCCTTCACTGTCTTGGCGGCCTCGTGACTGACGGCAGCAGTCTCGGGCTTTTGCGCCTTGTCTGTAGCAGTGTGAGCAACAGGCGCTTTGTCTGCTCGCTTCTTGCCTAAACTGTCGAGGTCAATCTTTCCCAACGGGGTGTACTGCTGCTTGCCCGTGCTTGCCAAATGCTCGTCACGGGTGTCTTTGGGCTGGCTCTTGATCGCCTTCTTCTCCTTAGGCTTCTTCTGGAGGAGCTTCTCGGCTTGCGAGCGCACCTCCTTGTCCTGCTTGAAGGCTTCTACCAGAGCGCTGTACTGCTGGTCGTTGAGTTTGAAACTCAACTCCTGTTTTACCTCTCCCAGTTCACTTCTCTTCTCAAGGAATTCAACTGCCGTTTGAAGTCCTATGTTCAATTCGCTTAATGCTTTGTTTAACCTGATGCTCATTCTGTGATTTTATCGTTCATCATGCGTGGCGGTGCCTACTCTTTGTGGTGCCGGGTGCAAGCCTCTCTCTATGCCCCGGTGTGTGGCAGCTGCGCCATTGCGCATATAGTTTTGTCGTTTTTTGTCTGTGAATAATTTCTGTCCGTGCCCTCGCGCGGGTGTCCCGACGGGGTAGGGGCGAGCCGAGACTCCGTTTATGGAGCTGCAGCTCAGAGGCTTTGCCGGCGCGTTTTGCAGCGCTTCATGCAGTGTGTTGCAATACTTTGCGTCGCGTTTTGTAGCGCTTCATGCAGTGTGTTGCAATGCTTTGTGTCGCGCTTTGCAGCGCTTCATGCAGTGTGTTGCAATGCTTTGCGTCGCGCTTTGTAGCACTTCATGCTGTGTTACGCAGCGTTTGCATCCGGCGTTAGGGTCTTGTCCGTTACTTCTCGAACTCTGCGCGGAGCACGTTGAGCACGTGGTCTACGGTCTCTTCTTCGAGGTCGGCCTTTTCTACGAGCATCTCTCTCGGTGCGTTGAGCACTGCCTTTGCCGTGTCAAGACCTATGGACTTGATGGCATCGATTACCCACTGGTCAATCTCGTCGGCGAACTCGTCGAGGTAGATGTCCTCATCCTCCTCCTCACCGTTTACCTCACGGAACACGTCGATGGTGTATTCGGTGAGCATTGACGCGAGTTTGATGTTCAAGCCGCCACGTCCGATGGCGAGACTAACCTCCTGTGGCTGGAGGAACACTTCTGCCTTGTGGTTCTCTTCGTCAACATTGATGCTTGAAACCTTGGCGGGCGAAAGGGCGCGCTGTATGAAAAGCTTGATGTTGGCGGTCCAGTTTATGACGTCGATGTTTTCGTTTCCAAGCTCACGCACGATGCCGTGAACGCGGCTACCCTTAACACCCACGCATGCTCCAACGGGGTCTATGCGCTCGTCGTAGCTCTCAACGGCAATCTTGGCGCGCTCTCCCGGCATGCGGGCGATGCGTCGTATGCTGATGAGTCCGTCTGCAATCTCGGGTACCTCAGCCTCGAGCAATCGCTGAAGGAATGTGGGGCTGGTGCGCGAGAGTATGATTTTGGGGTTGTTGTTCTCGTTGTCGACGCGCTCGATGACGGCACGCACGGTCTCGCCCTTGCGGTACACGTCGCTCGGAATCTGCTCCGACTTGGGGAGGATAAGCTCGTTGTTCTCGTCGTCTACTACGAGCACCTCGCGCTTCCATACCTGGTACACCTCACCTGCGATGACCTGTCCCACGCGATCCTTGTATTTATTATACAGTGAGTCGTGCTCAAGCTCCAGCACCTTCGATGCCAGTGTCTGGCGCAAGTTCAAAATGGCGCGGCGTCCGAACTTTGTGAAGTCCACTGCCTCAGACACGTCTTCGCCCACCTCATAGTCGGGTTCAATCTTCTGTGCCTCGGTGAGGGAGATCTCTTTGTTCTCGTCTTGCACCTCGCTGTCGGCCACAACCACGCGGTTGCGGTATATCTCGAAGTCGCCCTTGTCGGGGTTTACGATGACGTCGAAGTTCTCGTCGCTACCGAAAATCTTTGCGAGCACGTTACGGAAACTCTCCTCCAGCACGCTTACGAGTGTGGTGCGGTCGATGTTCTTTGTTTCCTTAAACTCCTTGAAGGAGTCGAACATGCTTACGGTATCTTCTTTCTTTGTTGCTGCCATAGCTTTACTTGAAACTTATTAGATATTTTGTATATTTCACTTTGTCCATCTGGAATGTATGGTCTACGTCCATGAGTTGTGGACGTTTCTTTCCTTCCACCTTCACCTTTTCTTGTGTTGTGACAACGAAGTCGTTGCCGTCGACGCTCTTGAGCAGTCCCTTGTACTTCTTGCCGTCGCCGTCGAGCACTTCCACGTCTTTGCCTACGAAGCACTCGTACTGCTGCGGCACCTTGAAGGGCTGTCCCAGTCCTGCCGAGCCCACTTCCAGTTCGTAGTCTTCTTCATCGCGGCTGAGGTGCTCTTCAATGAAGCGGCTGAGCTCCACGCAGTCTTCAATCCACACTCCATCGGCGTGGTCGATTTCCACTACAATCTTGTCATCGGGGCTAATCTCGATGTTTACCAGGAAATATTCCTTGTCTTCGAGCCACTCCTCGACAATCTTTTTAACGGTGTCTTTGCTTATCATACATTTTGTTTGGGGCGTGTAGTCCTTCATTCTCCCGTGGATTTTCCACGCCGTGTGAATACAGTTTGATAATAATAACTAAAAAATGAGGAGCCCTCTCGGAGCCCCTCATTCCACTGAATGGTGCAAAGTTACGACATTTTTTGTACGTAAGCAAATATTTTCACCTTTTTCTTGCAATTTCGTCACTTCTCCCTCACGTTTTGGGCGAAAAGTGGCGAAACGGGCTTGCTATATGACAGAAACGAGCGTGGAATAGCGGAGAGAAAATAGTGGGGTAGAGAAGAGAAAATAGTGGGGAATAGAGGGGAATATTCTGAGGTAGAGAGGAGATGGCTGTAGGGTAGGGAAGATAAAATCGTGAGTCTATACAGCCGTGTCAATACGTCGCTGATGGGCATAAAAAACGGGATGACCCACTTCTCGCGAGGACAGTCACCCCATACATGCATATGCCTTATCGGCAATTACTTTAGACAAATAAAAAACACGATTAAAACAATAATACATAAAACTTAATTAGTCTTGTCTTTATATTTATGAGTAGAAATCTTTCGGTTTGTGATTGGAAGTCATGTCTTTTGACTGTTGTTTTTCCCCTTCTTGCATTAATTTCGTTCTCCAGCTTTGTTTTTTTGCTGCAGCCATTGCAGAAGTCCTGTTCTCGGACTTGCTGTTATGGCTGTCAGCGATTCTCATTAACTGGTGTGCGAATAAACGCTATTCTTCTTAATTGGTGTACTATGAGTTGATGTGTACAGATTCTTCATCTGTTGGAATACTTTTCCTTTCTTGTCGGGCGTACATAAGACGCTCGCCTTTCAGAACACTTTATCCGTGTTTCAGTATTTTGCAAAATTAGCGAAAATGCGATTCTTTTGCAAATTTTTTGTAACTGCGGATGTAACACGTTGGTCTCGTCATTGTCGCAAAAAATTTCTCTGGGGCGAAAAAACGTTGCCTCTTGTGTCGCGATATGTCGATTGATGTTTTGTTACATCGCTACGTCTTTTTGTGACACGAAAAACAGATTTGCAACATGAATTTTCGCTTAATTTGCTTTCTTTGCTTTCTGTTTTTGTAGAAATTTGTAAATATAAACGCTAATATTACAAGCTATAGGCGTCGAATCTACGCACATGTGTCGCCGCTGTCGTTGCGGACTTGTAAAATCGGATGTCACAATTTCGGGCATCTTTAAATTTACAAAAGACAACATTTGTACGATATGTCAGTCGTGAAAAGGCGAAAAAAAGCGAAAAAAGAAAATAAGCTCGCGTCGGCTTGGGAACATGGGCTTTTTTTCATAGATTTGTGGAGAAATTGGCAAAAAATCGCGAACCGCGTCTGGTAGGTTCATAATCCGACGCTGAAGGACGCGAAGTAAAGTTGCCAAAAGACCCAAATCAATGTACAGACATATACGATTAACAATCCCCATAAACATATAACTATGTCAGACAAGACACTCCATCACAACACGACCGCCGTCAACCGTGTGTCCCTCCGGGCACATGTGTTGCTGCTGTTAGCCGCTTTTCTCACGCTGTTGTCATGCGGCGGGAGAGAAGGCCGTGGCGACGACGGTGCCGACACCCTTGAAAAAAACGTCAAGACGGTAGAATACATTAAGGCTATAAGCATGAAGCAGCCGAGACTGGCACTCGACATGCTCGACAGCGTTGAGCGTCGTAAGATTATGCCCGCCTACGACATCAACGCCCTGCGCGCCGTTGTCTACAACAATTCGGGCAACGACAACGGGAAAGCGCTGCACTACGCCTTGACAGCCTATTCCGACAGCTCGCTCTCTTCAAAGCCGTCGCGCCGTCTGAAGGTGCTCACGGTGCTCGCATACCAGTATTTTAAGTGTGGCGCCTATGACCGATGTCTGCGCAGCACAGAGCTTGGCATCAGCATGGCGCGCAGCCTCAAAGACGGCGGCAAGGAAGCCCTTATGCTCAATGTGAAAGCCATGTGCGAGAGCGAGACAGGTAGATTGAGTCAGGCAATAGAGAGTTTCGACCGTGCCATCGGTCTGTTCAAGCGCGAGGTCGGCAACAGCGGCACGTGGGACGACTGGAGCGACCTCGTCGACATCTATTCGCAGAAAGCCAATGTGTTGCTCAACAACCACCGCTACAGCGCCGTCGGCGACATGTACAACGACTTCAAGGCTGCCCTCGACGGCATGTTGAAGCTCAAAAACGAAGGTATCGACGGCGGCAACGACCGTGCCACCGCCATCTTCTGCGCCATCTATGCCGTCACGTTCCGTCGTCTCGGCGACAGGGCGCGGGCGTTTGACTTCTACAACCGCCTCACCGCCACCGCTATAGCCCATACGCCTGCGGGCGTGACCTACCTTGTGCCTTATCTCATGGAGGAGCGTCGCTACGGCGAAGCCATAGAAAAGCTGCGCGAAGAAGAAGCAAACTTCGTCAAGCAGGAGCGCGACACCGTGAACTACTACTACGTGCGCACGCTGCTGCCCAACATGGCAAAGGCGCTCTACTGTGAGGGTTACTACCGCGAGTCCGCCGCCACGGGGCTGCGCATCGTCACTCTCAACGACAGTCTGACGCAGCGCATAAAGCGCCAAAACGCCATAGCCATAAGCGAGATGCTCGACTCCAAGTACAAGGATCTACGCCTCGACAAACAGGCGCGTGACCTGCGTACCAGTCGCACGGTAGCGGTGCTTGTCACCGTGCTGCTCATCGCGTTTGTGGCGCTGACCCTGCGTGTGCTCAGCTACAACCGCATCATACGTCGTAAGAACCGCGCCGCCATATCCACCATTAAGGAGTTGCTTGCGTACAAGGAACAATTGGCGTTTCTTCTGAACCGGCAGTCAGGTGGCGCGACACCGTCTGGCGCACCTTCGACCGCAGCAGCCGACCACGCCGCCACTATATCAGCCGCTACGTCTGCCGCCGCCGCGCCATGCACCACTGTCTCTGCCTGCTCCTCAGCCGCCACTTCGCCGACAGACCAGGATGAGAAGAGCCACCGCCTCTTCCTACAGCTCGAACAGCGCATACTGAACGAGCGCCTGTTCCTCAAGCCCAGGCTCACTCGCGACGAG
This sequence comes from Prevotella sp., assembly GCA_022788105.1. Taxonomy (GTDB): domain Bacteria; phylum Bacteroidota; class Bacteroidia; order Bacteroidales; family Bacteroidaceae; genus Prevotella. Next base: position 45,891 of record JALEVZ010000057.1, on the reverse strand, counting down.
CTGTCCGCGCTGCTCGGCGTCTCCAAAAACCGTTTCGCGCTGCTCTTTATGCAGTACTCCGACAAGTCGTTCACGCGCTATATCAACGACATGCGTCTCGACTACGCTGCCTCCCAGCTTTGCAACAACCCCAACTACTCGGTTGAAGCCATAGCCGTAGACTGCGGCTTCCCGGTGCGTCAGACGTTCTACCGCCTGTTCTCCGAGAAGTTTGGACTAACCCCTGCCGAGTACAGACGTGTAAACAACGCGATAGAAGGGTAGAAACATGGCGTGTCAACTGTCGCTATAAACGCCAACGTCACCCGGCAAGCCGCCGACAAGAGTTGTCTTGTGTCGTGCTCGCCGGGTGGCGTTTGTTTTGCCCTGCTGCCCCCTCTGTTTTGCGAAGGGGCACAGTTGACAAAATGATAGCAGCCTTTTGGCGTTGCCAAATGGCCGTAGTGGCGCTGTCACTACGCCCATTTGACGTCCTCAAAGGGCCGTAGTGGGAAACTCGCCATGTCTTTAACAGACGTTAAGAATTGGCGAAAGTTTTTGTCGCGAAATCACGACACAATGTCACAAAAACCTTCATTTTGCTTACACTCTGCTTTCCTCGCTTTCGCCCCAAATGTCGTCGCTGAAGCTGACAGGCTTATTTCAGCATCTGCTGTAGCTCTTCCGGGTTGTTGGTGGTTATGAAGTCGGCGCCGTTGTCGATGCACCACTGTAGGTCTTCCTTCTTGTCCACCGTCCAGATGTTGACCTTCATGCCGAGGTCGTGACACTCCTTTATCCATGAGGGGTTGCCCTTTAGTATGTAGAGTGGGTAGTCGGGACCGGCACATCCGATGGCTTTCAGCTCCTTAGGGCTAAGTTCTCCGTTCAGGTAGTAGACCTCGGTGCCCTTAGGTGCATACTTTATGAACTCTTTGACAGCAGGCAGCGAGAACGAGATGTAGACCACGCGCTTTTCCAATCCTTTCTTCTTCATCATCTTCAGAATCTCGTGTACCGCCATGCGTTCAGCCTCCGCGTCTTTATGCGACTTCAGCTCGCACACCACTTTGAGGTTCGGGTGCTTGCGGAACGTGTTCAGATAGTCTTTCAGCAGGGGTAACTTCTCGCCGTTTGACAGCTTCAGAGCCGTCACCTCTTTTGCGTTGCTGGTCTGTATTACTACGCCGTCGTGTACACCGTCGTGGTTTACCACGAGCTTGCCGTCTGCCGTTCTCCACACGTCAAACTCCGATCCCCAGCAGCCGATGGAGTCTGCCTTTACTAATGAGCGGATGGAGTTTTGTGCCGAGCCAGCCGGCTTCCAGTGTCCGCGGTGAGCTACTACTTTTGCCTTGTCTGTGGCAAAGCCTGCTGCCGACATGCCAATGGCGAGGGCAGCCAATAGGAAAAATCTTTTCATCTCTATATAATTTAATTTAAGTTTCGCATGCCTTTGGCATGCTGATAGTCAACAAGTTTACAAGTTAACGAGCTGTTTGCTTTTACAACTCAAACTTTTTATAACGACTTTGATAAGTATGGGTAGCAGCTTGTCCGCTCGGCTTTGCCGCTTGCCATAGCAAGAACTTGTCCACTTGTTTACTGACAGCAGGTCTCTGACTTGCGAAACTTCACTAATATAATAAGGTGTAAATAAATCTCTTTTTCTGTGGGGTGTTGCAGCAGCGCTGTTGGAGGTACATGCGACGGGCGTGAAGCGCTGTTGCAAGTGGTGCGGGAGCGTCGTTGTGAGGGGTGCAGGGCGGGTAGCGGCGGATAGGGCTTGCGCTATGTGCGTGCTGCGTCGCCGCGTTGTCAGCAAACTTTTGCAAAGATATAAAAAAAGTTTTTCAAGACGGTTAATACATGGTTAAAATTTAATTATGTTCGTGTAATAAATAAATTAAATTCATTTAATTTGATAATTAAATCATTTTAATTAAACAAAAACTTGCTTATAAATATTTTTTTAGCTAAATTTGCCGACATAAAATAAAGCATTACAGCAAAGGGAGGAAAACTAAACTGTATGCATAGCCGTTTCGACGGTTTAAACCCTATGCAACTAAGCGTTTTCGCAACACTTTAAAATACACTTTACTCTCTTATTTACGACGCAAAGATGGACAGCTAACGGACAGTAATCTGTTGCTGACATTAAAGCTAACTGAGCTGATTATGAAGACCTTTCCTAAGTTGACAAACGAGCCTATGGGTAACTGTACCAACGACATTACGAATTGCCGTGAAGAGAAAAAACGAGCCTATGCGTCAAGACGCATGTTGCAGCGGACTCCTGTCCTTATGACTCTTGTGTGCCGCGTAGCTTTGCTCCTGCTTTTGTTGGTGCCGGTCGGTTGTTCTGCAGACGACGACGGCGAACGCCAGACGACAGCACGTATGCGCGGAAGCTTTATACAGAGCTGGATGTGCTCTGGCTGGTCAGACCAACGATGGGACCAGGAGATGGAAGCGTTTAAGCAGGCAGGCATGGAGTACATAATCTTTACCAACGCCCTCTACGACGACAACAAAGGCAATGTAGAGTCGCTCTTCCCGTTCAGACCTGACGTTCACTGCAGCTCCAACGCCATAGAGCGCTGCCTACGAAGCGCACAGAGCCATAACATAAAGGTGTATATCGGCATAAACTTCTGCGAAGGATGGTGGCATGTCACCGACGGCGAGTGGCTGAAGAGCCAGATGAGGGTCGGCAACGAGGTGGTCGACGCGCTGGTGAAAGCCTACAAGAAGAAATATCCGAAGGCGATGTACGGATGGTACTGGGTCTGGGAGGTCGACAACCTGAACTGGCAGACCAGTGACAAGCAGGCGCTGCTCGCCGAATGTCTGTCCATCAGCGTGGCGCACCGCAACGAGGTGACCCCCGACATGCCAGTCATGATGTCGCCGTTCGCCAACTACAAGGTAGGTGCCGATGCCCGACAGTATGGCGCAATGTGGCGACAGGTCTTCAGCCAGGTGCCGTTCCGCAAAGGCGACATCTTCGTACCGCAAGACTGCATAGGCGCTGGCGGACTGACACTCGACAATGTGGACAGCTGGATGAAGGAGATGCACGACGCCGTGAAGGCTGACGGACGACTGGAGTTCTGGATAAACGTCGAGACATTCACAAGCGACTTCCGCCGCGCCCCCATCGAGCGCATCAAGCGACAGGTCGAACACGCGACGCAATTCACCGACAACATGATTTGCTTCGCTTTCTCTCATTACAACTCCCCCTATGCCGCGGGCGACGAATACTTCCGCGACTTCGTGAGCGAGATATGCACTCCGCAACGCTGATAGGGCAATATAGGAAATACTCTAAACAGAAACGAATTTATTAACATAATTTTTTTACAAAATCATATTAGCTATTATCTAACATACTGGCGTTTCAACCAGTTGATTCGCCCTAATCAAATTCAAAATCACATGAAACCAAAGATCAAACATTTGTGTACCGTGGGATTCGCATGCTTACTCATGTCGCTTTCCCCAATGACAGTGGCCGCACAGAGTTCGGTGAAAGAGATTTCTGGCATTGTAGTCGACAGCTCAGGCGAACCCGTTGTTGGAGCTGCCGTGCGCGCCAAGAACAACAAGAGTATTGGCACCATTACTAACGCTAACGGTGAGTTTAAGCTGAGCGTGAAGCCTGGTACCACTCTGGTGTTTACATACATCGGCTACAAGACCAGCGAGGCAACTGTAGGCTCGAAGAACACCATGAAAGTTCAGATGCAGGACGATAGCCAGGAGCTTAACGAGACTGTGGTTATCGCCTATGGTAGCGTAAAGAAGCGCGACCTTACGGGTTCTGTTGCATCACTGCGCAGTGATGAACTTATGAGAGTGAATCCTACCAACGTAAACCAGGGTCTCCAGGGTAAGTTGGCAGGTGTAGTTGTGTCACAGAGCGACGGTGCTCCGGGTGCTGGTATTAACATCCAGATTCGTGGTGCCAACTCATTTACAACAAGCTGCGAGCCGTTGTACATCGTTGACGGCATACCATTCGATATGGGTGAGGCTCCCCAGACCGACTACGGTATGAAGCAGACAAACAACCCGTTGAGCTCACTCAGCCCCTCTGACATCGAGTCTGTAGAGGTGTTGAAGGACGCATCTGCTACCGCCATCTACGGTTCGCGTGGTGCAAACGGTGTGGTTATCATCACAACTAAGAAGGGTAAGGGCGACAAGACCAACGTTGAGTTCCGCTCTACATTCTCTACTTCTTCTCCAGTGAAGAAGATTGACGTGCTGTCTGCTGCCGAGTATGCTGAGTATCGTAACGAACTCGTTATCAACGGCTACCTCTATGACGGCAAGAACTACACGTCTGACTACAACCTCCCCTACCCGTCAGTAGGACGTTGGAGCGAGACCAAGCTGCTTAACCCCGACACTGGTCAGATGGAAGTTGTCTCTCGTACGTACCTTCCCAGCCCCGACGATTTTCGTAACGGTTTCTATCGCAACGAAGGCGATACCGAACTGTTCTACGGTACAAACTGGCAGGATGAGATCTTCCATACCGCATTCAGCAAGGACTATTCTCTTACTGTCTCTGGCGGTAATGACAAGGGTTCATACCTCTACTCTGGTGGCGTGCTCGACCAGCAGGGTGTAATCCGTAACTCTTACTACAAGCGTTACACCGTACGTGCAAACAACACACGCAAGGTCAACGACTTCATCGAGATTGGTAGCTCTATCAACTTCTCAAAGTCAGACAACCGTCTCGCACGTACCAACACCGAGAACTACGGTGTGATTGAGTCGGCAATCTCGTTCAACCCGACCCGTCCCGTGTTCGACCCCACAGCCGACTCTGGATTCTCTGAGGACTTCTCAACAGGTCTTGCTAACCCGTACCTCGTTGTTAAGACTGAGAAGAACATACTCTCAAGCATCAGCGTTAATGCAAACGGTTTTGCAGAGGTGACATTCACCCCGTGGCTGAAGTTCCGTCAGAATGTTGGTTACAGCTACAGCTACTACGAGCGTAGCCAGTACTACAACCGCTACACCGGTGCAGGTCAGAATCCTACCAACGGTTACGCTGTTAAGAGCGATAGCAACTACGAAGGCTTCACAGAGGAGTCTCTGCTCTCTTTCAACAAGACTTTCGGCATACACAGCTTCAATGCTGTGGCAGGTATTACATACCAGATTGCAAACTGGAGAAACAAGGGCATGAACGCCAAGACATTCGCTACTGACGACACAGAAGACAACGACATGAACGCTGCAACTGGTGACAAGGAAATCAGCAGCGGCAGAGGCAAGTCTCAGTTGATGTCTTACCTGTTCCGTTTGAACTATGGTCTGCTCGACAGATACCTCTTCACAACTTCTGTTCGTCGTGACGGCTCAAGCCGCCTCGCACTCAACAGATGGAGCAACTTCTACTCTGGAGCTATCGCATGGCGTGCTTCTGACGAGCCGTTCATCAAGAAACTCAACTTCTTCGACAACTTGAAGCTCCGCGCTTCTGCTGGTCAGACAGGTAACCAGGGTGTGAACGCTTACGCTACACGTTCTCGTTTCGTGGCTACAAACTATCCTATGGACGGCAAGATGCTGTCTGGTATGGCAGAGGACAGATGGGGTGGACCCGCTGCTGCTAACCTGAAGTGGGAGACAACAACACAGTATGACCTCGGTCTTGACCTCTCTATCTTCAACAGCCGCGTCAACTTGACCATTGACTACTACTGGAAGAAGACAAAAGACCTGCTCCAGTATAAGCTCATCCCTATGAGTTCTGGTTTCAAGGAGATCGCTTCTAACTACGGTAACGTTTCTAACCGCGGTCTTGAGATTTCTGGTCGCTTCACCCCCATACGCAAGTCAAGCTTCAGTTGGAACATCGACGCCAACATCGCGTTCAACAAGAACAAGATCTCTGGACTCGATGCACCGCAGTATTCAGACGTTGTTTGGGGCATGGAGAGTATGTTCATCCGCCGCAACGGTTCTCCTATCGGTCTGCTCTATGGCTACGTAGAGGACGGATTCTATGACAACGAGGCTGAGGTAAGAGCCGATCCGTTCTATGCCAACGAGTCTGACTCTAAGATAAAGAGCATGGTTGGTCAGATTAAGTACAAGAACATGGACGACGATCCCGTTATCGACCAGCGCGATAAGGACGTTATCGGTAACACCAACCCTGACTATACATACGGTATTACCAACACCTTCACATACAAGGACTGGACATTTAGCTTCTTCTTACAGGGTTCACAGGGCAACGACGTGCTCAATACCAACTTGCTGCCGTTCAAGCTCGTGAGCAGCAACAACATGCCGAAGTTCGTATGGTACAACCGTTGGACTGCTGACAACCGTGCTGCCGCACGCTGGCCGCGTCCTGATGGCTCATACACACGTTCTATGAAAGCATCTGACCGCTATGTAGAGGATGGTTCATACCTGCGTTGTAAGAACGTCAGCCTGAGCTACAACTGGAGAAATCCGGTTAAGTTCATCAATGCACTGACCTTCACTGCCAGCGCTACCAACCTGTTCACCATCACCGGTTACGACTGGTACGATCCCGACGTGAGCGCATTCGGTAGTGACTCATCACGCCACGGTGTAGACCTTTCGTCTTACCCCAGCGCAAGAAGTTTCAATTTCAGCATTCAGGTTTCATTATAATAAAACATCACACTTATGTGCATTAGAAATATAATAATAATGTCAGCGGCAGTATTATCGCTGATGTCTTGCGACCTTGATGAGCAGACCTTCACCTTCGTCTCAGGTGAAGACGTTGCGGCAAACAAGGGTTATCAAGAGCTTGTCAATGGCGCTTACGCCACATTGGAGTTCCCTCATGAGTGGGGTAGCTACCATGAGATTGTCAATTTCGACTGCGACTACCAGTCAGGTCCTACTTGGGCGTTCGGCTCGATTGGCGCAGGCAACTTCTATAACGACGGTTCAAACAACAACCACTTCCAGTATTTGTTCCAGTCAGTACACCGTGCTAACTACCATTACTATCTGGTTAACAAGATTTCTGGCATCAGTGACAAGATAAAGAACAACGCTCTGGGCGAACTCAAGTTCCTGAGAGCATGGGCTTACTTCCAGCTTGTGCAGAACTATGGTGGTGTGCCTTTGTACGAGAAGTCTATTTCAGAAGGTAATGTTCCTGAGCAGCCCCGCGCAAGCGTTGCTGAAGTTTACGAGAGCATTATCAGTTCGCTGAAGGAAGCAGAAGAGTTGCTGATGCCGAGAACCGACGAATCTTACATCAAGGGTCACGTTTGCCGTGGCACTGCTAAGGCATTGCTCGCCAAAGTATATGCTACTATCGGTTCCGCCTCTATGAAGGACGGCTATGTAACAGTAAAGGGCGGCCCTGGTGAGAAGGTTAACCCCGACGGCACTGAGACACGTCTCATGCCTGTTGCCATCCGTCACAAGAAAGACCTGGTAGCTGGTTACGAGGGCTTCGACTCTAAGGAGTACTACAAACTCGCTCTCGAGAAGGCAAGAGAGGTTATCAAGGACGGTGAGTTCGAACTCGCTCCAAGCCAGGAGAAACTGTGGGACGTAGCTTACAAGAACGGTCCTGAGTTTGAATTCTGTCTTCAGACAAAGCTCAACGAGGGAACACTCTATGCCAACTATACACCAACCTACTACCTCGGCTACCCTAAAGAGACCGAACACGGAGTGTGGAGCAGCGGTTACTACGTACAGCGTGACCACTGGTTGCAGACCTTCGACGACTGGGATGACGACCGCATCCAGTGGGGTGTTATGCACCGTTGGCCTTACTACTATATTGAGGCTACAGGCGAGCTTCGCTATATGTTCTATCCGGAGCGCGACAGTGTTTACGTGAAGAAGGGTGAGCGTGGCTACTCTCCCAATGATGTTAAGCCCGAAGGCGCACACAACTACGGCTCTAAGCTTAAGAAGTTTGGCTGTGTAACAACAAACGACGGTAACCGTTCAGACTACAACTGGCCTTACATGCGTTACGCAGAGACCCTGCTCATCTTCGCAGAGGCCGACAATGAGGTTAACGGCAAGCCGTCTGCTGAGGCTATGGCTATCGTTGACAAGCTCAACTCTCGTAACCACAGCACACTCTGCAGCAAGCGCAACGAGCAAACTCCGTTCACACAGGAGTCGTTCCGTTCATACATTCTCGAGGAGAGAGCTAAGGAGTTTGCTGCTGAGGGCATCCGCCGTCAGGACCTTATCCGTTGGGGCATCTACCTGCAGGTTATGAATGCCATCGGTACTGTTGATGAGAATGGTGTTATAAAGCGCCGTGAGAAGAAGCACCTGCTGCTCCCGCTGCCGCCAGATGAGGTTAATACCAACCCGTACATCGAGACCAACAACCCTGGATGGTAATAACGGAATTGTAATAAGGACGATGCCATTAGGCTGAGTCCTTCAACCAAATCGCTCACAAAGAAAAAAAATATGGCGGGCGACATCGCGTCGCCCGTCTTTAAAAACTACAACAACGATGAACAAATTATTATCAACAACAATGCGTCTGGCAGTGTTCGCTGCCATGATGCTGCTGACAGCTTGTTCCGACGACGATAACACCGCCGAGCCGTTGAAGCTTAGCGGAGTGACCACACTCGCCGATATGAACACGACTATAGCCGAGGCCTCGATGGGTAGCTTCATTGCCGTTCATGGCGAAGGTCTGGACAAAGCAAATATCGATTCTGTTTGCATCAATGACATCAAGATCGACCTTGACGAGATTTATACCGAGAATAACATAATGTATATGAAGATTCCTGTAAAGCTCGCAAAGAACGTTACAGACCGCATGTACATCTATAACAGCCTCGGTTGTCAGGAGTTGCCCCTTCATGTCATCACTCCCGACTTGAAGGTAGAACGTATGTTCAATGAGTACACCGCTCCTGGCGATACCATCATGATTTACGGTCAGTACTTCGACCTCTACGAAGTGGACTCTATCAACGGTTACGTAAACTTTGACGGTCAGAAGACCAAGATCATCAGCCGCTCAGATACCCACCTCACAACACAGGTTCCTGCAAATGTGAAGAAGAATATCAAGGTGTCTGTTGGTAGCACCAAGTTTGGTGTAGAGGCTGTTTGCCCCGGTCGTTACTATGACCGCGAGTGCATGCTTATGGACTTCGACGAGCTCAAGCCTAGTAGCATGGCCAACGTAGTGACAGATGAGAAGGACAAGCAGCGCCTGTCTGGTAACTTCCTGCGTATCGACCAGAACTCTGCATGGTCTGGTTGGTGGTACATCGCCGAGATTGGCGACACAAAGGTGACCGACGACATGCTCGACCATCCTGATGACTACGTGGTTAAGTGTGAGTTCCGCACTGGCAACCAGTTCATAGACAACAAGATTCGTTTCTGCACCTACCTCTACTGGGCTGCCGATCCTATGATTTGGAGTGCTTCTGACTTCAACGTTCAGAACTTCAACCAGTGGGAGACCATCACACTGCCGTGGGTAGTAAACCGCTCAGAAACCTATCCTGAGAACTACCGTTACCACAGCTTCAACGTCCGTATAGAGACAGAGGAGAGCTATGCACGTAACTTCGCATTCGACAACTTCCGCGTTTGCCGCAAGGACGGTAAATAGACTTAAATGTTTTATTAAGTAGATTCTCATGAGCAGAGCATTGAACTGCACGTTGCCAACGCTGTTTTGACGATGATGTAAGCAATGCTCTGCTTTTCTTTGCGCCTTTGGCGCTTATGAAGTCATACTTACGAAACGCTCCGACAAAGGTTTTCCGCGATTTTTAGGAAGCCGTACACATGTTGAACAATAAACCAAACAATATCTCAAAATGAAAAAAGTATTATTATCACTACTGCTTGCCCTCGCTCTCACCGACGCGTCGGCACAAAAATTTGAAGACCTTGCTCCCACACCGCCGATGGGCTGGAACGCCTGGAACTGCTTCGGCTGTGACATCAACGACGCCAAGATTCGCGAGATTGCCGACCTCATGGTGAGCACCGGCATGCGCGACGCAGGCTACGAATACCTCAACCTCGACGACGGATGGCAGGGCAAACGCGACAAGAACGGGCGCATCACCGCCGACGAGAAGAAGTTCCCGCACGGCATGAAAGCCCTTGCTGACTACGTCCACTCTAAGGGATTGAAGTTCGGACTCTACTCCTGCGCTGGCACACTGACCTGCGCCGGATATGCCGGCAGCCGCGGCTACCAGTTCGTCGACGCGCTGACCTATGCCGAGTGGGGCGTCGACTACCTGAAATACGACTGGTGCTACAACGAGGGACAGAACGCCAAAGCTGCCTATACCACCATGAGCGACGCGCTGAAGGCATGCGGTCGCCCGATAGTGTTCTCCATCTGCGAGTGGGGCGACAACAAACCGTGGGAATGGGCTAAAGGCGTGGGACACTTGTGGCGTACCACTGGCGACATAACAAACCTCTACGACGGCATCAATCATTGGGGCGGCGCAGGTGTTGTAAACATCCTTGACAAGAACGTGGAGCTTGCAAAATATGCTGGCCCAGGCCACTGGAACGACCCCGACATGCTTGAGATAGGCAACGATGTGCTCACCGATGTGGAAGCCGTTACCCAGATGTCGATGTGGAGCATGCTCGCCGCGCCGCTCATCGCTGGCAACGACCTGCGCAAAATGACTCCTGCGACACGTGAGATATTGACCAACAAGGAGGTGATAGCTGTCGACCAGGACAAGCTCGGCCGCCAGGGCATACGCTATCTGAAGTCTGGCGAACACGAGATATGGCTCAAGGTGTTGTCTGACGGCGCTGCCGCCCTGTGCTTCTTCAACCGCAGCGAGCAGCCGTGGAAAATCAATTCGTCGCTTGCCAAGATGTCCATCTCTTTCGAAAACGTGGTGCTCTGGCGTGACAAGTTTGCCGTGCGCGACCTCTGGCAGCACAAAGACCTCGGCACTGCTACCGACAATATAAAGCGCGAGATACCCTCACATGGCGTCATGATGTTGAAGGTGACGCCGATAAAGTAGTCGCTATCGTTGGTGAAAAATACTTTTAGTGGAAATCACTGTAGAGAATAAACGTTGACAGCAGATTCAAATGGTGCAAACAAAAGGGCCACATTTGAATCTGCTGTCTTCTTTTATATACCCATTTCGCTGCTCACAGCCTTGGCAGCCTCGCAGAGTTTGTCGTAGAAGTCGCTGCCAAAGCGGCGGGTGAGCGGCTCGCGCAGAAACTTGTAGACGGGCAGATGCAGCTCGCGACCCTTCTTCACGGCGTCGCGGCACACGTCCCAGCGGTTGTAGTTGAGGGCTATCATGCCGTTGGACAGGTGCTTCTCGCGTATGGGGTAGAGCGCGCAGCTTATGGGTTTGCAAAACCCTGTCTTGCCCGAGCGGTAGGCACGCTCGAGGGCGCAGAGGCAGCAGCCGTTGTCGTAGCATGTGAACACGCAGTCTTTGCCGCCCACGATGCTTGTCACAAGGTCGCCGTCGCGGTCGGTATATGCCACTCCCTGTTTGTCCACCACGGCCTGTGCCGATGCTGACATGTCGTCCCACACGGTGTCGAGCGCCGCCTCTATGCCCCCAATCTCGTCGAGGGTGACGGGTGCTCCGGCGTCGCCCTCCACGCAGCAGATGCCTTTGCAGGCGTCGAGGTCGCAGCAAAACTCTTCGGTGAATATGTCACCGGAAACAAGTATATTGTCTATTTCTATTATCATTTTTTTTAAGTTGACGAGTTAACGAGTTGACAAGTTGACGAGCTGATGGTTTGTGAGTTGACGAGCTGATAGCTGATAAGTTGACGAGTAGACGGCTTGACAAGTTGACAAGCTGATGGTTTACGAGTTGACGAGCTAATCTTCTACCACTCAATGGGTTGCTCGCCGTGTTCGGCGAGGTATTGGTTGCAGCGTGAGAAGTGGTGGTTGCCAAACCATCCGCCGCGGTTGGCGGAGAGCGGAGAGGGGTGTACCGACTCGAGTATGAGGTGGCGTGAGGTGTCGATGAGCGACTTTTTAGAGCGCGCATATCCTCCCCACAGTATGAACACGAGGTGGTCGCGTCGGGCGTTGAGGGCGCGTATCGCCGCGTCGGTAAACTCTTCCCATCCCTTGCGCTGGTGGCTCGCTGCCTGATGTGCGCGCACGGTGAGGGTGGCGTTGAGCAGCAGCACACCCTGCTCCGCCCACCGTGTGAGGTTGCCGCTGGTGGGCATGGGCTTGCCGAGGTCGAGTGCTATCTCCTTGAAAATGTTGATGAGCGACGGCGGAAAGGTCACCCCGTCGTTCACCGAGAAGCTCAGTCCCTGTGCCTGTCCCTCTTCGTGGTAGGGGTCTTGTCCTATGATGACAACCTTCACCTTGTCAAAGGGGCACAGGTTGAAGGCGTTGAAGATGAGTGGTCCCGGCGGATAGCATGTGCCGGTGGCATATTCGTGCCTCACGAAGTCGGTGAGTTGGCTGAAATATGGCTTCTCAAATTCGCCGCCGAGTTGCCGTTTCCATGACGGCTCTATCTTTACGTCCATTGCACTTTGTCTGTTTTTGGCTTTATGAAAAATGTGCCGCTGCCGTGTCTGTGGGCTGCGGCAAGGGCAAAGTTACTTATTTTTTCCCGATTCGTTGGCGGTTTGTGGCGGGAAAATGTTAATTTTGCAGTAAACTGCGGAGGCTGCTGCCACCATGCCATTGCGGCACTGTGTCGCCGCCCCGCGCTACAAACAACAAATCTTATGCGTACAGGAATATTTGTCGGGAGCTTCGATCCCTTCACCACGGGCCACGAGTCGGTGGTGAGACGCGTGTTGCCTTTGTTCGACCGCGTGGTGATAGGCGTGGGTGTGAATGGCAGCAAGACCACCATGCTCAGCGACGCAGAGCGTGTCGCCGCCATCCGTCGCATCTACCGTGACGAGCCGCGCGTGTCGGTAGAGGCATACTCTTGTCTCACCGTAGACTTCGCCCAGCGCCACGCCGCGCAGTTTGTGGTGAAAGGAGTGCGCAACGTTCGCGACTTCGAGTATGAGCGCGAGCAGGCCGACATCAACCGCCAGCTCACGGGCTTAGAGACCATTCTGCTCTACGCCGAGCCAGGCCTCGACAGCGTCAGCTCGTCGGTGGTGCGTGAGCTGCACCGCTTCGGCAAAGACGTGGCGCAGTTTCTGCCGCAGGAAGGTGGCGCCGACAGTCCGCAACCATAACACTAAAACATACAACCAACTATATGATAAGCTACAATGCAGAAGGCGTTAGAATGCCGAAACTAAGAAAACGCGACACCTCGGCGTGGATAAAGGCCGTGGCTGCCGACTATGGCCGCACGGTGGGCGAGGTGGGCTACATGTTTGTCGACGACGAGAAGATATTGGAGGTCAACCGCGAATATCTCGGCCACGACTACTACACAGACGTCATAACGTTTGACTACGACGAAGACAACGTCGTGAGTGGCGACATCGTGATATCGCTCGACACCGTGCGCTCCAATGCCGAGCTGTTCGGCAAGAGCTACGACGAGGAGTTCTACCGTGTGCTCATACACGGCATACTGCACCTGTGCGGCATCAACGACAAGGGTCCTGGCGAGCGCGAGGTGATGGAGGCAGCCGAAAACAAGGCGCTCGCCATGAGGGCTACGTATATGAAAGGCTGAGCGGCGCGAGGCGCTTGAAACGGCGGTTAGAGTCTGCTGGAAGAGCTGTTGAAGCCTCTCTGCGGAGCGCCTGGCGTCTACCGGACAGACGGCGCGAAGCTCTTGAAAAAGCGGCTACTGCCGTTTGACAAAATGAAAGCAGCCTTTTGGGCTTGCCAAAGGGCCGTAGTGGCGACGTCAAAGGGCCGTAGTGACAAGCCCAAAGGGCCGTAGTGGGAATGGCATAGCGGTTTTAACATGTGTTAAGAATTGGCGTAAGAAAAAGCGGGAATAATCTGACGTTTTGCAGACTATTCCCGCTTTTTGCTTACTTTTTGTGTTACTGCCGTTATCAGTTTTTGCGATACTCTTTCGGCGATACGCCCACCCGGTCTTTGAAGTACTTGCCGAGGAACGACTGACTGGAGAAGTTCAGCTCCTGAGCTATCTCCTTTATGCTCTTCGTCGTGTTCTTCAGCATGAGCTTTATCTCCAGAGTCACGTAGTCGTCAATCCAGTCTGTGGGCGTGCATTTGCTCACCTGCTTCACTGCCCCGTACAGATATTTGGGCGTGATGCACAGCTGCTGACCATACCACGACAGCTTACGCTGCTCGCGGAAGTTGTCTTCGACCAGCTTTATGAACCCTGCGAATATCTTCTCTGCACTGGTGCTCGTCGCCGACCGTGAGGTTTGGCTGCGGTAGAGGGCGTTGCTTACGTCGTAGATCATGGCTGTGATGAGCGACTGCACGGTCTCTTTGCGGAAGTGGTGACGTGTGTTGCCTATCTTATTGCGAATCATCGACAGATAGGTCTTTATGCGCTCAGTCTCTTCCGGTAGCAGTTTGTAGACGGGGTTGAAGCGTGCGAAGATGAAGAGCGACGACATCTCGTGTATGTTTTTAATGGCTTCGTGGAAGAAGTCGTAGTCGAGCAGCAGTCCTATGCCTTTGCAGTCGGGGCTTAGCCAGCTGCGTCCGGTCTTCTGGTTGTGCGACACTATGATGATGTCGTTGGGGTGGACGGTGTGCTCCGCGGTGTCGACGGTGTAGCGTGCCTCCCCTTCTAAACACACGGCGAGGAGCAGACACTCCATGCGCGAGGTGTCTTGTGGCAGCGGCAGCTGCCTGAAGTCTTCGACGAGGGCTATGTCTTCATCTATGTGCGGGCAGGTGCAGACCTTCAACAGGCTGCCCACGGTGATGTCTCTCATTCTCTTGTCACGCATAATAGTTGGTGTTTTGTTGTTTCTGTAGCATGATGCCGCCCAGCAAGGGGGCGGCGGGTGGGGTGTGATGGGGGTGTGGGGCGTGGTGGCGTGCCTACTCTTTGTAGAGCAGATATGGCTTGCGCTGCTTCTTAAAGCGCTCCACGTCGGGTGCCCAGCGCTGTCTTATCTCGTCGGCAGAGTTGCCTGCCTCTATCATCGTGCGCACCCAGTCTACGCCTATTAGCTTCTCAAAGAAGGGCGTGAAGAAGTTGTCGCCGATGGCGAGCGAGCGATATGCCTCTATGAGATAGGTGAGGTCGAGCTGTCGCGCGATGATGTCGTCGTCGCACATGGAGGACAGGTCGCGGCCGTAGCAGGTGTTGCCGAGCTGCGGAGGGGTCTTGGCGCCCTCGCGACTCTCTGGTGTGAACGTGTAGGCGAAGCCCTTCATGTCGGGGTGGCCGTACTGCTGAAACGGCTTGTCGGTGCCACGTCCGAGGCTCACGTCGGTGGCTTCAAAGTAGCAGAGCGACGGGTAGAGGTATATAGACGTCATGTTCGGCAGGTTGGGCGAGGGCGCTACGGGCAGGGTGTAGCGTGTCTGGTGGGTGTAGTTTTGGCAGGTCACGACCTTGAGGCGGCACTTGCGGCGATTCTTGAGCCATCCCTCGCCGTTGACCATGAGTGCCAGCTCGCCGAGCGTCATGCCGTGGACGACGGGTATTGGTAGCGAGCCTACGCCTGATTTGAACTTCATGTCGAGCGTGGGGCCGTCTACATACATGCCGTTGGGGTTGGGACGGTCGAGCACTATCATCTGTTTGCCAAACTCGGCGCAGCGGTCCATGAGTCTCACCATGGTGACATAGTAGGTGTAGAAGCGCAGTCCCACGTCCTGAATGTCGCTCACGAGCACGTCAAACTTCTCCATCGTGGCGTCGTCGGGGGCGCCGCCCTTCACGCCGTAGAGCGAGTAGATGGCTACACCTGTCTTCTCGTCGACCGAGCTGCTTACCTTTTCGCCAGCGTCGGCCTTACCGCGGAACCCGTGTTCGGGCGAGAATATGGTCACGACGTTGACGCCGTTGTCGAGCAACACGTCGAGCACGTGTTTGTCGCCGACCACTCCTGTCTGGTTGGAAAACAGCGCCACGCGCTTGCCTTTGAGCAGCTTGAGGTAGGCGGAGGTGCGCTCTGCACCTGTCACCACGGCTTTCTGCGCCTTCTGCGGCTGCTCTGTCGTGTCGGCTACTGTGCCTGCGGTCGTCGCCGCGTGGCTCTTTACTGCTGGCAACAAGGTGACTGCTGCCGTGACGAGTCCTGCTATGAACTTGTACATCTTGTCTGTTGTGTCTATTAAAAAAGGTTATTATAGCTTGCGTTTTGATTGCCGAGTGCAGCTTATCAATGACAAAGATAATGCAAATGAGGGCAATGAAAGCTTTCTTTCTGATTGCCGAGTGCAGCTTATATTATGCAAATATAGTAAAAAATCGAGCAACTACTGCGCACCGTGTTGCTATTTTTTGCAATTATGCCGTGTGTGCCAAATTATTCGCGAGATTGTTGGCTTTTTTAGACAAAAACAAGTTAACTTTGCATGTAGAGAACAATTTTCCTAAATATCATTAACACTTATCGAAGACATGACACCATTAACTATCGCCATCACCGTGTTGGCTTATTTCCTGTTGCTCTTTACCGTCTCGTGGCTCGCAGGTCGCAAGACCGACAGCAAGGGCTTTTTCGGCTCGCGCAAGTCGCCGTGGTATATCGTTTCCATTGCTACGATGGGTTCGTTCATATCTGGCGTGACGTTCGTGTCGGTGCCGGGCATGGTGGACGAGAAGGGTTTTTCTTATCTGCAGATGGTCATGGGCTTCGTGGTGGGCCAGATGATTATCGCCTTTGTGCTGGTGCCGCTGTTTTATAAGATGAACCTCGTGTCGGTGTACCAGTACCTTGAAGACCGCTTCGGCGTGAAGTCGTATAAGACCGGAGCGTGGTTTTTCTTCATTTCAAAGATGCTCGGCGCCTCCGTGCGACTGTTTCTTGTGTGTCTCACGCTGCAGTTGCTGGTGTTTGAACCTATGGGTCTGCCCTTCGCCCTTAACGTGGCGCTCACCGTGTTGGTGGTGTGGCTGTTCACGTTCCGCGGTGGTGTGAAGTCTATTATATGGACCGATGTGCTCAAGTCGCTGTGTCTCATCCTGTCGGTGGTGCTCTGCATAGTGTTCATCTCCAACCGTCTCGACCTCGGCATCGCCGACATCACGGGCGCCATATTCTCTAACGAGCACAGCCGTGTGTTCTTCTTCGACGATGTCAACGACGGCCGCTTCTTCTTTAAGCAGTTTCTTGCTGGTGTGTTCACGATGATTGCTACCACTGGTCTCGACCAGGACATGATGCAGCGCAACCTCAACTGCCAGAACTATCGTGACTCGCAGAAGAACATGATGGTAAGCATCGTGTGCCAGTTCTTTATCAATCTGCTCTTCCTCATGCTCGGTGTGCTGCTCTATATGTTTGCGGAGAAGGTGGGCATCGACGAGCGTGGCGACAACCTTTTCCCCGCTGTGGCGACAAGCGACGCCCTGCCGCTCGTCGTGGGAGTGCTGTTCGTCGTGGGACTGTTTGCCTCTGCCTACTCGGCAGCAGGCTCGGCGCTCACCGCACTCACCACTTCGTTTACCCTTGACATACTGCAAGCCGACAAGAAAGAGGTGGGCAGCGGCGACCATCTCACCTCCGTGCGTAAGCGTGTGCATGTCGGCATGGCGGTGCTTATGGCTGTTGTGATATTTGTTATAGGCTTGCTCAACAACACAAGTGTCATCAATGCCGTCTACGTATTGGCAAGTTACACCTACGGTCCGATACTCGGCATGTTCGCCTTCGGCATATTCCTGAAGCTGAAGGTGCGCGACCGATTTATCCCCCTCGTCGCTATCGTTGCGCCAGTGCTGTGCTATGTGTTGCAGACCAACTCTGAGGCGTGGTTCGGAGGATATAAGTTTAGCTACGAACTGCTTATTTTCAATGCGCTGTTTACGTTCATCGGAATGTTGATAATCAGCCGACCGGCGGAGAAGTAAGGGGAGTGTGGCTTGTAGATGAGGCTTTGACTTATATATAAAGGAGATGCTTTCTTCTTATAAAGGAGGAGCTTCTTTCTTGCAGATGAGTCTCTCCTTATTTATAAAGGAGGTGCTTCTTTCTTGTAAAAACAGGCTTGTCGGAGGGGCGTTGTGCCGCTCTTGACTCGTTAATATAATATATAGAAACATGAAAAAGATAGTGGTTTTTATCTCTATGTTCTGCGCCGCCGTTGTTGCTACGGCACAGACACTGGAGCGTGTAAGCCCCGAGAGCGTGGGGCTCGACGCTACCCGTCTGCAAAACGCTGACGCTGCCATCAACCGTGCGGTCGAAAACAAAGACATACCGGGCGCGGTGCTCGCCGTAGTGCGTCATGGTAAGATGGCGTATATTAAGGCTTACGGCAACAAAAGGGTTTATCCGAAGACCGAACCGATGACCATTAACACGGTGTTTGACATGGCGTCGTGCTCGAAGTCGATGTCTACTGCGGTGAGTGCGATGACACTTGTCGAGCAGGGGAAGATTCGGTTGATGGACCGTGTGGACCAGTTCATACCGGGATTTGAAGGTTGGAGCGACGAAAACGGCGGCAAAACGGCTATCCGTATTATCGATTTGCTAACCCATACGTCTGGGTTGCCAGCTTATGCAGATGCTAACATGCTGAAGAAGAAGTACGGTGCGCCAAATCGCGACGGACTGATGGACTACATTGCGCACTGCAAACGCAACTTCAAACCGGGCTCGGACATGACCTATAGCTGTCTCAACTTCATCACTCTGCAGCGCATCATAGAGACTGTGGCAGGCTGCGACCTGCGCACCTATGCCCATAAGCATGTGTTTGATGTGCTCGGAATGAAAGACACCGACTACTGTCCGTCGAAGGAACTGGCAAAACGCTGCGCGCCGACAGAGAAGGATGTTGACGGCAAATGCTTTCAGGGAGTGGTACACGACCCCCTGGCGCGCATAATGAATGGTGGCATTTCGGGCAACGCTGGCGTGTTTACGACTGCCGACGACGTTGCCATCCTCTGCGCTGCGCTGCAGAATGGCGGCGAGTGGGAGGGCAAACGGGTGCTTGGACCTGCCACTGTCAAGGCGATGCGCACCGTCCCTCGCGCCCGCGCAGAGTTTGGTCGCGCACTCGGATGGGATGTGTTCTCACCCTATGCCAACAATAGCGGCGACCTGCTCTCGCCCGAAACTTACGGACATACGGGCTTCACGGGCACCAGCATAGTTATCGATCCCGTCAACGATATTAGCATTATACTGCTCACCAACGCCGTACACCCGACCAATGAGGGCAGCTGCATCGCTCTCCGCTCGTACGTCGCAAATGCTGTGGCGGGTGCGATGGTGAAGTGAATTCTTTCGAGTGGACAAGTAAACAGGTAGACGAGTAGACAAGGAGATGTGCTGGAGAGCTTGGAAGGGCTTTCGAGTGGACAAGTAAACAATCCTTCTCACCTCCTCGTCAACGAAATAGACAAATCTCCTTGTCTACTTGTTTACTCGTCAACTTGTCAACTTTAAAAAATCAACTCATTAACTATAATAATATGAAAGCAAACATTTGGCTCACTTCTTTCGTGCTGATGGGCGCGTCATTGACCGCCACGGCACAGACTAAATATGTTACGCAACCCACCAAGTATGTCATGCAGCCCACCGATAAGCAGTACTCGTGGGAGGCAGACCTACACCATCGGTTACTCAACGACTTCTCCAAGACACGCGAACAGGTGAAGGAGTACATCAGAAAATATATCCCCGACGTCACCGACAGACAGTTGGACGAGTGGGAGAAGACCGGCGAGTTGGAGTGTAGGGTTATCGATGGCGAAAAGAAATACTTCCACAACGCCGCCCCCAACCTGTTCCGCATAAACAAAGAGTGTGCTCGTCTGAAAGCGAAACGCGACACTCCGGGACGCGACGGCGAAGTGACGGTGCGCGAAGACAACACCCGTGCCGTCATGAAACAGGCGGCAAAGAGCAAAGAACGCATCGGAGACCCGAAGCATTTCCGCATTCGTTACACCATAACGGTGAAGCCCGACGCGGTGCCGGAGGGCGAGACGGTGCGCTGCTGGCTGCCCATGCCACGCACAGACGTGCCTCGTCAGAAGAACGTGAAGTTGCTATCAACCAGCCAACCTGACTTTGTGCGCTCGCCGATGGACTATGCTCACTCCACCGTCTACATGGAAAAGAAGGCTGAGGCAGGCAAGCCCACGGTCTTTTCAGAGGAGTTTGAGTTCGACGCTTACGGCGCATGGTTTGACCTCGACACCGCCGCGACGACGACATACGACACCACCAGCGACCTGTACAAGACCTACACGTCGGAGCGCGACTGCCACATGGTGTTCACACCGCAGATTCGTGCGCTTGCCGAACGGCTCACACAGGGCGCCGCAACGCCGCTGGCGAAGGCGCGACGCATATTCAAATGGGTGGACGATAACTTCCCGTGGGCTTCTGCACGCGAATATTCGACCATCGAAAACATACCTGCTTATGTGCTCGACAACCACCACGGTGACTGCGGACAGGTCACACTGCTCTTCCTGACGCTGTGTCGTTCGCTCGGCATTCCTGCACATTTCCAGAGTGGATTCATGCTGCACCCGGGCGAAGAAAACCTCCACGACTGGGGCGAAATATACGTTCCAGAGCACGGATGGGTGCCTGTGGACCAGTCGTTCGGCATCCCTGCCTACGCCAAGAACGAGCAGGAGACTTACTTCTTCTTTGGAGGCATAGACTCGTTCCGCATGATTGTGAACAACGACTACGGCTGTCCGCTCTATCCCGCCAAGCAGTTCCCACGCAGTGAGACCGTCGATTTCCAGCGCGGTGAGGTGGAATGGGCTGGCGGCAACCTCTACTTCGACCAGTGGAGATGGAAGCTTGAGGTTGTGAAGTAGGTGCAAGTGGCGCTCGCCTTAATTATGATAAAGGAAGGGAATCATCCTTTTCGATATTTCAATTGCTAACTCGTAAACTTATAGATATAAACCAATGAACACTTTTTTGTCATCATCCATCATCGCCTTGCTATGTCTGCCAGCCGTGGGACATGCGCAGCAGATAGAGCAAAGCGACAAGGCAGCCGTTGAGAAAGCTCTCAACCAGTGTGCCGTAGGCGTGCAGACGGGCCGCATAACAGTCGACTCTACGGCTGTCGTGGGCGACTCTTTGAAGTTGTTTGCAAGCCGTAACCTGACTTACTTACCTATCCGTAAAGACAGCTACGCAGCCATCATTGAGCAGGTGAGGGCAGCATTGCCGGAGCAGTTGGCAGGTAAATACATCGCCATCATTGCCGACCGCAAAAACCTCAAAGACCTCATCCTGCGCTCAGAGCTAAAGGGTAAGGACAAGCGCGAGGCGTTCACACAGCCTAAAGTCACCCCACTCGTGCGCAATCTCAGCCGACCGTATGAGCCGTCACACGGTCTTGACGGCAAGCATATAGCCATGTGGCAGAGCCACGGACTCTACTACCAGCAGGGACTCGCCCGTTGGGAGTGGCAGCGTGGACGTATGTTCCAGAGCGTGGAGGACAAATACACGCAGAGCTACGTGCTGCCCTACGTCATACCGATGCTTCAAAACGCCGGCGCCATAGTCATGACACCGCGCGAACGCGACACTAACCCTTATGAGGTGGTGGTCGACAACGATGCCAATATGCCCGTTCGTCAGGCCGACGGCACCGTGACCACAGACCGTTCGCTCTACGCCGAGACCAACGGCGACAAGGCGTGGACAAAGGGTGAGGGCGCGGGCTTTGCCTATCTGCGTCCCGAATATAAAGACTTTGAGAATCCTTTTGCCGAAGGTTCGTTCCGTATGGCAGACGCGGTAGGCAAGAAAGGCAAGCTGAGTACCATCTCCTGGACTCCCGACATGCCTGTCGACCGCGAATATGCGGTGTATGTGTCGTACAAGACACTGCCCAACAGCGCCACCGACGCACACTACACCGTCTACCACAAAGACGGCAAGACCGAGTTTGCGGTCAACCAACAGATGGGCGGTGGCACATGGATTTATCTCGGAACCTTCGCCTTTGACAAGGGAACAAAGGGTAAGGTGGTGCTGAGCAACATGTCGAAAGACAAAAACGCGGTGGTGACCGCCGACGCTGTACGCTTCGGTGGCGGCATGGGCAACATCGCACGCACTGCCGACGGCAACCTCGTCTGGCCCAATTCCAAGAAAGATCGCGCCACCGATCCTAAGCCGCGCAACGAGTGGCAGCCCAAACTCGACATACCATGCGAGACGAGTGGCTACCCACGCTACCTCGAAGGAGCACGCTACTACATGCAGTGGGCGGGCGTGCCAGACAGCATCTACTCGCCCTCCCACGGCTTAAACGAGTATTCCGACGACTACAAGAACCGCGGTGTGTGGGTCAACTGGCTCGCCGGTGGCACAAAGGCTGCACCCGACTACAAGGGTCTGAACATACCGATGGACCTCTCGTTCGCATTCCATAGCGACGCTGGAACGGTCTATGGCGACTCCATCATAGGCACACTCGGCATCTACGACTCACACCAGTACGGCGGAGTGTTTGCCGATGGCAGCTCACGCAACGCCAACCACGACCTCTGCGACCACGTGCTGTCAAGCATCTGCAACGACATACGCACCCTCTACGAGCCTAAGTGGACACGCCGTGGCATGTGGGACTCACGCTATTTCGAGGCGTGGTCGCCCCGTGTGCCTGCCATGTTGCTTGAGTTGCTGTCGCACGAAAACTTCGCCGACATGCGCTACGGACTCGACCCGCGCTTCCACTTCACCGTGAGCCGCTCCATATACAAGGGCATACTGAAGTTCCTCTCAGACCAATACGGCTACGACTACGTAGTGCAGCCACTGCCGGTAGAACATTTTGCTGCCGTGCTCAACGACAAACGTCAGGCGGAACTGAGCTGGCAGCCCGTCGCCGACCCATTGGAACCCACGGCAAAGGCAGAGAAATATATCGTCTACAAACGTGTGGGCAACGGCTCATTCGACAACGGCACCGTGGTGAAGAAGCCCAGCTTCGTCTGCGACGTGCCTGCCGACAAGGTCGTGAGCTTCAAGATTGCGGCACTCAACAAGGGCGGCGAGAGCTTCCCGTCGGAGATACTGTCAGTGGGCATCGCCTCTGGCGCCACCGCCAAGCCAGTGCTTGTGGTCAACGGATTTGACCGCACGAGCGCACCCGACGACTTCCGTTCCAACGACGACGAGCAGGCAGGATTCCTTGCCGACGACGACAACGGCGTGCCATACAAGCAGATGATAAGCTACGTTGGTAAGATGAAAGAGTTCCGTCGTGCCATACCGTGGACCGACGACGACGCTGCCGGCTTCGGCGACAGCTACGCCAACTACGAGAAACTCACCATCAAGGGCAACACATTCGACTATCCTGCCCTCCACGGACAGGCTATTCTCAATGCTGGCTACAGCTTCGTGTCGGTGAGCAAGGCAGCTCTTGCCGACCGCGCCTATATGTCTGCCGACGACTACAGCGCCGTAGACATAATATTAGGTAAGGAGAAACAGAGCAAGATGGGACGCATCGGAGCGGTCAAAGGCATAGACTTCAAGACCTTCGACCACACCATGCAGCAGGCCATCACCGACTACTGCAAGGCTGGAGGACGCGTGTTTGTCAGCGGCTCATACGTCGCTACCGACCTCTTCCAGAATCCCTTGGTAAAGGCAGACGACGCTGACAAGAAGTTCGCACGTGAAATATTGAAGTATGAGTGGCGCGACGACAAGGCAGCATGTGAGGGTGCTATCAAGACCGTGGTGTCTCCTCTCACCGCCGAACGTGCCGACTACACCTACTACAACAAGCCCAACGAGGAGTCGTATGTGGTGGAGTCGCCCGACGCCATCGTGCCCGCCGACCCTGCCGCATACACCTGTTTCCGCTACACGGAGAACAATCTCCCCGCCGGAGTAGTGTTTGGTGGCAACGACACCGACAAGTGGCGCACCGTAGTGCTCGGCTTCCCCTTCGAGAGCATCAAGGGTGAGGCGCAGCGCAACACGATGATGCAGCAGGTGCTCGACTATCTTATAAAGTAACGCAGCATATTTATATGCACCTATAACAAGCTCGTAACGTAACGCATTACAAGCCTATAGCGCAACAAAATAAGGCACGCTTGATTGCCGTCACATATTGTATGACGACCGTCAAGCGTGCCTTTTTTATGTCAGCTTCAAGCGGCGTGATTGCGGAGTGGGTCTTATTCCAACAGCACCTCTTCCTCCGTGTCGTGTGAGAAGCACGAAATGTAGTAGATGGGGAGATAGGTTATGCCGTCAACGGTTTCCACCTCCCTGGCGTTTGACAGTACAAACGCCTCGTTTATGTTATATTCCTTCGTTTGTAAGAACCTGTCTAAGGCGCTGTGTACCTTATAGTTTTTGCCCGATTTTACTTCAATCGGCATTACCGACAGTTTTGTTATGTCGTCGATAAGGTAGTCCACCTCGCCGTTTTTCTTATTGTCGTAGTAGAACAGATTGAAGCCGTGGGCAAGAAGTTCCTGTGCGACGACGGTCTCATATACCGACCCGAGGTTGATGCTTGCCATGTCGTCCATCACCGCCTTTATGCTGTTGCCGAAGAAGATGGATGTCAGCAGTCCCACGTCGTTCATGTAGAGCTTGAGCAGATTCTTCCCGCTGTTCTCTATCAACGGGAATCTCGGCATGCTTATAGCCTTCACCTCAAGCGCTATGCTCGATGATATGAGGTAGTCAAACTCCTCCGTGTAGTCGCTCATGCGTCTCCCCGCCTTTGATTCTATGTTCTTTGCTACGACACGTTTCTTCTTGTTTTCAAGGTTGGAGGGAATCATGTTGTATATGCGTTGAATCTTCAGGCGGTTGTGTGCGTCCTCATATCTCGCTGCGTCCACGTCGTAGAGGTGGTGTATGTCCCTCTGAATCTGTCGCACAGCCGTTATGTTTTTAGACCTCACAAACTCGTTCACGGCGTCGGGCATGCCGCCAATGAGCAGATATTTCTTAAACATGTCGAGCAGTTGGGCGTGTATGTTTTCGGGCATGGACACTCTCTTGGCACAGCTGCTGTGCATGGTGTCGATGACAAGTTGGCCTACGCCGTTTGCCATAAGAAACTCTTCGAAGTCGAGCGGGTACATGTGCTTTATTTCGATGCTACCCAACGGAACGGAAGACGTGGTCTTTAGAGTGACGCCGAGCAGCGAACCGCTGGCTATGTAGGTGAACCTGTTGTCTTCGCGGAGAAACTTTAGCATTGTGAGCAGGTGGTCGTAGGCTTGTATCTCGTCTATGAACACGAGCGTGTCTTCCTTGTTCTTCATCTTGTCGCCAGCGATAGTGCTCAATGCGAGGTAGAAGTCTGCAACGGTCTTGGCGTTGGCAAACACCTGATTGCCTACCTTGTCTGTCTCCATGTTTATCTCGATGAAGTTGGAATACATCCGTTTGCCGACCTCTCGTATGATGTACGACTTGCCTATCTGACGTGCGCCGTCGATGACAAGAACCTTGTCGTTGCCAGACTGTAAGTGGTTTACAATGTATTTCTCAATCTTTCTGTAAAGCATAACAACTTGGTTTTTACGTAATTACTGCTGCAAAAATACACTTTTCCTACGAAATAAGCAAGTAAAAAATACACTTTTCTTATAAAATAGACCCCTGAAAAATACACTTTTCCGACGAAATGAGGTCCTTAAAAATACACTTTTCCGAAAAAGAGGGTGTGTGGAGGGGGTGATGTAAGGTTGTGGAGGAGGTGGTGTAAGGTTGTGGAGGGGGTGGTGTGGGTTTATGGAGGAGGAGGTGTAAGGTTGTGGAGGGGGTGATGTGGGGTTGTGGAGAAAATTGCGTAGGGCTATAAAGAAAGCAAAGTGCCATTTTTTGTGACACTTTGCTAAGTTTTCGTTGTAAAATCTGACGTCAATTCTTAACGTCTGTTAAAAATGCTGCGACGTTCCCACTACGGCCTAATGACGATGCCAAAGGGCCGTAGTGACGACGTCAAAGGGCCGTAGTGAGAGCGCCAAAAGGGCACTATCATTTTGTCAAATGGCGTTAGAGCTTCACCACTCCGATGCCGGGGACGTCGGAAAGGGTTATCTTTCCGTCTACCACGGTCATGCCTTTGAAGCGGTCGTTGGCAATGAGGAGGTTGCCGTCGAGGTCGGCGAAGTCGACGAGTGGTGAGAATTGTGCTGCTGCACTCACCGCACACGACGTCTCGGTCATACATCCTACCATCACGCGCATGCCTCGTGCGTGGGCGTAGTTCAACATCTTCCATGCCTCGCGCATGCCGGTACACTTCATCAGTTTGATGTTGATGCCCGTGAAGGCGCCCTCAATGGCTTTGATGTCCTTTAGACGTTGGATGGACTCGTCGGCGAAGATGGGTAGCGGACTGCCCTGTGTGAGCCACGCTGTATCGTCGATCTGCTCTTTCGGCATAGGCTGTTCGACCATCACGATGCCCTTCTCCTTGAGCCAGTATATCTCTTCGAGCGCCTGACGGCGGTCTTTCCATCCCTGGTTCACGTCTACTGCTAACGGCAGGTCGGTCACGCTACGTATGGTTTCAATCATCTCGTGGTCGTTTTCGCGGCCCAGCTTCACTTTCAGTATCTTAAACTTATTGGCGCACTCGAGTGTTTTCTGCTTCACAACTTCTGGTGTGTCGATGCCGATGGTGAACGTCGTGTTGGGCGTCTTGGCGGCGTTGAGGCCCCAGATGCGCCACCACGGCTGGCCCATGAGCTTGCCCACGAGGTCGTGGAGGGCAATGTCGACGGCGGCTTTGGCTGCTGAGTCGGCGGGGGAAAGGCTGTCGACGTATGTCAGGATGTCTTCTATCTGGAAGGGATCGTTAAACTGTGAGAGGTCCACCTTTTGCAAAAAGGCGGTCACGCTGTTTACTGTCTGTCCGAGGTAGGGCGGCATGCTTGCTTCGCCGTAGCCTGTCACGCCGTCATATTCTATCTCTACCTGCACGTCGGGGGTAGTGGTGCGCGTGTATGTCGCTACTGTGAACACGTGTTGTAGCTTCAGTTCGTAGGGGAAGAACTTCAGCGTCATCTTGCCGCTCTTGCCCTTGCGGTTGATGTTTACGTTCTTTTTTCCGCCGATGAGTGGTGCGGCGATGTTGCTGATGGCGTCGGCGTTTGTTACGGCCAATGCCGAACCTGCTGTAGCGAGGGCAGCACGTTTAATGAAATCTCTTCTTGAAACCATCACTTCTTCTTTGTTATTTGTTACCTGTTTTAGTTTCGCATGCCTTTGGCATGCTGATAGTTAACGAGTTAACGAGTTGACGAGCTGTTTGCTTTCACAACTCAAACTCTTTATAACACTTTGATAAGTATGGGTAGCAGCTTGTCTACTTGTCAACTCGTTTACTGGCAGCAAGTTTTCAACTTGCGAAACTTCTGTTACCTATTGTTTTATTTTCTATGTCGCACGAGCCTTTTGACTGGCTGCCGCCAATCAGTGGGTGTAGAATGCGTGGCGGTCGTTGGTCGTCACTTCGGGTATGGTGTTGACGAGTGGCAGCACACGTTGTGCCCACAACAGGCGGTTGAGGTCGTACTCGTCGTACTCGGGGTCGGCGGGGTCGAAGCTGCTGACGTGTACCCATGCTAACGAGTGTACGAACTTCTTGTTACCTATATATATGCCGACATGCGACACATGAGCGGGCTTGTCGTCTGTGGCTTTGCGGCCGAAGAACACGAGGTCGCCTGGCTCGAGGTTGCTGAAGTCGGGCGCAATGTCTATGTGCTGGCCCACTTTCGCCTGTTGTGAGGCGTTGCGTGGGAGCGTAACGTCGTGTATGAGGAACGTGGTGCGCACGAATCCGCTACAGTCTACTGCCTTGACGCTGGTCCCTCCCCACTGGTAGGGGAGTCCGCAGAGCGACAGTCCGGTAGCTATGATGCTCTCTGCGTCGTGCTTTACGGTCTTGCGCCAGTTCTCTACAGTGCGCGCACGCACCGTAGGTATGTAGCCCTCGCGGCCGTCGGGGAGCGCAACGTGGAAGAATGAGTTTATCCGTCCTAACAGCTTCAGACGGCAGGCGGTCACCACGTCGCTCACACGGGGCGACTTTGCGTCGGGCTGCGCATACACGGTGGCAGTGTGTGTGGACACGATGATCTGCTTTGCAGCGTTCCATTCGTGCATCTCGGCATCGGTCATGCGTTTCACCGACGACTCGAGCACGTAGCCAGTGTCGCCGTCGGGCGTCATCACCTTTATCCATCTGCCGTTTTCTATTATCTTCATCGGCATGCCGAGCAGTGCCTGTGTCTCCATCTCTGCGCTGTAGTCGGCACCGCCGCGTATGTTTACGACCGATGCTACAGGCACTGCCCATGTGGCGGTGTCGCCTTCTTGCGTCTGTGCTGTTGCGCTGATGGCACCTACGATGGACAGTAGTGCTACTGCCAGGATGCGTGTTTTTCTCAAAAAAGTGTTCATTGTGTTGTAGACTTTATATTGTTGTGTTTCTGACTTTATGCTGTCTTTAAACTGCCGTTGCAGCGTTATTGTGTCGGCAACGGGCTTATCTGCTTGCAAATATAGATATTTTTTGTCATAACACATGGCTTATTGCAAATAAAAATTGCGTGTTTCTTACGTTTTGTATGTTTCTTGCATGCCTTTACAAACAGTTGGTAAAATGAACACGGAAAACTGCCTTTTAAACCGCAATTTTGTAATTTAAACCTTAAAAAGAGGCGTTTAATCGCGCTCAAGTGCTAAAAAGTCTAAAATAAAAGCATTTATTTTGCAAATTCTTGTGGTTGTTGTAAGAAGTTATTATCTTTGCAACAGAAAAACAAGAAGGTCTTAGCGCCAGCGACGAGAAGGCACGAGAGCCACGGCAGAAATGCTGGTTGATGTCGCAAAGGAGATGCAGACCGATTTCCGACAGATGCCGATGCACGACGCAACGATGCCGCGCGACGATGGCAGACGGAAAGACAGGACTTGGGAGAAGGTCGTGACCACGATGTCTGGCGGCCGATGCCGAAAGTCTTTATGGACGTAGAAAGTTTTTTATTCTTCATTAATTGGTATACTATTGAACATGACGGATGTCTCGGTACGTGAGTATCGAGACATTTTTTTTGTCCCTATGGCAGCCGCGCCGCGCTGCTTAACCGAGACTGTTGCGGTATTGTGACGGCGACAGCCCGTACTTCTCTTTGAACAAAGTCTGGTAGTTGCGTATGGTGCCGAAGCCGCATTGCGTGGCGATGTCGGCTATTGTGGTGTTCGTGTCCTGCTCGAGCAGGCGGCGAGAGTGCTCCAGTCGCATGGCGTTGACATAGGTTTTGAACGAGCAGCCTGCCGCTGTCGCTACGGCGTTGATGGCTACACGCTCGCTCACTCCGAGGTGGGCGGCGAGTGTGGCGCGTCCTCCGTCGGGTTCGTTATATGCCTTTGAGCTGTTCATAAACGCCATTCCTTTGTTGCCGAGCGCCTTTTCAAAGGCTGCATCGGCGTTGGTGGCGTCGTCGTTGGTGTCGCTGCTGTCATTGTTGGCGTCGGTTGATGAGTCCTGTCGGTGCTGATTGTCGTTGTTGCGCAGCAGGCGCACGAGGTGACGGTTCTTCTTTCGCAGCACCACCATTGCCCATATCGCCACGATAAGAGCCACGAGCAGCGCCGCACTCGCCACAGTGAAGAGCATGAGTTCGTGCTCCGCTGCCCGCTTTTCGTTCATGGTGCGTTCAAATTCGAAGCTGTTGCGCAGATAGCTGAGGCGCTCGGCGAGCGTCTGTCGTTGGCTGCGGTCGCCCTCGTCGATATATATTGCGTAGGCCTTCGTTGCCTCTTCCCACCGTCCGAGGTGCTGCAATATCTTCGCCTTCTGTAGCAGATATTCGTCTCGCAGGGGCAGCACGTTAGCCTTGTCGAGCAGCATGTCCACCATCTCCAGTGCCTCGTTGTAGTTGCCTTGACGCATGGCGAGGTGGTAGTTGGTAATATAATAGGTTGGATAATACTTTATTGGTGCGCCCGGCACTATGGCTTTGCGACAGTTCTCCATCCACTCGTTACACAGCGTGAGGTTGCCTCTCAACAGCTCGGCAGCCGCATGCAGTGCATACACCCTTGTGCGGAGCCAGTTGCGAGGGTCTTCTTTCTGCTCTTTCACCATCCAGTCAAGCATGGAGTCGAGCTTTCGCAGTATGATGTCGGCAGAGTCGGCTTTCTGTTCGCTTATGTATGTGCGCACCATCAGTGTGGCAATAGAAGCGTAAGTTTCGTAGGAGCGCGCATGACTATAGTCCGGACACACGCTCATGGCGTCGCGTAAGTATCCTCCCGCGAGCTTAGGCAGCCCGAGACGCAGCATGTATTGTCCTTGCGCGCGGCGTGCTGTGGCTATGAGTTCGGGGTTGTCGCTGTCTGACGCTAACTCGCAGATGCGTCTTGACGCGTCTTTTATCTGGTCTAAGGAGGCGTGTCTGAACAGCCAGTCGGCGTATTTGTTGCATGCGTAGAAGTATGCTGCCGAGTCGGGTTGGTTGCGCAGATATGGGAAATGGGCCTCAAGATATTGCAGGAGCTGCTTGCTTCCCGGGTCGCGGAAGTGCAGTTCCTTGATGTGTTGCACAATCTTGGCTGTGCGGTTTGCGTCGTGTCGTGCGGCGTCTGCCTGGACAAGAGTGGCCAGGCAGAGCAATATGGTGATTATGATTTGTCGTGCCATTGTCATGTCTCTATTGTTTTTGTCGTGTCGACGTGTCGTGTTTTTCTGCTCCTGTTATAATAGTTTTCTTGCCTTTATATAATATAGGTGTAGACTACTATAATGTTTACGTCCGTCTATTGGTTGTGATTGGTTTGTTGTTTTTGTATAGTATGTTTACAAGTGTGGCAGCCACGGCCCGTCGCGGGTATGCATGCCTGCTGCAAAGATAGCGCTTTCGGATTGAAAAATCATCGGTTTTACGTTTTATTTTCATGCTATTGTCGTGAAAAAAAAGTTGAGGCACGCTGTGCTTCGGTGCTTTTTCTGTAATTTTGCAGTATGTTCATTACTAAACAGATACCTCTATCGACCGATTCCTGCGACATACTGCGACTGCCGCCGTTGCGTGCTGTGTTTCGGATTGCCCTCCTGCTGCTGCTCGTGGGGCACGCCACCGTGTGCTCGGCGCAGACCGCCATGACGTGGATTGGCGCCCCTCGTGCCGCCGGAGCCACACAGGTGTGGTTCCGTCGCTGCTTCGAGCGGGTGGGAGAGGTCGATGAAGCCATCGCCACCGTTGCCACTACGGGCCGTGTGCGCCTTTATGTCAACGGCCGACTTGTCAACTCTGCGCCGCTGACGGTGACGCGCGGAGAAGGTGACGGAGGCGTTGTCGCCATGCGTTACGACGTGTCGGCGTATGTGGCGCGCCCCGACTCCCTCGAACTCGCGCTGTGGTGGGCAGCGCCAGACGGCGCGAAGGCGGCAGACTGTGGCACGCGTTGCAGCCGAAACACCTGTCTGCCGACAGCCGACAGTGGTGCAAAGGTGGCGCTGCGCCTATGGTGTCGCGACGTGAAAGGACGTGTCAGCGTGTTCGACAGCGACAGCACGTGGATGTGCCGACCCTCCGCCGTGCAGTTCAACGCTGCTGGTGGCGAGAGCATCGACGGCACACAGTGGCACACGTCGTGGAGCTATGGCGAGAGCGACTGGGCGCGATGGAGTGGTGCTGCGGAGTTGTCGGCGCCACCCGTGGGTGCTCCTGGACTGCCATGTGGATATGAACCACTGTTGCCCGACGACCATCTGAGAAATGAGGGCGCGTCGCGTGGCGGCGTGGTGGCTGCCGTGTCGGCACAGGGCGGTGTGTCGGCGGTGGAGTGTAGGGTGGCGAAAGTGCTCACCCCCACGGACATATCGATCGACGGCGACCGACTGGTCTGTCGTTTCGACCGCCCGTTTGTAGGCTTTTTACGTGTCACATTGCGCGACGCCGTGGTAGGCGAGACGGTCAGTGTGGGCAACATGCGCTACGTGTGTCGTGGCACATTGGACGAGCAAATGCAAGGGCGCTTCAGCCTGTCGATGTGGGATGAGGCTGTCATAACGGGCGACCGACGCTTCCGTCCATCCCAAGTGCAGCGCGTGGAGGGCCTTGTCGTCGAGAGCTGCGAGTGATAAGGGAAAATGCTGCAAACCTCAGTGTAGGCTCTTTGGGGCTTTTCGTGACATTTTGCTACATTTTTATGGCAAAATGTGACGCCAATTCTTAACGTGTGTTAAAAACTCCGCGACGTTCCCACTACGGCCCTTTGACGTCGTCACTACGGCCCTTTGACCGCCTCACTACGGCCCTTTGGCAAGCCCAAAAGGGCACTATCATTTTGTCAACTCTGCCAAATGGCAAAATCAGGGGGCGCAAGCCTGTTTTTGAAGTGGCGCATCCCTGATTTTGAAGCGATATGTTTCAGAATGTAAAGCGGTACAAGCTCGATTTTGAAGCGCCCCCGTTCTCCTTCCAAAACAGTCTTTCACCCTTCGCTTTCGTCCAAACTGCCCTTGCCCTCTGCCCCTCTCGCCGTCGCTCCTGCTACCTGAAGATGCCAAAACCGCAGCCATTCCGCGCCGCGTGTGAGTTTTTCTGCCGTTTGCTTAAAGTTTTTGCGGCTTTTGGAAAGTAAGTAACTAAAATTCGCTATCTTTGTGTCTTATTACACAAGACATTCTCTTATCGTATGAAAATCAAACCTACAATCTGCCGCGTGGCTGTGGTGCTGACAGCCGCTATGATGGCGTTAACCGTATCGGCACAGAAAGTTAAAACCGGAATCGAGGTGCTCAAGGCCAACAATTTCAAGCAGCTTGAAGGCAAGCGCGTAGGTCTCGTAACCAATCCGACGGGCGTTGACAACTTCTTGAAGTCTGATGTTGACATTCTGCACGAAGCTGCCAACGTGAAACTCGTGGCACTTTTCGGTCCGGAGCACGGCGTTCGCGGCAATGTACACGCCGGCGACCATGTCGGAAACGCTGCCGACCCCACAACCGGTGTTCCCGTTTATTCGCTTTATGGCAAGAGCCGCATCCCCTCAAAGGAGATGTTGCAGGGCATCGATGTGCTCGTATATGACATCCAGGACATCGGTTGCCGCTCGTTTACGTACATCAGTACGCTCGGCAACATAATGAAGGCAGCTGCCGAAAACGGCATAAAGGTGATGGTGCTCGACCGTCCCAACCCGCTGGGTGGTGAGAAGGTGGAGGGCAATCTTGCCGAAGACGACTGCCTGTCGTTTGTGTCGGCGTTTAAGATACCCTATGTTTACGGTCTCACACCTGGCGAGGTGGCGCTGCTTCTCAATGGCGAGAACATGCTTGGAGCGAAGTGCGACCTCGAGGTTGTGAAGATGAAAGGCTGGAAACGCAAGATGACCTACGACCAGACAGGGCTGCAGTGGGTGCTCCCCTCGCCGCATATTCCTCACGCTTCGTCTGCACCCTACTACTCAGTGTCGGGCATCGTGGGCGAGCTTGACAGCATCTCTATCGGCGTGGGCTATACCATGCCCTTCCAGATGTTTGGTGCACCGTGGATCGATGCTCCCGTGCTGGCACAGCGTCTTAACGCTCTCAACCTGCCGGGCGTGATGTTCCGCCCCATATACTATAAGCCCTTCTACGCCTTTGGCAAGGGACAGGACTTGCAAGGCGTGCAGGTCTATCTCACCGACTATCGTAAAGCTACGCTCACGAACATACAGTTCTATGTGCTACAGGAGCTTTACAGCCTCTATCCCGACCACGACGTGCTCGCCCAGTGTACCAAGCGCCACGCCATGTTCGACAAGGTGTGCGGCTCGAAGCAGATACGTCAGCTCTTCATGAAGCGCCACAAGTGGGAAGATGTGAAGCCTTACTGGGAGAAAGACGCCGAGGCTTTCAAGCAGTTGGCAAAGAAATATTGGCTCTATAAGTAACCATCGCACGGCAGACGGACTGCTGCCGGTGCCCTTTTAAGACGTTTGCTTCAGACGGGATGCGCCCTCGGCCACGGTGCCTGATGGCTCTCGCTGAAGCAAGCGGCGCAAGGGTTGGCGGCGCCACAGACTGCCAGAGAAAACACGATTATATTATAACATAAGTCTTAAAACTCTTATTAATGTAAACTATGGAAGCAAAACCTAAAAAGCAACGCATCACTTCGATAGACATCCTACGCGGTATGACCATCGCGGGCATGATTCTTGTCAACAACCCCGGCGGCCCCGAGGAGGAGACATACGCACCGCTACAGCATGCCGAGTGGCTCGGACTGACACCCACCGACCTCATTTTCCCGTTCTTTATGTTCATTATGGGCATCACAACATACCTCTCTCTCAAGAAGTTTAAGTTTGAGTGGTCTACATCATGTGCCCTTAAAATATTGAAGCGAGCGTCGCTGCTGTGGCTCATCGGCATCGGTGTGTCGCTGCTGTTTATGGTATGTCGCGGCACAGAAGACCCGCTCGGCCATGTCCGCATACTCGGCGTGTTCCCCCGTTTGGGCATCTGCTACGGCTTGGCAGCACTCATCGGCATCGTCGTGAAGCACAAATTCCTGCCCTGGCTCATAGCAGCCCTGTTCGTGGGGTACTGGATTCTGCTCGTCACCATGAACGGTTACGCTCATGACGAGACCAACATCATAGCCATTGTAGACCATGCTCTGTTCGGCGCCAACCACGTTTATCGTTGGGAAAGTCCCGACCCGGAGGGCCTGCTAAGCACCATCCCCGCCCTGGCACATGTGCTTATCGGCTTCTGTGTGGGTAAGATTGTGATGGAACTCGACGACATCAACGACAAGATAGAGCGTCTGTTCGTCATCGGTGCGGTGCTCGCCATCGGTGGATGGCTGCTCTCTTACGGCTGCCCGCTGTCCAAAAAGCTGT
The DNA here is from genome assembly GCA_022788105.1 of Prevotella sp. GTDB lineage: Bacteria > Bacteroidota > Bacteroidia > Bacteroidales > Bacteroidaceae > Prevotella. The sequence goes on along the minus strand of JALEVZ010000057.1, from coordinate 10,947 downwards.
GGACTCCGACCTTCGCGATGGTGACTTGCGGCTTAGGCTCAGTTGTATTAGCACTCCTTACCTGGCTCGTTGATAAGCAGGGAAAGCAGGGACGCGCCACACGCTTCTTCCAAGTGATAGGTTGCAACCCGCTCGCCATATACCTTATGTCTGTCCTGTTGCTCATCCCGTTTGGCGTGTACAAGCTGTTGGGCGACATGTCAATACACACTTTCATCTACAAGTCGCTCTACTGCTCTGTCTTCGGCGAGCAGTTCGCGTCGTTGCTATATGCCGTTACCTATGTGCTTATAAACTGGGCATTCGGCCTTTACCTCTTCAAGAAGAAGATATACATCAAACTTTAACCGTGAACAAGGCAGGGGACACGAGACAGGCAGACAGGACTGTGGCTACAGGGAAAGGCTCTTCCCGTCTGCTTGTCGCCCTCCACGCCACGCCGTGGCGGGCTGTTCCCCTTGCCGCTCCATCACTTTTCGTTTAAAAACTTGCTTCGGCAAGAACATGACAACAGTAAATAAACAGTCTAAACATTATGATATTATTAGCAGATAGTGGTTCTACCAAGACCGATTGGTGTCTGGCGGAAAATGGAAAAGCAGTGAAAAGCATCAAGACACGCGGCACAAACCCGTTCTTTCAGACCGAGGACGAGATTGCCGCAGAGATAGAAGCGTCGCTCCTGCCGGAACTGCCGTCAAACGAAATTGACGACGTTTTCTTCTACGGTGCAGGCTGCACAGCCGAGAAACTCCCTGTGTTGGAGAAGGCGTTGCGCCGACATCTCAACGTGAAGGGGCGCTTAGAGGTGGCTTCAGACATGCTGGCGGCAGCGCGAAGCATCTGTGGTCACGAGTCAGGCATTGCCTGCATACTCGGCACGGGCAGCAACTCGTGTCTCTACGACGGCGAGAAGATAGTGAAGAACGTGTCGCCCCTCGGCTTCATACTTGGCGACGAAGGTAGCGGTGCGGTGCTGGGCAAAAATCTTGTAGGTGACATTCTGAAGTGCCAGCTGCCCGAACACATACGTCAGCGCTTTGAGGAGAAGTTCCACCTGACTGGTCCCGAGATTATAGAGCGCGTCTATCGTCAGAAGATGCCGAACCGTTTCCTCGCGTCACTCGTGCCGTTCCTCGCCGAGAACATTGAGGACGAGAGCATCGACCGCTTCGTGGTAGAGAACTTCCGCCGCTTCCTCGTGCGCAACATACGCCTCTACGACGGATGGGACAAGCTGCCCGTAGGTTTCAACGGTTCTATAGCCTACTACTTCCGCCCACAGCTTGAGAAGGCGCTCAAGGCTGAAGGCATGACGCTGGGACGCATCATCAAGGCACCGATGGACGGACTTATCGAGTTTCATAAGTAGTCTTTCGCTGCCCTGCGGGTCGCCGCCGCGCGGGACATGAGGCACAAAGCCTTTTTAAAACATAAATTATCAAACAACAAACATTAAATACTCATATCGTATGGCATTTGTAAAGATTAGTGAGCAGCCGTCGCTTTATGACAACTTGGAGACCAAGAGTGTGCATGAGTTGCTCGTAGACATAAACACAGAAGACAAGAAAGTGGCTCTGGCAGTAGAGAAAGCGCTGCCTCAGATGGAAGAGTTGGTGACACGTATTGTGCCCCGTATGAAGAAGGGTGGACGTGTGTTCTATATGGGTGCAGGAACCAGCGGACGCCTCGGTGTGCTCGATGCGTCGGAGCTTCCGCCTACATTCGGCGTGCCCTCGACCTACGTTTACGGTCTGATAGCAGGCGGCGACTACGCTCTGCGCAACGCTGTGGAGAACGCAGAAGACGACACCAAGCGTGGCTGGGAAGAGCTACAGGAGTTTGACATCAACGAAAACGACACTGTGATAGGCATCGCTGCATCGGGCACCACACCTTATGTTATCGGTGCTCTGCATGAGGCGCGCAAGCACGGCATACTCACTGGCTGCATCACCTCTAACCCCGACTCACCTATGGCGGCAGAGAGCGACGTGGCAATAGAGACCGTTGTAGGTCCCGAGTTTGTCACTGGCAGCTCTCGCATGAAGTCGGGCACAGCCCAGAAGATGGCGCTCAACATGATTTCGACTACTCTTATGATTCAGCTCGGACGTGTGAAGGGCAATCGCATGGTGAACATGCAGCTCACCAACAAGAAGCTTATCGACCGCGGCACACGCATGATTATCGACGAGCTGGGTCTCGACTACGAGCAGGCTAACCACCTGTTGCTCGCTCACGGTTCGGTGAAGAAGGCGGTAGACGCCTACCGTGCTGTAAACGGTAAGTAACTGTCTGACGGCTTTTGTTGCTGCAAAAGCACTTGATGGATAAGGGGAGCGACGCTCCCGAATATGAGATGCGGGCTGCATCTGGCTTTGGTCGGATGCAGCCCGCGTTGTGTTTATGGGGCGCTTGCGTTGTGTTTAAGAGGCGTCCGCATTGCGTTTATGGAGTGCTTGTTTTGTGTTTTAAAACTGGTTGGTTTTCACTCTATTCCCCATTAGTGCCGTTTGACAAAATGATAGTGCCCTTTTGGGCTTGCCAAAGGGCCGTAGTGAGGCGGTCAAAGGGCCGTAGTGGCGTTGTCATTTGGCCCTAATGGGAAAGTTATTTGGCTTTTAACTTACGTTAAGAATTGGCGTAAGAAAAAGCCGCAGAAACGTGGCAATGTGTCAGCAAAACCCTCGTTTCGCTTTCTTTGTGATGAGGCTTAAATCACGGTACACAGTTTTGCCACGTCCTGTTCGAAGGTGTCGCGGTTGATGGCCTTCGCCTTGACAGCCGAACGGTAGTTGTAGATGGTGCGTGGGGTGTAGAACAGTAGGGCGGCAATCTCGCTGCTCTCGGTCACACCGAGCCTTATGAGTGCGAAAATGCGCTGTTCGGTGGTCAGATGTGTGCCGTTTTTGTGCTTCACGGTCTGCTCATCGGGCGTCAGTAGGGCGTTGAACTCGTCGACAAACGTGGGGTATAGGTCGAGAAACGCCTTGTCAAAGCTGTTGAAGAAGGTGGATGCGTCTTCCTCGGTCATCTTTGTTGACGACGCCATGGTGAGCAGGTCTTTTATCTGGTTGGCTTTTATCTTGCGCCTCACGAGCATCTCGAACTTGCCGAGGCGGTCGATGAAGTTGGCGCACAGGTCGATATAAATCTTTGCGAGGTGTTCGCGGCGGCGGTTGGTGTCTATGAGTCGCGCGTTGAGGGTGTGCAGTTTGTTGTTCAACACCTGCTGTTCGCTGTTCAGACGCTGTAGCTCACCGTTGCTCTGTGACAGCTCGTGGCGGCGGTTGGTGAGCTGTTTGTTCTGGCGATAGATGAAGTAGACCAGCACGATGAGTGCCACTGCCAGCATGGTGACGCCGCCTGTCGCCACTGCGAGCACCGCGTTCTGCGCCGCAAGCTTCTCGCGATAGCTTGCTACGATGGTCGGTAGCTTCTGCGAAATCTCCAGTATGCGCAGGCGGTTGTTGTATGCTTTGGCGTCGTTCATGGCAAAGTTGATGTACCTCTCCGCCTTGTCTATGTTGTCGCTGCTGCCCTGTCGGAAAAGAAACATGGCGAGGTCTTGCAGCGCCTGACTCTCGCGCGTGGAGTGGCGCAGGTCGCTGATGCACGCCATTATGAGGTATTTCTCGTAGCGTAGCATGTCGCCTTTGCCTTTGAAGATGCTGGCAAGGGCAAACGATGCCATAGCGTATTCGCGGCTGTCGGGGCGCACGTTCTTCATCGAACGTAGGTAGTGGCTCATGGCTTTGTCGTCGTTGAGGTCGGTGTTGCTGTAGTATTCGCCCATGAAGAAGTCGTAACGCTTTGAGCCAGGGCGTATTAGCGCCGCGGTCTTGCGTAGGTATTCTGTCGCCTTCTGCCTGTAGCGTGGCGCGTAGACTTTGTCGTGGCAGTAGTCAGACCAATATATATATAGGTAGAAGTGGGTGACGTTGTATTTTATTTGCACCTCTTCGCTCAGCCCTTCGGGGTCTATCTCTTTGAGCAGGGCGGCGGTCTCGGAGTATAGTCCGCCTATCGACAGCAGCGCAGCCTTGTCCAACAGCGCCATGTCGTAGTGCTGTTTGTTGCCGATGGCGGCCGCGAGAGCTATCTTTTTGTCTATATAGGTGAACGCAGAGTCGAACTGAAACACGAAGTATTCGTCGTAGAGGCTGCTGTAAGTCTCAATCTTCGACATGTTGTCGGTGGTCTTTGACAGGTGCTCTTTAAGCAGTTCGATGCGCGTCTCCTTCTTCTCGTAGAGTTGTGCGGAGTTTACTATCATGCTGTCGAGCTGACGGAGCAGACGCGAGTTCTCCTCCGCGATGGTTTTATTCGCCGTCTCATTGTCTGTCGGCGAGGTGTATTCCAACGCTTGTGCTGTAGCGGTGGCGATGAGGAGGAGTGCTGATGTGACGATTATGAATAGGTGTTTCATTTTTGATATGGGTTTTATGAGGGTAAAGTTGTGCTGCAAAGATAGCAATATATTCCCTTTGTCGCGTCACAAACGACGCTTTTTGTGCCTAAAAGCGGTGCGTTTTCTTTGTAAAACCGCTTTTCTTTCATTGCAACAGATGTACTTCGTTGTTTTGTAAACGTGTTGTAAGTAGTTGGAAATAAACGCTTAATAGATGTCTGTTGTGTGCTCAGTGTACTTGTCTTGTACTCTCTGCAACACTCTCGCAGGAATATTGATATATTTGCAACAGCTAAACAATTGACGGCTTATGGACGTGTCAGACGCCACATCGAAGCCATAGACTATGCCTCAGCAGAACATGGGTTATGTCCCGAGCGGATATGTATTATGCCCCAGCAGAACGTAATAACTTAAATAAACAATATGAAAAAAATGCTATTATCGGCCTTCGCGCTCATGGCTTCGCTCATGGCGGGGGCACAGACCGTAACATCTCCTAATGGCAATGTAGCGGTAAAGTTCTATCTTCAGGACGGACGACCCGTCTATGAGATGTCTTATAAGCAGAAGGCGGTGGTGAAACCGTCGCACCTCGGACTGGAGCTTGCAAAGGATAAGCACGCCAGCAACGAGATGAACGAGCAGAATCTTATGGACGGCTTCACAGTGAAGGATACCAAGACCGCTACGTTTGACGAGACCTGGACACCCGTTTGGGGTGAGACAAAGACCATCCGCAACCACTACAACGAGCTGGCAGTGACTCTCAACCAGGCATCGATGGACCGCGATATCTGCATCCGTTTCCGTGTTTATGACGACGGAATGGGTCTTCGCTACGAGTTCCCGCAGCAGCAGAAGCTTAATTATATTATTGTAAAAGAGGAGCACACACAGTTTGCTATGGCTGGCGACCACATGGCATATTGGCTCCCTGGCGACTACGACACGCAGGAGTATGAGACCGTAATCTCACGTATGAGCGAGATACGGGGCAAGATGAAAGACGCCGTCACTCCCAACTCGTCGCAGACAACGTTCTCGCCGACAGGCGTACAGACCTCATTACAGCTCAAGACCGACGACGGACTGTACATCAATCTACACGAGGCGGCATGTGTGAACTTCCCCACTATGCACCTCAATCTCGACGATAAGAACATGGTGTTTGAGTCGTGGCTTACACCCGATGCTACTGGCATGAAGGGCTATGTGCAGACTCCGTTTAACACACCGTGGCGCACCGTCATCGTCAGCGACGACGCTCGCGACATGCTTTCGTCAAATCTCATACTGAATCTGAACGAACCTTGCAAGATAGAAGACACCTCATGGATTCACCCCACAAAGTACTGCGGCGTGTGGTGGGAGATGATTGCCGGCGGACGCCAGTGGAGTTACACCTCCGATCTGCCATCTGTGCATCTCGAAAACCTCGACTACAACAAGTGTAAGCCCCACGGACAGCATCCCGCCAACACTGCCAACGTGAAGCGCTACATCGACTTCGCAGCAAAGAACGGCTTGCAGCAGGTGCTCGTAGAGGGTTGGAACATCGGTTGGGAGGACTGGTTCGGTCACTATAAAGACTATGTGTTCGACTTCCAGACACCTTATCCCGACTTCGACATTGAGGAACTCAACCGCTACGCACACTCTAAGGGCGTGAAGTTGATGATGCACCACGAGACCAGCGCGTCTACCCTCAACTACGAACGCCATCTCGAAAAGGCATATAGTCTTATGAACAAGTACGGCTACGACGCCGTGAAGAGTGGCTATGTGGGCGACATCATACCCCGTGGTAACTACCACTACTCACAGCCGACCAACAACCACTACCTCTACTGCATACAGGAGGCTGCAAAGCACCACATCATGGTCAACGCACACGAGGCTGTTCGTCCTACCGGACTCTGCCGCACATGGCCCAACCTCGTAGGTAACGAGTCGGCACGTGGCACCGAGTATGAGGCATTTGGTGGCAGCGCAGCATATCACACGGTCATACTGCCGTTCACACGTCTGCAGGGTGGTCCGATGGACTATACTCCCGGCATCTTCGTAACCAAGATAAGCGAGTGGAATCCAAGCAACACTTCGTTCGTCCACACCACTCTGTGCGGACAGCTCGCGCTCTATCTCACGATGTACTCGCCGCTGCAGATGGCTGCCGACCTGCCCGAACACTATGAGAAATATGACGACGCTTTCCAGTTCATTCGCGACGTTGCATGCGACTGGGACGACTCCAAGTATTTAGAGGCAGAGCCTGCTAAGTACATCACCGTGGCACGTAAGGCTAAGGGTACGGACAACTGGTTCGTCGGTGGCAAGTGCGACGGCGACGGACACAAGAGCCGTGTGAAGCTCGACTTCCTCGACAAGGGTCGCAAGTACGATTGTGCCATCTATGCCGACGCCCCTAGTGCCGACTACGAGACCAATCCGCAGGCTTATGTCATAACCCATCGCACGGTGAAGAAGGGCGATGTGCTCAACATCACTCAGGCTCGTGGCGGCGGCTTCGCGGTGAGCCTCATTGCAAAGTAACACTGTTTTGAATATGGCGCACATCCCGGCATGATGTGTCGGCGGTGCGCCGCAATAAATTGGTCTGGTGGCATGGCTGTGACAGCCGTCCCTCGTGGACTAAATGATTTGGATTTGAAGGTTTTTGCCTCCCTAACTCTGCAAACGAGTTAGGGAGGCTTTTTTATATCTTGTGGCGTAGGAGAGAGGTCTTTATGGGGATTGTGGCGAATATCCGCGGCAGGGCTATGGCGAGCCGTAGGGGTGTGCGAATGATGTCCGCAGCAGGGCTATGGCGAGCCGTAGGGGTGTGCGAATGATGTCCACGGCAGGGCTATGGCGAGCCGTAGGGGTGTGTTGATAACGCTCGTGAGTGTGGATAACCGCGTTGACAAGATTGTGGATAAGTGGGCAAAGAGTGGCTGTGTGTGGCTGTGTGTGGCTCTATAAAGTCTGTGGAATAGGCGTTTGTGCTGTGGATAAGTAGTGGATAAGTGTGGATAACGTGTGTAAAGACGGTGGATAAACTGTGCGATGGCGGTGGAAAAGCGGTGGAATGGCGTGGAAAAGGCTGTGCAAAGAGTGTGGAAAACGTGTGCGGTTGTGTCGGCACGGTGTGCGGATAGGTGTGGATAAAGGTAGCGACTGTTGTGGAAAACGTTGTCAACCGTAGTGTAAAACTGTTTTGTTGATTGTGGATAACTTTGTAAACGATTGTGTATTAATGTTATAATGTCAACATAAAGGAGGCTGTTTGGGTGGATAATTCGTGCGTAACGGGTGGGCGAACGTGCATAGTTGAAGCTGCGATAGTGTCTTTTGTCGATGGGGGTGGATAGTGGTGCGCAGGGCGATGGTGGGGAGTTGCAGTGCGAGTGTGGATAACTGTGGATAAGTTTGAGGCTTGATGGGGTCGAGGATGGGCGGAAGTGGCTGAGCGATGGAGGTCGCGCGGCAGAGTAAAGGATGGCGTATAGCAAAGCGATGGAGGATGCGCAGCAGAGCGATGGAGGACGCGCGGCTGAGCAAAGGAGGGCGCATGGCAATGTGTTTACTGATAGCTGTGTTTCGCAGTAGGCCGAAGTGACAAAATGATAGGGCTGTAATGGCGTTGTCACTACGGCCCTTTGACGACCTCACTACGGCCCTTTGACAAGCCCATTAGGCCCCTTTGGGAAAAAGAGGGGGCGGTTAACAGTTGTTAAGAATTGATGCTCTGTAAATTGAAGAAATTCTGACGATGTGTCGCTTATGTCGCCGTTTTGCTGACATTCTGATTTCTTCGCTTTGTAATGGATGTTGACATCGAACTGCTGGTGGAGCTATGGCGCTTTTAAACGCCATTGTCAGCGCGTATGATGTCGGGCAGGGGTAGTCACGTGTAGACATGAAAAAAGCGGCGAGGAAGCCTTTGTGGACTGTCCTCGCCGCTCTTGTATGCGGTTGATGTGTTATGCGTCGATGTTTGCGTAGGTAGCGTGCTTCTCGATGAAGGCGCGTCGCGGTTCTACGTCGTCGCCCATAAGCATTGAGAATATCTCGTCTGCCTCGGCAGCATTCTCTATGGTCACCTGTTTCAGGAGGCGTGTCTTCGGGTCCATGGTGGTCTCCCACAGCTGCTCGGGGTTCATCTCACCCAGACCTTTGTAGCGCTGTGTGTGTATTGACTTGCCGTCGTCTACGCCGCCAGCGTATTTGTCGATGAACGCCTGACGCTGCTGCTCGGTGTAGCAGTACTCCTTCACCTTGTTCTTATAGGTGCAGAGGTAGAGCGGTGCTGAAGCGATGTAGAGGTGTCCCTCCTGTATGATGCGCGGCATGAAGCGGTAGAAGAGTGTCATGATGAGCGTGTCGATGTGTGAGCCATCGACATCGGCGTCGGTCATGATGATAATCTTGTCGTAGCGCAGCTTGTCGATATTGGCTTCCTTGTCTTCCTCACCGTCGACGCCGAAGCGCACGCCAATGCTCTGGATGATGTTCATAACCGACTCTGACTCGAACACTTTGTGCCACATAACCTTCTCTACGTTAAGTATCTTACCGCGGAGGGGGAGGATGGCCTGGGTGTAGCGGTCGCGACCCTGCTTGGCAGAACCGCCGGCGGAGTCACCCTCGACGAGGAATATCTCACACTCTTTCGGGTCTTTGTTGGAGCAGTCGGCGAGCTTGCCGGGCAGTCCACCACCGGTCATGGGGTTTTTGCGCTGTACGCTCTCGCGTGCCTTGCGGGCTGCGATACGTGCTGTGGCGGCGAGTATTACCTTGTCGCAGATCTGCTGTGCCTCCTTCGGGTGCTCTTCGAGATAGTAGGTCAGTGCTTCGCCTACAGCCTGCTGCACGGCGCCTGACACCTCGCTGTTGCCGAGCTTGGTCTTGGTCTGTCCCTCAAACTGCGGCTCTGCCACCTTGATAGAGATTACGGCGGTGAGGCCTTCGCGGAAGTCTTCGCCAGCAATCTCTATCTTTGCCTTCTCTATCTTCTTTGAGATGACGGGGTCGTTGTCGGCGTATGCCTTCAGTGTGCGGGTGAGTGCTGCGCGGAATCCGGTGAGGTGTGTACCGCCCTCTATGGTGTTGATGTTGTTGACGTAGGAGTGTATGTTCTCCGAGTAGTCGGTGTTGTACATGATTGCCACCTCTATGGGGAAGCCTTGCTTCTCGGTCTTGAGGTAGATGACGTCGTCGAAGAGGTGGGTGCGGTGACGGTCTACGTAGCGCACAAACTCTTTCAGCCCGTCTTTGGCGTGGAACACTTCCTCGCGGGTCTTGCCTTCTTCGTCGGGACGGAGGTCACGCAGCGTGATCTTAATGCCGGCGTTGAGGTATGCCAGCTCGCGCATGCGGCGTGCAATGATGTCCCACTGGTAGTGAGTGGTAGTGAATATGGTTGGGTCTGGCCAGAACTGCTGACGTGTACCCTGCAGGTCGGTCTCGCCGACTACCTTTACGGGGTAGAGCGGTTTGCCCTTCTCATATTCTTGCTGGTATATCTTTCCGTCGCGGAACACCTGTGACTTCATGTGTGTGGAGAGCGCGTTGACGCAGCTCACGCCTACACCGTGGAGACCGCCGCTGACCTTGTAAGAGCCCTTGTCGAACTTACCGCCGGCGTGGAGCACTGTCATCACGACCTCAAGGGCAGACTTGTGCAGCTTCTTGTGCTCGTCTACGGGGATGCCGCGGCCGTTGTCTTGTACGGTGATGGACTCGTCCTCGTTGATTGTCACCTCTATATGGGTGCAGTAGCCAGCCATTGCTTCGTCGATGGAGTTATCCACGGTCTCGTTAACGAGGTGGTGGAGACCCTTCTCGCTGATGTCACCAATGTACATCGCGGGGCGTTTGCGCACGGCTTCCAGGCCTTCAAGCACCTGGATGTTGCTGGCTGAATAATTGCTTTCGTTGTTTTGTATTTCTGCCATATTGGATAATGCAAAGTTGTACATGCAAAGGTAATAAAAAAAAGTGGTTTTACGGCATCGAAATCTGCCTTTTTTCTTGCTTTTCGGAAAGCGTTGTTGAGGGTGGCGGAAAGGGGAGTGGAATGGTCGATTTTTGTGTGTTTATGTGTTGGTTATTATGGGGTTATGTGGCGGTTGTCGTGTTGTTGGGCTGGTGGTTGTCGTGTGGTTGTGTGGTGGTTGTCGTGGGGTTGGGGTGGCGGTTTGGTTGTGTGGTGATTGCTGTGGATGTGAGTGGCTTCTGTGAAGGAAATGTAAGGCTGCCTCGTCGGATGTGTGTGGCTGTTGTATCGGGTCAGCGGATTTTTCCGGTTGGTAACACCGTATGTTTGGATTAAAGTGTTGCCAGCCTGTCCATGAAGAATCTAATATCCCCTACACCCCTAAACTGTGTTCTGAAAGCCTTGATTTTAGCATTAAACGACTCTGCCGATGCATTAGTAGCCTTTCCTCAAAATAGTTGATGATGGTGTCGTTGTGGTTCTCAAAGGTTTCAATAACCTTGTTGAAACCTTCATACCCAAAACCTTC
>JALEVZ010000102.1 GCA_022788105.1 Prevotella sp. | reverse complement strand
ACCGACGACGCCTTGCTAAACCGGTCGCTGAACCGTATAAAGCTGGTGCTGGCACACGCACGTGACGAAGCGGTGGAGCGCGAGAAGTATTATGAACAGATTATGGACGCTGCGGGCACGGGATTGCTGGTCACCGACGCGGCGGGACACATTCTGCAACACAACCATGCCGCCACGGTGCTGCTGCAACGGCAGGTGCTAACGCATCTCGACCAGGTGCGCAGCCGCCTCGACGACGGCACGCTGTCGCTGCGTGAGACCTATACCACGCTGCGCGGCGAGCGTGTGCGCATCATCGCGGTGAGCGACATCAACAGCGAATTGGCAAACCGTGAGGTGGACTCGTGGATTAAATTGATTCGCGTGCTCACCCACGAGATTATGAATACGATAACCCCCATCACGTCGTTGAGCCAGACTCTGCTCTGCAAGGCTACTGGAGAGCAGCGCGAGGGACTGGAGACGATAAGCCGTACGGGCAGCGAACTCATGGCGTTTGTAGACAACTATCGCCGCTTTACGCATGTGCCGCAGCCGCAACCGAAGCTCTTCTACGTAAAACCTTTTGCCGAACGCATGGCTCGACTCGCGCCGTGTGAGGTGGAGGTGAACGTCTGTCCCGCCGACTTGCTGGTATATGCCGATGAGGGACTGATGGCACGCGTGATGTCTAATCTGCTGAAAAACGCTGCCGAGGCGGTGTGTGCTGCCGACGAGGTGCATGGGTCGCAGGGGCGCAAGGTGTGGATCGACGCCTATACGGGCTGCGACGACTCGGTGGTTATGGACGTTTGCGACAACGCTGGCATAATAGACGCCGACACGGCACAACATGTTTTCGTGCCGTTCTTTACCACAAAGCCTGGCGGCAACGGCATAGGGCTGCCGCTCGCAAGGCAGATTATGCGTGTGAGCGGAGGCACATTGTCGCTCGTGCAGGACGCCAAGCGCGACACGGTGGTGTTCAGAATGAAGATATAACACCTTATTTTATTAAAAAAGCGCAATTCGCTTTGCCGATTGGAGAGATAGTGCTAATTTTGCACCAAATAGGCAATTGCGAACCGAGTGGGCTGCGCTGGCGGCACGGAAAGGCTGCGCTGGTGGCACGGAAAGGCTGCGCTGGCGTCTTTGATAGGTCGCTGAGATGGTCGTAATGGGCTGCTTGCCTGCTATAATCACAACATTATAACGTAACTAATGAAGACATCTGAGTTTTTCGGAAAACTACGAAGCTCATATCTATGGGGCAACATTGCCGCCATGGCAGTGGTGCTGGTACTGGCGTGCTGGGGTGTTCAGCTCGCCCTCGACATCTATACCCATCACGGAGAAGAGGTTATCATACCCAACGTGAAGCACAAATCGTTTGAAGACGCGCGCCACATCATGGAAAATGCGGGTCTTGAAGTGGTGGTCACCGACACGGGTTATGTGAAGGCTTTGGGTCCAGACTGCATTCTCGAACAGTCGCCGGCAGCGGGCGAAAAGGTGAAGACGGGGCATATAATATATGTCACTGTCAACGCCACACATTCGCCCACGATATCGTTGCCCGACGTGATAGACAACAGTTCGTTGCGCGACGCCATGGCGAAACTGACGTCGATGGGATTCAAACTGACGCAACCTGAGTTTGTGACAGGCGAGAAAGACTGGGTCTACGGCATCGTGGCAGACGGCAAACCGAGACAGACGGGTGACAAAATATCTGTCGACACGCCTGTGACCATACAGGTCGGCAACGGTCAAGTGGGCAGCAGCGACGACATAGACTTTGTCGATGGCGGCGGCGACGACGTGTTGTTTGAAGACGGTGGCGACGTGGACGAGTTCCAAGTGGTGACGGGTCCGATGGAGGAAAACGCAGAGTAAAAAGATAATATATGACATATAACATAGACGAAATAGAAGATTTTGACAGCGAGGTGGCAGCCGACGACGTGCCATGCGACAGCAACGACGCGCCATACGGCTGTGATGACGTGATGGAAAGGCTTGATGATGAGCTGGACGAAGACGAAAACCATCAGCTGTATGAGCACTTCCGCTTTGAAGCAGACCCCGGTCAGCAGCCGATGAGAGTCGATAAGTTCATGTGTGAGAAGCTACAGCACTCATCACGCAACCGCATACAGAAGGCCGCCGACGCCGGTTTTATTCATGTCAACGACCGCCCGGTGAAGAGCAACTATAAGGTTCGGCCCGGCGATGTGGTGACATTGATGCTCGACCGCCCGCGACACGAATCGACGATTGAGCCTGAAGACATACCGCTTGACGTGGTGTATGAAGACGATGAGGTCATGGTGGTGAACAAGCCGGCAGGACTTGTGGTGCACCCTGGGGCTGGAAACTTCCACGGAACGTTGGTCAACGCCGTGGCATGGCACCTCAAAGACCTCAAGACTTATAATCCCAACGACCCAGAAGTGGGTCTCGTCCATCGCATAGACAAGGACACCAGCGGTCTGCTTGTAGTGGCAAAGACACCTCAAGCGAAGTGTAACCTCAGCTTGCAGTTCTTCATCAAGAGCACCCATCGCAGCTACAACGCCCTCGTGTGGGGCAACTTCGTGGAGGATGAAGGCCGTATAGAGGGCAACATTACACGCGACCCGAAAGACCGTCTGCGCATGACGGTGATGCCTCCCGACTCTGGTGTGGGCAAGCCTGCGGTCACTCATTGGCGTGTAATAGAGCGTTTCGGCTACGTTACGCTTATCGAGTGCATACTCGAGACGGGCCGCACACATCAGATTCGCGCCCACATGAAGCACATAGGACATCCGCTTTTCGGTGACGAACGGTACGGAGGATGCGAGATTTTGCGTGGCAACCGCTCCACATCTTACCGCGCTTTCATACAGAACTGCTTCAAAATATGCAACCGCCAGGCTTTGCACGCCCGCACACTCGGCTTCAAACATCCCGAAACCATGAAGCAGATGGACTTCACTTCCGACCTTCCTGCCGACCTCGCGGCACTGATTGAGAAGTGGCGCGGCTTCGTCAAAGGCACCACAAACGACACTTTCGCTTGACAAGGCGTAGTGTACAGAAAATTTCAAGGCATACAAAGCAGGCAGTAATAAGCCCCAATAAAGACAAGGTAAAGGTCTTGAGCAAACAAGACTAAGCAAATAAGGCAAAGAACATAAAGAAAGTTTTCAACACAAATGGAATCTATTAAAAGAAACATTGCCATCGTATGCGGTGGCGACTCCTCTGAGCACGACGTGTCAATACGTTCGGCACAGGGACTGTACTCATTCTTCGACAAAGAGCGTTACAACGTTTACATGGTCGATGTAAAGGGTCAAAACTGGAACGTAGACCTGCAAAACGGCGACACCGCGAGAGTAGACAAGAACGATTTCTCGTTCCTTCTCGACGGCAAGAGAGTGACTTTCGACTACGCTTACATCACAATACACGGCACACCAGGCGAGAACGGTCTCATGCAGGGCTACTTCGAGCTGCTCAACATACCCTACAGCACATGCAGTGTGCTCGTAGAGGCAATGACATTTGACAAGTATGTGCTCAACAACTACCTGCGCGGCTTCGGCGTAAACGTTGCCGACAGCATGCTCTTACGCCGTGGTGAGGAAGACAAATACACCGAGGAAGAGATAGAAAAGCGTCTCGGCATGCCATGCTTCGTTAAGCCCGCAGCCGACGGAAGCAGCTTCGGTGTGTCTAAAGTGAAGAACGCCGACCAACTCGCTCCTGCCCTTCGCGTGGCTTTTATGGAAAGCGACGAGGTGATGATCGAAAGCTATATGAAGGGCACCGAAATCAGTATAGGCTGCTACAAGACCAAAGACAAGTCGGTGGTGTTCCCTGCAACAGAGGTGGTTACGACCAATGAGTTCTTCGACTACGACGCCAAGTACAACGGACAGGTGCAGGAAATCACTCCCGCCCGCCTCGCTCCCGCCACCGCCAAGCGCGTAGCGGAGGAGACAAGTCGCATCTACGACATCCTGCACTGCAACGGAATCATCCGTATTGACTACATCATCACCAAAGATGCGGAGGGCAATGACAAGATAAACATGCTCGAAATAAACACCACACCGGGCATGACCGCCACAAGTTTCATACCCCAGCAGGTGCGCGCTGCAGGCCTTGACATCAAGGATGTGCTCACCGACATCGTGGAAAACCAGTTCTAAAATCCCCTGACTTATGGATAAAGAGATCCTAAAACCCTTCGATTCCATCCGCCCCTTTGAGCCGGAGGAGTTGCCAGAGGTGTTTGACCGTCTGCTCAGCAACGAACAGTTTGTCATGGTTGTGGCAGCAGTGTTTAAGGATGTGCCCTTTGAACAGCTCGCCCAGAAGATGCGGTCGTGCAAAACCAACCTTGACTTCCAGTTCGCGTTCTGCTACAGTTTCATAAAGAATCTGCTGCAAAAGGCCAGTCTCGGCTGTGACATCAACGTCGAAGCCATAGACATGGACAAACGCTACACGTTTGTCAGCAACCACCGCGACATTGTGCTCGACTCGGCACTGCTCGACGTTCTGCTCGTCGACGCAGGCTGCAAGACCACCTGTGAGATAGCCATCGGCGACAATCTGCTGTCGCTGCCGTGGGTCAAAGACCTCGTTCGCATAAACAAATCGTTTATCGTGGAGCGCAGTCTGCCTATGCGTCAGATGCTCATGGCAAGCAAACGCCTGTCAGAATACATGCACCTCGTCATAGCACAGAAGCACGACAACGTGTGGATAGCACAGCGTGAGGGACGCGCCAAAGACTCCAACGACCGCACACAAGACGCCATCATAAAGATGATGGCAATGGGTGGCGAGGGCAGCCATATAGAGCGCATCAAGTCGCTACACATCGTGCCGCTCGCCATCAGCTACGAGTACGACCCCTGCGACTTCCTCAAGGCACGCGAGTTCCAGCTCAAACGCGACACGCCCGACTGGAAAAAAGGTCCGATGGACGACGTGGTGAGCATGCAGACAGGCATCATGGGCTTCAAGGGACACATCCATTACGACGCTGCACCGTGCATCGACGCATGGCTCGACACCCTCGATACCGACATGCCGAAGGGTGAATTCTTCACCGCTGTGGCAACCCACATCGACGAAGAGATATTCCGTCGCTACCGCCTTTACCCCTCCAACTACGTTGCACTCGACGAGCTGGAAGGCACAACAGCCCATGCCGCCCATTACACGGCAGAGAAGAAGGCGCAGTTTGACGCTTACATCGCACAACAGATGGGCAAAATTGACCTGCCCAACAAAGACGAGGCATATCTCCGCGAGCGCTTACTCACGATGTATGCCAACCCTGCACGCAATCAAGAACGCCTGACTGCTAATAGTTAAGACATGACAATAAAATCACTATCATGCGCGGCTGCCACTGCCATTGCCATTGCAACAGCAGCACTGACGGCTTGCACCACCGAACAGTATGACGCGGGGGACGGTAAATACTCGTACCTACGCTCCGACTTTGCGGAGGTGACGACCGACGGGCAGGCGCGCATGAGCAGCTTCGTCACCGACGAGTCGCAGACATGGCACGCCGCCGGCACACCACGGGTGTCATGGATGACGAAGTCAGACACTACCTATCGCGCGCTGGTCTACTACGCCACGCCGTCGCCACAGCAGCACCGTGGCACCGCTGCAGAGCCTGTAAAGGTCTACTCTGCGCGTAACGTTCTGTGTCCCGACATCAAGTCGTGGCACATCGGCACCAGCTTAAAGACCGACCCTGTAACCCCCGTCGCCCTGTGGCTGTCGTCCAACCGCAAGTACCTCAACATGTCGTTTGACCTGAAGACCGGCAACAGCGGCAGCGAGACCGAGGCCCAGAGCATCGGCGCCGTGCTCACCGAGATGACGCGCAACGCCGACGGCACACTGACGGCGCACATCACTTTCTGTCACGACCAAGCCAATGTGCCGCAATATTATTCGGTCAGACAGTATGCCAGTCTTGCCGTGGCACAGATGCACGACGCCGACTCCGCAGCTATAAAGATAAACTCCTATAACGGCAAGGTGGTGAAAACCATCTGCCTGAAATAAGCGGTCACCGACAAATCACTACCTACCTCCTGAAAAACCGACCTTGCGAGACACCAATTTTTACTATAAACCACACGGTGGCAACAGCATAACCGCCGCCGCAAAAACCATTTAAAGTATGTACAAACGACTATTTTCTGTCCTGTTTTCCGCCGCACTGGGATGCACAACCGCCATCGCCCAGCGCGCCGACAACTATCTCCCTACAAACAACTGCAACGTGAAGCTCACGGAGACGAACCTGCCTATCGCGTTCATCAACGTCGGCGGAAAGACCATTCAGCGCGAAGAGCGCATCACGGCACGGCTGAAAATAATCAACAACAAAGACGGAAAAAACTATGGCGACACCATAGCCCATCCCAACCAGCTTGCCGACTACGACGGATATATAGCCCTGAAATATCGCGGCAACACCTCGTTCACAAGCTCAGACAAGAAACCCTACGGTTTCAAGACACTCGCCCAGACTCTCGAAGCTGGCGGCAAGAAGCAGAAGGTGAAGCTTCTCGGCATGGGCAAAGACAACGACTGGGCGTTTCTCGCACCCTACTCTGACAAGTCCATGATTCGCGACGTGCTCACCTTTGAGCTTGGACGTCCTTACTTTGGCTACACGCCCCATTCGCGATTTGTGGAGATAGTGATCGATGGCACATACTACGGCGTCTACATACTGAGCGAGCGCCCCGGCAAAGGCATGTCGCGTCTAAACCTCAACGACCCCGGTTCTGACGATGGCGACCTCACCGGCGACTATCATGTAGAGATAGACCGCAACGACGAAGTCATCTACTACACCTCTCCCTACCGTCCGCTCGGAAAAGACGGACAGCCCAACTACCAGCGCAGCGTGGTCTACCAGTACGACGACCCCGACGGCGAAGATCTGCAGAAGATGCCTGCTGCCAACCGCGAAGCCATAGACAAGGCTATCAACGACATGGAGACGTCGTTCACACTCGACAACTATACCGACCCTGAAGTGGGCTATCGCAAGTACATAAACACCACTTCTTTCATCGACTACATGCTGAGCACGGAGTTCTCGTTCAACATAGACGGCTACCGACTCAGCACCCACCTCTATAAATATAGCGACACACGCGCCGCAAAAGAAGGCCTCGACAACCGTTGGCAAGCCACGCTGTGGGACTTCAACATTGCCTATGGCAACGCCAACTACAACGACGGCAACGTCACAAACCTGTGGCAGTACGACTTCAACAGCCGCTTCACAGACGACCAGCAGGTGCCGTTCTGGTGGAAGAAGCTGCTCGACGACCCTGCCTTTATGGCTGAGGTGCAGGCACGATGGAAGGAATATCGCCAGGGCGCCTATTCCGATGCAAACATCGAAGCGAAGATAAACGAGCTCACAACACAGCTTACAAGTGGCGGAGCGATAGACCGCAACGAGCAGGCATGGAAGATGTTTGGCAGATGGGTGTGGCCCAACTACTACGTAGGCAACAGCTACGCCGACGAGATAAACTATCTCAAGCAGTGGATACACCGCCGTGTAGCGTTCCTCGACATGAAGCTGCTGCCGCGCGACGCCGACTTCAAGACCGCGCCGCTGACACTCGCTGACGGCGCCTGCAATGCCGACATCATAGTAGAAGCCACGCCGGCAGCATCGCATGTGACACGTTCCATAGACTCGTGGCGCACATTCTACACCAAAGCGGTGCGCGACAACGGCGGTCTACCCAATGACGGCAAGCTGACATCTGCCGCAAAAGTGGACTACCAGCTGGGCGACTACGCTAAAAACAACGTCGTGGTGGTGCAGGAAGGCGAGCACCGACGCATCAACTTCGCCACGCCACAGCGGACGGGCTACCTCTATCTGCTCACCACAAGCACCTCGGGAGCCAGCCAGCTGAGCGTCGTGCTCAACTACGCCGACGGCACAGTGTCGGAGGCACAGACCATAGACGTGCGCGACTGGTCGGTCACCAATCCGCAAGGCGACGAAGCATACCCGTCGTTAGGATATATCGAAACCAGCACCGACAAGCTGAGCGACCGCTTCCGCTACTGCCTGTTTGAAAACAGCCTCATTGCCGACGCCTCAAAGCAGCTTGCCGGTTTCACCGTGACACGCATCTCTGGCGGACAAGCCTACATCTTCGCCGCATCGAGAGTGGTGCCGCAGAGCGAGACAGGCATAGCCGCAGTGACGGGTAGCCAGCAGCCGACCATAACCGGCTACTACACCCCCGACGGCATGAAGACCAGTCGCCCGACAAGCGGACTCTACATCGTGCGCTACTCTGACGGCACCTCACGCAAGGTGGTGGTGAAATAGAGAGAAACGGCGTAGACTGCGAAGAAAGCAAAACGGCGCTTTTGCTGACGTTTTGCTATGTTTTCTTCGCTTTTGCTTACGCCAGTTCTTAACATGTGTTAAAAGCTACATGGCGTTCCCACTACGCCCCTTTGACGACGTCATTAGGCCGTAGTGACGTCGCCAAAGGGCCGTAGTGACAAGCCCAAACGGGTACTTTCATTTTGTCAACAGACCCTGTTTGTGTTTTGACCCCAATCGGGCGACATATTGAAACGCTCCAATAGGTGCGCTGACAGCATCGCGATGGGGGGTAAGGACAGAGAAAATACAAAAAGGGCAGTATGTTTACGCGCTTGCGTAGCATACTGCCCTTTGTTTATGTGTCCTGCTGTTGCAGGACGATGGCTATGATTTCGTTATTTCAGTACGACCTTCTTCACGTCCTTACCGGTGCGCACGATGTATGTGCCAGGTGCTGTGGGACGACTGATGCGTGTGCCCGACACGGTGAAGTAGTCGGTGCGTGCCTGGCTGTCGTTGCCTGTCACGACGCTGCTGATGCCTGTCTCGGTTGTGGCTTCAACGCTGATGTTGTCGATGGTGACGTTCGCAATCGGACCGTCATGGCGTACGGCGTCGAGCTTGATGCGCAGGTCGCTGGTGCCTGCCACAGACAACACTTTGCTGAACTGCTCCCACTGAGGCATGCCCTCGGCCAGAGGCTTGGTGGTAAGCACGGTCTCCCAGTCGCCATCGTCGCGGCTTACAGAGAGCTTCAGTTCGTTTTTGAATGCCTCTGCCACTGCGTTCCAGTAGTAGAACGAAACCTTCACGTTCTGTGCGTCGTCAACAGCCATGCGCGGGCTGATGAGACTCTCGGTCTGTCCCTCTTCAGAGTAGCCGTAGAACTTGCTTGATGCGAAGCCGCCGTCGCCGTCTTGCGGAGTGATGGTCATGTAGGAGTCGTTGAGAAGGTAGTACATTGATTCCTCGGCAGTGAAGTACCATGCGTCGTAGTTGTAGTATTCGTCGTGCTGGGTAGTGGCTTTCTGCCAACCCTTATGTGCGATTTTAGCGTCTGCAAACGACTCCTTGAAAGGCAGTGTGGCTGCTGCTCGTGTCGCGGCGCCATTTTGTTCACGTTGTGGTGGATTTCCTTTCTTTTCTCACGGCTGTGGTGTTGCTGTTTAAAAAAAAGTGCTATCTTTGCAGAAGATAAGCTGCGCTCGGCAATTTGAAAACAAGTTTTCATTGCGCTCGCTGGCATTATCTTTGCAAAAGATAAAAACGGTAAAACATGACACAGGAAGAAAGAACAAAGATAGAAGAGCGCATTGTGGATGTGCTCAAGACGGTTTACGACCCGGAAATTCCGGTCAACATCTACGACCTCGGACTTATCTATAGGGTGGAGGTGGCAGACGACGGAACGGTGGATGTGGACATGACGTTCACGGCGCCGACATGTCCTGCCGCTGACTTCATACTCGAGGATGTGCGCCAGAAGGTGGATGGCATCGAGGGAGTGAAGTCGGCAAACGTCAATCTCGTGTTCGAGCCTGAGTGGGACAAGAGCATGATGACGGACGAGGCACGCATGGAGCTTGGCTTCGACTGATGCGACGGCGATGCTGTGTCGGCTGTCGCGACACTATAACGGGTGCCTTGCCGACAGGCGGGGCGCTATACTTGAAACCATAATCACTTGACATTATGAAAAACGTCTATTTCCTCAGCGACGCTCATCTCGGTTCATGGGCGATACCTCACGCACGTACGCAGGAGCGTAGGCTTGTGCGCTTTCTTGACAGTATAAAGCACAAGGCTTCGGCGGTCTATCTGCTCGGCGACATGTTTGACTTCTGGAACGAGTACCGCTATGTGGTGCCGAAGGGTTATACGCGCTTTCTCGGCAAGATTTCTGAGCTTACAGACATGGGCGTGGAGGTGCATTTCTTTACTGGCAACCACGACTTGTGGACCTATGGCTATCTGCATGACGAGTGCGGCATGACGGTTCACACCAAGCCTCTGACCACGGAGATTGGCGATAAGGTGTTTTTCCTCGCCCACGGCGACGGTCTTGGCGACCCTGACCAGAAGTTCCGCTTCCTGCGACGGATGTTCCACAACCGCGTGTGTCAGCGTCTGCTCAACGCCATCCACCCCCGCTGGGGCATGTGGCTCGGGCTGTCTTGGGCTTCGCACAGCCGTAAGAAGCACGACGAAAATGGCGAGCCGGAGTACATGGGTGAGCACAAAGAGCATCTTGTGCTCTTCACGAAGGAGTATATGAAGACCCACTCCGACATCGACTACTTTATCTATGGCCACCGCCATATAGAACTTGACTTGTTCCTCTCGCGTAAGTGTCGCATGATGATAATAGGCGACTGGATAACGCAGTTTACCTATGTGGTGTTCGACGGCGAGCATCTTCTGCTCGAGGAGTATGTCGAGGGTGAGAGCCAGCCGTAGCTGTCGCTGTCGGCTGTGGCGTGACGTGCTGTATGTGTGGCAGCCTGTGGCCTGTCGCTGCCAGATGGGTAGAACGACTTACAAAACTTTAATGATAAAACCGCTAAAGACTTATTTTATGAGAAGAATTGTTTCCTTGCAGCGCAAGTCACTCACGCTTGTCGCCGCCCTGCTGTTTGCAGGTGTGCTCTCTGCTTCTGCACAGAGCCATGAGTTTGCTAACTTCGACCGTTACGCCAAAGCCAATGCCGAGCTGCCCGCCGTGGGTAAGAAGGACAAGCGCGTGGTGTTTATGGGCAATTCGATAACCGACATCTGGGCTGCCAAGCACCCCGACTTCTTCAAGAGCCACGGCTATGTGGGTCGCGGCATTAGCGGCCAGACCTCATACCAGTTTCTGCTGCGCTTCCGTCAGGACGTGATAGAGCTGAAACCGAAAGTGGTGGTGATAAACTATGGCACCAACGACATTGCCGAGAACACTGGCAAGTATGACGAAGACCAGACGTTCAACAACGTGGTGGCTATGGCTGACATGGCGCGCGCCAACAAGATAAAGGTCATACTGTGCTCCACGCTGCCTGCGCAGAACTTCGGCTGGCGCCCTGCCATAACCGACGGCATGGCGAAGATACGCCATCTCAACAACCGTGTGAAGGCTTACTGCCAGGCAAACAAGATACAGTATGTCGACTACTTCACCGCCATGCTCTCCGACGACGGCCTGGGCATGAAGAAGGAGTACCAGACCGACACCGTGCATCCTAACGAGAAAGGCTACGACGTGATGGAGGCCATCATCGTGCCGGCTATCAACAAGGAGCTGTAACGGATATATAATAGTAGCAATAAGAAAGCGCCACCGTGCCCGACCAGTGTCGAGCGCGGTGGCGCTTTGTGTTTGTTGTGAGGGGGCTATGGTACTTTCTTTTTGTTTCTATAGCTCTTTCTTTTTATTTCTATAGTTCTTTCTTTTTTCAATACTTCTTCTCGCTCTCCTGCATGTATATCTCGCGCTTCTCATATCCGCTGATGTTGGCGCGGTCGAGGCTTACCGCATCGACGGTGAAGCCGAGGCTCATCTTGTGTGTGGAGGTGTTGTAGGCAATGCTGGGCGTCGTTATGGTGACGCTGCCCGTGTGCTTTTTGCCAGCGATGGAGTAGGTGAAGTTTACCGTCTGGTTGGCTATTATGAATGTCGCCACTGACGAGTGGTAGCGCAGGGGAGTGTGGGTGGCTGTCACGCTGTTGCACTGCACGGTCTGCTGCGCCTCTTCCAGTCCGTCTTCTGCCTTCATGACCGATGGCAGAATCTCACGTACCGGTATGGCGAATGTCACCTCGGTGGGGGTCAGGGTGACGGTCATGGCAGACGTGCAGAGGTTGTTGCCGTAGGTGATGAGGCTCTGGTATGTGCCTGCCATCTCTGTCGCGACGCCGGCAGGCACGGTCTCGTCGTTGTCGTTGTCGCTGCATGAGGCAGCCGACATTGTGGCAATGAGCATCATGGCCCATGCCATAAGATTGTGAAGTGTCTTCATATTGTTTCTCTCTTTTGTCTTTCTTGTTGTTGGAATGGTAATGGTGGCGGCAGCGTGTGGTCAGGCTTTTCCTGACTCCTGATAGGAGTAGTAGCCGCCGTCGGTGACGATGACGTGGTCGAGGAAGTGTAGGCGCATGGTCCTGCATGCCTCTATCACGTGGCGTGTCACGCGGTCGTCTTCGCTGCTGGGTGTGGTGTTGCCGCTGGGGTGGTTGTGGCAGAGCGCTACGACGGTGGCGTTGGCAAGCACTGCCTCACGACATATCACCCTCACGTCTATCGCTGTCTCGCTGATGCCGCCGTGGGATATGCACACGGCACGTATGAGTCGCAGGTGCTGGTTGAGCAATAGCACCCACGCCTCCTCCACATCGAGGTCTTGCATGCGTGTGTGCATGTAGTCGTAGATGGCTTGTGCCGAATCGATGTTGGCCCGTTCTTCCGCCTTTTCGCGTTGGCGGCGCTTGCCCAACTCACAGGCTGCCATTATTGCCACGGCCTTTGCCTCGCCTATGCCCTTATATGCCATGAGGTCGGCGAGCGACTTTTTGCCGAGCGTGTTGAGGTTGTCGTTGCAGTCGTGGAGCAGCAGTTTCATTAGCTCCACTGCCGTCATGCGCGGTGTGCCGGAGCCTATGAGTATGGCGAGCAGCTCGGCGTTTGACAGCGCCGCTGCTCCTTGCGCCATCAGTCGCTCGCGCGGGCGGTCTTCCATCGCCCAGTCTGTGATGCGTAGTTTGTCGTAGTCCATGTCTGTGGGGGTGGGGCTGTTTCTGCCGTCTATTACTTATAGAAGGTGTTGTTGAATGCGGAGAACTCGTCTTTGCCGCGCACGCAGCGTCGCCACCAGGCGTTGATGAATCCGAAGCCATAGCCCATGAGCTGTGTGAAGGCGGCGCGTATGCTGAGCAATCCTATCCACAGACTGTGGTTTTGACGTGAGGAGTCGGCGAAGATGATGGCTGAATAGAGCAGCAGCGGCAGTAGTGCTACGGCTGTGACGGTAGCGCCGAGGGTGGAATTGGCGCTGTCGCAGAGCCACAACGCTACGCCTGCCACGAGCAGTAGCATGAGCGTCAGCACGCCGACAGTAAACACCATCGGCAGCAGATGGACGAGTTTCAGTGATTCGGGATATTTCTTGTAGAGATTGATGCGTGCTATGCCTGAGTTGTAGACCTGTCGGAAGAACTTGCGGAAGTCGGTGCGGCGCTTGTGCCAAACCCATGCTTCGGGGAACAGACGGCAACGGCATCCTGCCTTGAAGATGCGTATGGAGAAGTCGATGTCTTCGCCGAAGCGCATCTTGGAGAAGCCGCCTAACTGCATGTAGACATCGCGGCGCAGACCCATGTTGAACGAACGGGGGTAGAACTTGTCGAGTTTCTTCTTTCCGCCGCGTATGCCGCCAGTGGTGAAGAAGGAGGTCATGCTGTAGGAGATAGCCTTTTGGGTGGGGGTGAACGACGGATGGGCACAGTCGGGACCGCCAAAGGCGTCGGCAGACTCGCGTTGCAGCTCATCGTCAACGGCTTTGAGGTAGCCGTTGGGCAGCACCACGTCGCTGTCGAGCACTATGACATAGTCGCCAGTGGCGCGCTCTACGCCGTAGTTGCGGCTCTGTCCAGGACCAGAGTTCGGCTTGGCGTAGTAGTGCAGGTCGAGCTGCGAGGCGTACTTGTCGCACACGTCGCGGCAGGGTATGGCGGAGCCGTCTTCTACTACTATTGCCTCAAATCCGCTGATGGTCTGCCGCGTGAGGCTTGCGAGCAGCTCGTCCACCTCGTCGGGGCGGTTGTAGACGGGAATGATGAAACTGTATTTCATGTCGTTGTTATGATGGTGGTCTGCCGGCGATGGCGCCGGACTGGTGTTGTCGTTTGGTAGGTTTCTTGTTGGAGATGGGGCGCTTAAGCTCTGCCGCAGACTTTGCTTTGTACTACCGCAGACTTTGCTTTGTACTGCCGCAGACTTTGTTTTGTAATGCCGACGGCTTTGTTTATGCTCTACCGAATGCTATCTTTTTCGCTGTCGTTATATGAAAAATGGCTTACAGCTTATGCCTTGGGTCACCGCAAAACGGTGGCCGCGCCACATAAACTATAAGCCATTCAAGCTATAGGGCTAATATGTTTCGTAAGTCAATGTTGGCTTACTCCTTAACGCGCTGCAGGTAGCTGCCGTCGCGAGTGTCAACCTGGATGAGGTCGCCCTCGTTCACAAACAGGGGTACACGCACCTCTACGCCTGTCTCGAGTGTGGCGGGCTTGAGAGTGTTGGTGGCGGTGTCGCCCTTGATGCCCGGCTCAGAGTGGGTGATGCGGAGCACAGTCTTGACGGGCATTTCGCCGAACAACACGGTCTCTGTGGAAGCATCAGACACTACTTCAACCACGTCGCCTTCCTTCATGAAGTCA
The DNA here is from genome assembly GCA_022788105.1 of Prevotella sp. Lineage (GTDB taxonomy): Bacteria > Bacteroidota > Bacteroidia > Bacteroidales > Bacteroidaceae > Prevotella. The sequence goes on along the minus strand of JALEVZ010000102.1, from coordinate 16,712 downwards.
ACGCCAGTGATGAGGTCTTTGGCAATAGGTATCTGGTCGTATGTCTCCTGGTTCATGAAGATGTAGTCTTCACCCTCATTGTAGAGATACTGGTAGGGGCGACGCTCTACGCGCACGTCCTCCAACTTCTCGCTGATGTCGAAACGGCGCTCCAGCACACGTCCGTCAACAACGTTCTTCAACTTCACACGCATGAAGGTGTTACCCTTTCCGGGCTTCACGTGCAGGAAGTCGATGACGAAGAACAGCTTGCCGTCCATGCGGATGCATGTTCCCATCTTGATGTCTTGTGAATTAATCATATCCTTTTTAGTATTAAAACTTTAGAAAAAATTCTCGTCGTCTTTCCAAATGCGCTGCAAAGGTACGGTAAATTTGGAAAAAAACCTAAATATTTCTGCTAAAATTCTCAATATGCTTGGTTAATTCAAAAGAAATGAGTAATTTTGCAGCCCAAAGCGTGAACAATAACAAATAAAATAAAAATAGAACGATGAAAAGAACATTTCAGCCGCACAACAGAAGAAGAGTGAACAAGCACGGCTTCCGCGAGAGAATGGCTACAAAGAATGGTCGTCGCGTACTGGCTTCTCGCCGCGCACATGGCCGCAAGAAACTGACAGTATCTGACGAGCACCACGGAAAGTAAATCCGACATGGTCTTTGAAAAAAGACAAGCACGTCACCGACGACAAAAAGCAGCAGAAATCACTCACCTTTGGAGTATTTACTGCTGCTTTTTTGTTTCCTGTAGGGTCGGCATTTGTCGCTTTGTTGAAAGGTCGGCATCTGCTCTCCTCTTTTCCGCTGATGAACGGTATATTAATATAAGGTGAAATTTTGTCGCTTGAGGACTGGCTCCTGTCGCCTGAAGGGGCTGGTGGCTTCCGCTTGAGGACTGACTCCTGTCGCCTGATGGGGCTCGTGGCTTCCGCTTGATGGCTGACTCCTGTCGCCTGATTGGGCTGGTGGCTTCCGCTTAAATATAAAAGCGTCGTCTGCTGAATTCCCAATTGTTTACTAACCCGTATAAACAAACGAAGAAAGAAAATGACTATGATGAAAGGATTAACCGCGAGGGCGCTGACGTTGGCATGCGTCGTGCTTTCTTTCACAACCGCCGTGGCACAGATTCCAAGAGACTATTACGCATCGGTCAATGGCAAGAAAGGTGCTGAACTGAAGACAGCCCTGCACGAGATAATACGTGAAGCCAATGTGCTCGAATACGGTTCGGGCGCTGCCAAAACGTGGTGGGGATTCTATGTGACCGATAACAACAGCGGCCATGTTATCGACCGCTATAGCAACGAAGACCGTATGTTCGGCAGCCGTGGCAATTCTGTCGGTGGTATGAATATCGAACACTCGTTCCCCAAGAGCTGGTGGGGCGGCACAACGACACAGGCTTACTGCGACCTTTTCAACCTTATGCCCAGCGATGCGAAAGCCAACAGTGCCAAGAGCAACTTCGGAATGGGCGTTGTGGCACGTGATGTATCTTACGAAAACGGCAGCATTGTGGTCGGAACCAGTTCTGGTGGCTTCAAGGTGTGGGAGCCAGACGACAAGTGGAAGGGCGACTTTGCACGCGACTACATGTATATGGTGACCGCTTACCAAGACTACGCGTGGACCAATAAGGAGGCAAAAAACTCACTTACCACTGGTGCATGGCCCACGTTTAAGGAGTGGGCGTACAATCTCTACATTGAATGGGCGCTCGATGATGCGGTGGATAAGACGGAGATCGACCGCAACAACGCGGTGTGTGAGATACAGGGTAACCGCAATCCTTATATCGACTTCCCCAACCTCATGCAGTATGTGTGGGGCGACAGCATTGACTACGAGTTCAATATCGACAAGACGTTGCGCTCGGGTGAGTGGGTTAGCGGTGGCTTGGTAGCCGAGCAAAAACTCTATACTTCCAACTACCACTCCTACGACGGTGGCTGTGTGTCTGTGAGTCAGCTCCAGCCGAAAGAAGGAGTAGACGTATGGACACGCAACAATAGCTACGGATGGGTTGCCACGGGAGCCATTAAGACCAACACCAGCGACAAGTACCCCACAAAATATGCATCTGAGGGCACACTCACCACTCCTGAGATAGACCTCGCTGGCATGTCGTCGGCGCGAATGTACTTCAGCCATGTGGCACGCTACTGTAAGCCGTTCGACGACTATCTCACTGTGAAGGTGCTGTGTGACGGTGTTGAGACGCGTATAAAAGGCTTCGAATGGTCTACTGGCGACGACTGGACCAATGTCAACTCAGGCGACATCAGCCTCGACGAATTTGTCGGTAAGAAGATAAAAATAGAGTTCGGCTACCGCGGAACGACATCCACCGCTGGCACATGGCAGATTGAAAGTCTCACTGTAGTCGGTACAAAGGTGCCGACAGCTATCGATAAAGTGGCGGTGACAAAGGGCTTCGACCCCTCTCGTCCGTACACAATCTATAGCACAGACGGCCGTCAGTTGCCGGCTTCAGACCGTAGTCGTGGCATCGTGATTGTGCGTCAGGATGGCCGTTCTTTCAAGATAGCACGATAACACTATTGTAGTGCGGTTCCAATGCCTTACGTTACGGCGTGGCGCCGCACCACATTGTTACTTTCAAAAAATAAAGGAGGACATACAGAGCCAGCACTGATTGGTGCGGCGGCGTATGTCCTCCTTTTCTTTTTCGTTATTTTCTTGTTCCTACGTTTCGCCTCTATCGCTGAGCATTGTAGTAGCTAAGACCACATGGCATAAAGCTATCAGCGCTCTTTCTATCAACGATTGCTACGCGACGCGTTAGCGTTGGGCGCTTAAAAGGAACCAGTTTAACGCTTTAACGGAACTTAGTTGTCGCTTTAAAAGGAACTTGATTGGTCGGCTTTAGAGCGGCAGCTTGTATCCTACTGTGAACTGGAACACGCTGTTCTTGTTGTCCATGTCCTTCCAAACCTTGGTCAGACCGAAGTTGTAACGACCCTCGATAACGATGTTGTCGAACTCATAGCTCAGGCCGATAGGCATTGACAGGTCTACGGTGTTCTCGTCGAAGCCGTCGGTTTCAAGTTTTGTACCATCCTTTTCAAACTTTATCTTGTTGTTGACACAGAAGCCGGGCTGCAGACCGAGCTTTACAGCCAGACCCTTAGCAACGTACACGTTGGCGAGTATAGGAATGTTGATGTAGTCTGTCTTGAATGTGGCGTCAACGCCTTCCTCCTTACCTTTGCATCCCTGCATAGAGTAGAGAGCTCCGAAGCTAACACCTAAGATGTCGCTTGCCTGGTACATAAACTCTGCACCTGCTACAACGCCGAAGCGCGGGTCGGTGTCTTCGCCCTTTGTGATAGATGCGATGTTAAGACCCAACTTAGGCTGAATAGAGATTGAACCAACTGCTTGCTGAGCAAATGTAGCTACTGATGAGAGCATCAGCGCTGCGATAGCGATTAACTTTTTCATAGCTAATGTTGTTTTGAAGTTAATGTTTAAAAACTTTATTGACCGACGTTGTGACCACCGTCACTGCCATCAGTCTTTGTTTGCAAATTTATCTGATATTCGCCTTTCTACCAAAAAAATGACAGAAAAAACGTATTTAAGTAGAAAATGTTGCCAAAAATTATGCTAATATGTCCAAAATGCAACTTGAAAGGGGCTTCGTTTGACATTTTGGAAGCCTCTGCTGGCACGGCTAAAATCTCTATTCTGCGCAGCTAACAGCCCCCGCTGGTACGGCAAGCAACCACCATTCTTACCGTATTAAGCCTCTCTCGCCATCATTATGCCAGCCTCTTTTGCGCCGCTTCTCACAGCTTTGTCGTGTCTATCACGATGTCGTCGGTGCCTATTTTGTCCCAGGAGAAAGTGTCTATAAGCTCTTGCGCCGACACAGGCCCATCCGTGGGGCGCAGCCCTGCAGCGTGAGCCAGCAGTCCTATGAGCTGTTGCGGCGTGAAGCGTTGGCGCAGTGCCGCCATGTCGAGGCTGCGGTCGCGTTTCGACAGCCGCTGTCCAGCGGTGTTGCAGAGCAACGGCAAGTGCGTGAAATGTGGTGGCGTGAATCCCAATTCCTGTGCTAAGTAAATCTGTTGAGGCGACGATAGCAGCAGGTCGCGGCCACGCACTACCTCCGTTATGCCCATCAGTGCATCGTCGGCGACCACTGCCAGTTGATAAGCCCATGCCCCGTCTTTGCGTCGTACGATGAAGTCGCCGCACTGAGTGGTGAGGTCTACGGTCTGCTTGCCGTAGTGTCCGTCGATGAAACTCACAATGCCCTCGCCCTCGTCAGGCACCTTCATACGCACCGCTGCAGCCCCCTTACGCATCCCCGGCGCCAGATGGCGGCACGTGCCCTTGTAGACCACACGCCCGTCGCTCTCGTGTGGCGCCTGAGTAGCCAGTATGTCGGCTCTCGTGCAGTAGCAGGGATAAGTCATGTGGCGGCTGTCGAGCATGGCGAGACAACGCTCATATATGTCGCCGCGCCTACTTTGCCAGTACGGTCCCTCGTCCCAGTCAAGGCCGAGCCACCGCAGGTCGTCCATGATGAGGTCGGCAAACTCGTCGCGCGACCGCTGTGGGTCTATGTCTTCGATGCGCAGCAGCCATGTGCCACCTTGCGCTTTCGCCGACAACCACGACAGCAGTGCGCTGAACACATTGCCGAGGTGCATGCGTCCTGTGGGCGAAGGTGCAAACCGTCCCTTCACCTTCCGCGTGTCAGTATTATCGTTTGGTTGTGTTGTCATTGTCATGAAAAGAAGTCGCCGCCTTTGTGTGGCGCAAGACAAAGGTAGTGATAAAAAACCGATTGTCTTGCCGATTTGCAGAATAATTAGTAAATTAGCGGCGTAAAACCCATTCGCGGCGGCAGACACCGACGACGAGTCTGCCTGCCGTCAAATAAATATCGTTAACAGACAGCATGTCGCAGACATGCGTAATAAGTAATAAGAATATGGACAACAACCAACTTATGCGCAGGGCCATCGCCCTGTCGGAAGAGAGTGTGAGAAATGGTGGCGGACCCTTTGGCGCTGTCATTGCCCGCCACGGCGTCATCATTGCAGAGGCATCAAACAGTGTCACCATCGACAACGACCCCACTGCCCATGCCGAAGTCAACTGCATACGTCGCGCCGCAGAGCGTCTTGGCACGTTCGACCTTAGCGGTTGCGAGATTTTTACGTCCTGCGAACCGTGTCCCATGTGCCTCGGCGCCATCTATTGGGCACACCTTGACAAGATATACTACGCCAACGACCGTGTCGACGCTGCCGCCATCGGCTTCGACGACGAGTTCATCTATCGTGAGTTCGACCTCAAGCCCGCCGACCGTCACAAACCCATGGTGCCGCTGCTCCGCGAGGAAGGCAAGAAGGCGTTTGCCATGTGGGCGCAAAGCGACAGCAAGACCGAATATTGATAAACCAGCTTTTGCATGTCCTCTACATGCAACTTCTCAAGCAGACCCGATGTCTGTCTGCGTGGCGTGAGACGCTGCGTAGACAGACATTGTTTTTTATCTCCATCCTTTCCGCCCCTCCGCCTGATTGTTGACACATTGTCGGCAATTAAGTTAATTTCTGATAAAAGCGTCTCGTTTGACGATAAATAATGTACCTTTGCATTATATATTGGTAGAAGTGCTTACTTTGCAACGCCGTGCCGCTTACAGTTTTTGCGGGGCATTGCAGTGTTTTTGGCATTTCTTGAAAACATCTTTACAAACATGTCGTGTATATTGAATATTGACACGAGCACCGATGTGTGCTCCGTAGCAGTGAGCCAAGACGGCGCCTGCATCTATTACGATGAAGACAAGACAGGTCCCAACCATGCCGAGAAGCTCGGTGTGTTCGTTGACGAAGCCATGTCGTTTGCCGATAGCCATGCCATACCCTTCGACGCCGTGGCGGTGAGTTGCGGCCCCGGCTCTTATACGGGCCTGCGCATCGGTGTGTCTATGGCAAAGGGCGTGTGCGTAGGTCAGGACCTCAAGCTTGTGGCGGTGCCAACTCTCGAGCTGCTCTGCGTGCCCGTGCTGCTGCGCCACGATGATATGGAAGACAATGCGCTGCTCTGTCCCATGATTGACGCGCGTCGCATGGAGGTCTATGCCGCCATCTACGACCGCTCGTTGCGTGAGGTGAGAGAGATTGGCGCCGACGTCGTCACAGCCGACACCTATCGCGAGTACCTCGACCGCGGACCCGTCTACTTCTTCGGCAACGGCGCCGCTAAGTGCATGGACGTCATCAACCACCCCAATGCCCACCTCATCGAGGGCATCGTGCCCGAGGCGAAGTGGATGTTCCCGCTTGCCGAGAAGCGCATAGCACAGGAGCGCTACGAAGACGTGGCATATTTTGTGCCCTATTATCTCAAAGACTTCGTCAGCAAGACGCCGAAGAAACTGCTCTAAGCCGTGCGGCGCATGACGCCTGATTGCAACACTTTTGTAAACAAACAACACAACAGACAAATGGAAATAGAAGGACTGGACTATAACACCCAGCGCGAGAAGCTGCTGCTGCCCGAGTACGGACGAGAGGTGCAGAGCATGGTAGACTATGCCATGACGCTCACCGATCGTGCCGAGCGCCAGCGCTGTGCCAACTCCATAGTAGCCATTATGAAGCGCATGTTCCCGCAGCCCGCCGAGACCGAGGGTTACGACCGTAAGCTGTGGGACCACCTGGCGCTGATGAGCGGCTTCAAACTCGACATAGATTACCCCTACGACATGGCAGAGGCGACGACCATCGCCTCCAAGCCCGAACCTATGGCTTACCCCATGAAGCGCATACCCGTGCGCCACTACGGCAACATGATGTTTGAAGTGTTTGAGAAACTGAAGACCATGGAGAAAGGCCGCGAGTACGACGAGCTGGTGCGCCTTGCCGCCAACCAGATGAAGCGCGACCTCGTGCTGTGGGGACACGGCTCTACCGACGACGAGAAGGTGGCGTCAGACCTCGCCGGCTTCACCGACGGACGTGTGCAGCTCGACCTGTCGACATTCAAGTTCGACCGTGTGGAGGTGAAGGAACAGGAACGCCGCCGCGGCAAAAAAAGATAAACAGCCATGAACTACGGTGACTACTACAAGATAGGCAAGATAGGCAAGCCCCACGGTGTGTGCGGAGAGGTGACCATGATGTTCGCCGACGACGTGTTCGACCGCGACGATGCCGACTGCCTGATGCTCTCTATCGACGGCATACTCGTACCGTTCTTCATGGAGGAGTACCGCTTCAAGGGCAACGAAACAGCCCTCGTGAAGTTCTGCGACGTCGACACCCAAGACGCGGCACGCGAGCTTACAGGCTGCGACGTCTACTATCCGCGCCAGGCAGAAGGCGATGGCGACGGCCTGTTGTCGTGGCATGCGCTGACCGGCATGACGCTTGTCGACGCCACCTCGGGCGCTGCAGTCGGCACCATAGACGAGGTCGACGACACCACTGTCAACCTCTTGTTCTCCGTCCGCCGTGCCGAGGGCGACACCGTGTATGTGCCGGCGCACGAAGACCTCATCACCGTCATCGACACCGCGGCGCGCACCGTCACCATGACCATTCCCGAGGGACTGTTAGACTGACACGGCGCGACCCGATAACAACCAACAACAACGACACTCATGAAAAAGCAAATATGCATACTCGGCTCTACGGGGTCGATAGGAACCCAGGCTCTGGACGTCATCTCGCAGCACAGCGACCTGTATGAAGCCTACTGTCTGACGGCAAACAACCGCGTCGACGAGCTGGCGGCACAGGCACGCAAGTACAATCCTGCTGCCGTGGTGATAGCCAACGACGCCCACTACGAGCGCCTGAAGGAGCTGCTCGCCGACAAGCCCGACATAAAGGTCTACGCCGGAGCAGAGGCGTTGTGCCAGATTGTGGAGGCCGAACCCATCGACATGGTGCTCACCGCCATGGTCGGATTTTCGGGACTGGCGCCCACCATCCATGCCATAAAGGCCCATAAGAAGATATGTCTTGCCAACAAGGAGACCCTCGTTGTGGCAGGCGAACTCATCTGCCGGCTTGCCGCCGAGCACCACGCCCCCATCCTGCCCGTCGATAGTGAGCACTCAGCCATATTCCAAAGCATAGTAGGCGAGGGCGACAACCCCATCGAGAAGATATTGCTCACCGCCTCTGGCGGACCGTTCCGCAAGTTCACACTCGACCAGATGCGTACCGTCACTGCCGCCGACGCCCTCAAACATCCTACCTGGGACATGGGCGCCAAGATAACCATCGACTCAGCGTCTATGATGAACAAGGGCTTCGAGGTGATAGAGGCGAAGTGGCTCTTCGGCGTGCCTGCCGACAAGATACAGGTGCTCGTCCACCCACAGAGCATCGTACACAGCGCCGTGCAGTTCTGCGACGGAGCCGTGAAGGCGCAGCTCGGCGTGCCCGACATGCGTCTCCCCATACAGTATGCGTTCTCGTTCCCCGACCGTCTGCCCCTCGACGGCGACCGCCTCGACCTGTTCAAGCAGCCGCTCGAGTTCTTCGAGCCCGACCTGGAGAAGTTCCGCTGCCTCGCCCTTGCCTTCGAGTCTATAAAGCGCGGCGGCAACATGCCGTGTATCGTCAATGCTGCCAACGAGATAGTGAACGAAGGGTTCCGCAAGGGCCGCTGCTCGTTCCTCGGCATGGGCGAGATTATAGAGCAGACCATGGCACGCGCCACCTTCTCTGCCACCCCCGACTACGACACATACATCGCCACCGACGCCGAGGCGCGCCGCATAGCAGCCGAGCTGATGGCACAGCGATGAGCCGTAGACAATAATAGTAAACAATAGAACAACAAGCAACAGCGTTACACCAATGGAAATATTTCTTATCAGATTGCTGCAGTTCATGCTGGCAATCTCCATCCTTGTGCTGCTCCATGAGGGCGGACACTTCTTTTTCTCCAAGCTCTTCGGCGTAAGAGTGGAGAAGTTTTACCTCTTCTTCGACCCCTGGTTTCACCTCTTCGAGTTCAAACCCAAGCGCAGCGACACCACCTACGGTGTGGGATGGCTGCCCTTAGGCGGCTACTGCAAGATATCGGGCATGATAGACGAGTCGTTTGACACCGAGCAGATGAAGAAGCCTGCCGAGAAGTGGGAGTTCCGCTCTAAACCGGCGTGGCAACGGTTGCTCATCATGGTGGGCGGCGTATTGGTCAACTTCCTGCTCGCACTGTTCATCTATTCCATGTGTCTGTTCTATTGGGGCGACGACTATATCAACCCCAAGCACATGACCATGGGCATGAAGTTCAATGCCGAGGCAAAGGCTCTCGGCTTCCACGACGGCGACATACTCGTCGGCACCGAAGACGGCGAGTTCAAAGAGTTTGACGCAGACATGTTCCGCGCCCTCTCCACAGCACAGCGTGCCGACATCGTGCGCGACGGCAAGCCCATGAGCATCAGTCTCCCCGGCGACATCAACCTGCTGGGCATGCTCAAGAGCACACCGCAGTTTGCGCGTCCGTTCCTCCCTGCCGTTGTAGACAGCGTGGTTGACGGCAGCAACGCCAAGAAGATGGGGCTGCGCCGTGCCGACCGCATCGTGGCGGTAAACGGTAAGGCTGTAGACTCATACAACGAGTTTACCAACGAGGTGGACCGCTGCCGCGACATGCTCGCAGCAGCACAGACTCATGCCGACAGTATGGCAGCGCGCACGCTGACGATAAGCTATGTGCGCACGCTGACGGGTATGGCGCTCGGCGGCAACACCGATGCAGACAAGGGTAGCATGACCCTCTCGCAGCACAACGACACCATCACGTCAAAGGCGGTGCTCGGCGACAAGCTGGAGTTTGGCTTCACCGTGAAGCCCTTGCTCGACTACTACAAGCCGACACATGTCGACTACGGATTCCTCGCCTCGTTCCCCGCTGGCGCTAAGTACGGCTGCGACGTGCTGGCAGGATATGTCGGCGACATGAAATATGTGTTCTCGGCAGACGGCGCCAAGTCGCTCGGCGGATTCGGTGCCATCGGTAGCCTGTTCCCACCCGTGTGGGACTGGCACTCGTTCTGGCTGATGACCGCTTTCCTCAGCATCATTCTCGCCTTCATGAACATATTGCCCATCCCCGCTCTCGATGGCGGTCATGTGCTGTTCCTGCTCTACGAGATGGTGACACGCCGCAAACCCAGCGAGACATTCATGATTCGTGCCGAGTACATCGGCATCGGCATATTGATGCTGCTCATGCTGGTCGCCAACCTCAACGACATACTTCGCTGGTTGGGATATATGCATTAAATAAAGGTGTGCCGTCCTGTTGACAGCACATAAGACGGGTTTGCCGTCGCCGAGTCTGGCTTCTTGCTTTGACAAGCAATGGTGTCGGACATGGCGACGGCAAACTTTTTTGTTTCAAAGCCTAACCTTGTTCTTCCTGTTCCTTCCTTTACTGCCTGCTACGCTATTTCAACGCCATTCCATATTTTCCATAAAGTCACTCCTTTTGCGCTTTTGCTGACATTTTGCTACTATTTCTCGGCAAAATCTGACGCCAATTCTTAACATGTGTTAAATGCTTGCTGGCGTTCCCACTACGGCCCTTTGACCGCCTCACTACGGCCCTTTGACGTCGTCACTACGCCCCTTTGGCAAGCCCAAAGGGCCACTATCATTTTGTCAACTCTGCCTGCAGATAAGAACGGGAGGCGCAGCAGGACTTTTGAGGTGTTTGGCGTTTCTTTTAAGCAAAAAATTAATTTTCATAAGGAAAACAAATTCAATTCGTAACCTTCCTTATTCTTCCGAACCTCAACATTCCCCATTTGGGGTATAGGTTACGGATAGGTAACGTTTCTCTGTCTCATCTTGGCGTATTCCCGTCTTCGTCTGTCCTCTCCACTTTTAATCAAAATGAGGAAAGTAGCTGATTACCAGTAAACTTTCCTCATTCTTCTCTCAAACACTTTTTATATGTACTTTCGATATGTGAAACTCTTGTTTTTGTGGAAAGTCCCTCATAAAAGTGTAGCGGTTGGCCAAAAAGTCCCTCATAAAAATGTGGTGATTGGTCAAAAAGTCCCTCATAAAAGTGTGGTAGTTGGCCAAAAAGTCCCTCATAAAAATGTAATTTGTTTTGCTATCTCATTCTTTTTCAGTATTTTTGCGGCAAAATAATATTGTGTATGGAACGATTTATAATGCAAGACCTGATTGCTTGGAAAAACAGGGAGGATAGAAAACCTCTGATATTGCTTGGCGCAAGACAGGTAGGCAAGACTTATATCCTTAAAGAGTTCGGGCGAAGAGAGTTCGAAAATATCGCATATATCAACTGTGATAATAATGCAATGGTAAAAGATCTGTTCTTAACCGATTATAATGTTGAGCGCATTCTCTTGACTATTGGGGCTATTACAGGTGTAAATATACAGGCCGGCAAAACCCTTATCGTTATGGATGAGATTCAGGAGTTGCGTCGTGGACTTAATGCATTGAAGTACTTCTGTGAAGATGCTCCTGAATATCATGTGGCTGTGGCTGGCTCATTGCTTGGTTTGACGCTTCATCAAGGAGAGTCGTTTCCTGTTGGGAAAGTCAACACATTAGAGCTTTTCCCAATGACATACGAGGAGTTTCTTTGGGCAAGAGGCTTTACACAACGTATGGAGCTGTTGCAATCGGGGACGTGGAATGTCGTAAAGTCGCTAAGAACGCTTTATACACAGCATCTGCGCGAATATTATTTGGTAGGAGGCATGCCTGAAGCAGTGAATAAATTCATCGAGACCAATGACGCCAATGCCGTTAGGGAAGTGCAGAAAGAAATAATTAGAGCATACGAAAAAGACATATCTAAGCATGCTCCTACAGAACAGGTAATCAGAATAAATCAAGTGTGGAATTCTATCCCTTCACAGTTGGCAAAGGAAAACAAAAAGTTTATATATGGTGTTGTGAAACAAGGTGCAAGAGCAAAAGACTATGAATTGGCTATTCAATGGCTTATAGATGCTGGCTTGGTGTATAAGATAAATCGTGTAAAAATGTTGGGCCTTCCTCTTAAAATACATGAGGATATAAGCGCTTTCAAATTGTTTTTATTGGATTGTGGATTGCTTGGCGCGATGAGCAAAACGCCTGCAGCTTTGTTGTTGCTTCAAAACAATGATAATACAGGAAAGGGCGACTTTACCGAAAATTTTGTGTGTAGCCAAATGGCATCGTTGCACAATATACCTATTTATTATTATAGTAAAGAAAATAGCCAGTTAGAACTTGATTTTGTTCTACAAATAGGCACTCAGGTTGTACCTGTAGAGGTGAAGGCAGAAGAAAATCTTCAGTCCAAATCGTTGAAGTCGACACTTGCTAACAATCCAAATATGCAGGGCTTGCGCTTCTCCATGAGCGATTATCGTAAGCAAGAGGATATAACAAACGTGCCTTTATATGGGGTAAGGAGTTTCTTGAAGAAAATGGCTGATAATGCGAATTGTTAATAGCAGACAGCATGTTGTCCCGTCATTTGTGGCTATGTCTAAAAAAACTTATGTCGCTTGCCTTGCGCTTTTTACTTAAAAACTGCCAAAATGTAGACTATGTGTCCTTTTGTTTGGAAAATTATTACTAACTTTGAATCTCAAATAACAAAATGCAACTATTATGGGGGAATCTATAAAGCAGATTGGACAGCGGCTGAAAGGGCTGCGCGAGGTGCTCGACATACCGGCAGAAGAGGTTGCCGAGCTGTGTGGCGTGACGCTCGACCACTATCTGAAGATGGAGGAGGGCGAGGCAGACCCATCGGTCTATCGCCTGTCAAAGATATCAAAGCGTTATGGCATAGCGCTCGATGTGTTGCTCTTCGGTGAGGAGCCGCGCATGAAAGGCTATTTCCTCACACGTAAGGGACAGGGCCTCGGCGTGGACAGACGCAAGGACTATCGTTATCAGAGTCTTGCCGCCGGCTTTCGCGACCGTAGCGTAGACCCTTTCCTCGTGACCGTAGACCCGCTGCCAGGCAGCGCCAACCACAACAAGAACTCGCATGAGGGACAGGAGTTCGACTTCGTGCTTGAGGGAGAACTGGAGATTACCATCGGCGAGAAGGTGCTCACCCTGCACGAGGGCGACAGCATCTATTTCGACGCCTCAAAGCCCCACTGCATGAGAGCGGTGGGCGAGCAGCAGGTTAAGTTTGTGTGTATAGTCATTTAGTTTGGCAGTAGGGCAGCCGTTTGTCTGTCCGCCGCTTGTCACTTGTCAACATAAGAAAATGATTGAACGATTTCTTACGCAGACCCGTTTCACCTCTGAGGAGGACTATCGGGAGCATCTGCATTTCAACATCCCCGAAAACTTTAACTTCGCCTACGACGTGATGGACGTATGGGCAGAGGAGCAGCCCGACAAGGTGGCGCTCATCTGGACCAACGACGAGGGCGAAGAGAAGATATTTACGTTTGCCGACCTCAAGCGCGAGAGCGACCAGACGGCAGCTTACTTTGCCTCGCTCGGCATAGGACATGGCGACATGGTCATGATTATCCTCAAGCGTCGCTACGAGTGGTGGCTCACCATGCTCGCCCTACATAAGCTCGGCGCCATAGCCATACCTGCTACGCACATGCTGACGAAGCACGACATCGTGTATCGCAACAACCGCGCCAGCGTGCGTGCCATAGTGTGTGTGGGCGAGGACTATGTGCTCACACAGGTGAGCGACGCCATGAGCGAGAGTCCGACGGTGCAGACGCTCATCTCGGTCGGTCCCGAGGTGCCTGACGGTTTCCACGACTGGCACAAAGAGTGGCAGAACGCTCCTGCCTTTGTGCGCCCCAACCACGTCAACACCAACGACGACACCATGCTCATGTACTTCACCAGCGGCACCAGCGGCGAGCCTAAGATGGTGGCACACGACTTCCTCTACGCTCTCGGCCACCTCGTGACGGGCGTGTTCTGGCACAACCTGAGCGAAGACAGCATACACCTCACCGTGGCAGACACGGGATGGGGCAAGGCTGTGTGGGGCAAGTTCTACGGACAGTGGTTTGCTGGCGCCGCCGTGTTTGTGTTCGACCATGAGAAGTTTACGGCAGAGAAGCTGCTGCGTAAGATAGAGCAATACCACATCACCTCGTTCTGTGCGCCGCCTACGGTCTACCGATTCATGATTCGTGAGGACTTCTCACAGTATGACCTCTCGTCGCTGCGCTACTGCTGCACGGCTGGTGAGGCGCTTAACGCTGCTGTCTATGACAGGTTCTATGAGCTGACGGGCATACGCCTGATGGAGGGCTTCGGACAGACGGAGACGTGTATGACGCTCGGCACCATGCCGTGGATGACTCCCAAGCCCGGCTCTATGGGCAAGCCCAATGCACAGTACGACATCGACCTCCTGCGCCCAGATGGCACGTCGTGTGAGGATGGTGAGAAGGGTCAGATAGTGGTGCGCGTGGGCGACGTGAAGCCGCTCGGACTGTTCAAAGGCTACTACCGCGACGACCAGCTCACACGTAAGGCGTGGCACGACGGCATCTACTACACTGGCGACATGGCGTGGCGCGACGAAGACGGCTACTACTGGTTTGTGGGACGCATTGACGACGTGATAAAGAGCAGTGGCTACCGCATCGGCCCGTTTGAGGTGGAGAGTGCGCTGATGACCCATCCTGCGGTGGTGGAATGTGCCATCACGGGTGTGCCCGACGACATTCGCGGCATGGTGGTGAAGGCCACCGTGGTGCTGGGCAAGGAGTGGAAAGACAAGGCTGGCGACGAGCTGATGAAGGAACTGCAAAACCATGTCAAGCACGAGACGGCGCCGTATAAGTACCCGCGCATCATCGAGTTTGTCGACGAGCTGCCTAAGACCATCAGCGGCAAGATAAGACGAGTGGAGATTAGAGAGAAGGACAAAAAATAAACATTCCTCATTTGAATAGAATAGTTATAAAGATGGGCAGCAATGTGCTGACCCGCGACGACGGTAAGCTGGACGTCACACGCATGTCTGCCATTGTGGACCAGGTGGTGTGGCTGCGACGTCATGGCTATGAGGTCATACTGGTGTCGTCGGGTGCCGTGGCGGCAGGTCGCGCCGAGTTGCAGGTGGGGCATAAGCTCGACAGCGTGGAGCAGCGACAGCTGTTCTCTGCCATCGGTCAGGTGAAGCTCACGGGGCTTTACTACGACCTCTTCCGCGAGTATGGCGTGCGCATAGGACAGGTGCTCACCATGAAGGAGAACTTTGCCTCGCGACGCGAATACCTCAATCAGCGTGCCTGCATGGGCGTGATGCTTGAAAACGGCGTCGTGCCTGTGGTCAACGAGAACGACACGGTGAGTGTGACGGAGCTGATGTTCACCGACAACGACGAACTGTCAGGACTTATCGCCACGATGATGGGGGCGGAGCGCCTCGTCATTCTCAGCAACATCGACGGCATCTATACGGGCAGTCCTGCAGACCCGCAGTCGAAGCTCATCACAAAGGTGGAGCCTGGTCGCGACCTTAGCGAATATATACAGCAGGAGAAGAGCGGCTTCGGACGCGGCGGCATGACTACCAAATGTAACATTGCCCGCAAGGTGGCTGATGAAGGCATCGAGGTGATAATTGCCAACGGCAAGCGCGACAACATATTGCGTAGTTTAGTGGAGCGCCGCGGAGAGACGCCACACACCACGTTTGTGGCAAACAAACAGGCGGCGTCGGGCGTGAAGAAGTGGATTGCTCACAGCGAGAGCTTTGCCAAAGGCATAGTGCGCGTCAACGCTAAGGCTGCCGAGGCGCTGATGGACAGCCGAGCGGTCAGCCTGCTCATGGTGGGCGTTACTGCCATCGAGGGTGACTTCGAGGAGGGCGACATCGTGAACATCGTTGCTCCTGATGGCCGTAAAATCGGCGTGGGACGCAGCGCATATAGTCGCGATGAGGCTACGGCGCTCATTGGCAAGCATGACGTGAAGCCTATCGTGCATTATGATTATTTGATAGTTAATGAGTTGACGAGTGACGAGTTGACGAGTTGACAAGTTGACGAGTTACAAACTGACATGATTTTATAAGATGAATGCAGACAATATAAAGATATTTAAGGAGGTGAAGGCGGCAAGTGCCGTGCTTGCAACGCTCAACGACGACAGACGCAACAAAGTGCTGCTGGCGGTCGCCGACGCTATTGCTGACAACGCGCGGGCGCTGCTCGACGCCAACGCCAACGACCTCGAACGTATGGACAGGGCCAATCCGCTGTATGACCGGCTGCTGCTTACGCCTGAACGACTGGAGGGTATAGCCGCAGACATGCGCCATGTCGCAATGCTGCCGTCGCCTCTTGGACACACTATCTGCCAGCGCACGTTGCCTAACGGTCTGCGTCTGCGCAAGGTGAGTGTGCCGTTCGGTGTGATCGGCATAATCTATGAGGCACGCCCTAACGTTAGCTTCGACGTGTTCTCGCTTTGTTTCAAGAGCGGCAACGCCTGTGTGCTCAAGGGTGGCAAGGATGCCGACAGCAGCAATAGAGCCATCATCGACGTCATACATAAGGTGCTGCGCCAGCAAGGAATAAGCACCGATGTGGTGCGCCTGTTGCCCGCCACACATGAGGCAACGGCAGACATGCTGAACGCTGTGGGATATGTTGACCTCTGCATTCCGCGTGGAGGAAAAAAGCTCATCAGCTTTGTGCG
>JALEVZ010000016.1 GCA_022788105.1 Prevotella sp. | reverse complement strand
CGTGAGGTTGTTGATGTCGAGGCCGAGAATCTCGTCGCGAATCTGTGAGAGCACTGGGTCGTCGAGCTGGAAGAAACTCAGCTGCATGTCGGGGGTGGAGGTGAGGCGCGACGTGTTGGCACGTCCCACGCTGCGGGGAGCGGTGGCGGAGGCAGCTGTGGCGGCTGTGGCAGCAGCTGTGGTGGAAGCGGCGGCAGTCGAGGCGGCAGTGGTGGGGCTGTCACACTCCACTCCCACGTTGGCGTTGTCTGTTTCGAGCTGTGTGAGCACCTCGTTGGCGCGTCGCACGATGCTCTTCGGCATGCCTGCTATCTCTGCCACGTGTATGCCGAACGAGTGTTCGGATCCGCCGGGCATGAGTTTTCGGAGGAATATCACCTTGCCGTCTTTCTCCCTTACACTCACGTTGTAGTTTTTGATGCGCGGGAACAGTCGTTCCATCTCGTTCAGCTCGTGGTAGTGTGTGGCAAAGAGGGTGCGCGCTTGCGCCTTTGGTTGCTGGTGTAGATATTCCACTATCGCCCACGCTATGCTTATGCCGTCGTAGGTGGAGGTGCCACGTCCCAACTCGTCGAAGAGCACGAGCGAGCGCGGGGTGACGTTGTTGAGTATGTCGGCAGCCTCGGTCATCTCCACCATAAATGTAGACTCGCCGAGGGAGATGTTGTCTGACGCTCCCACACGGGTGAAAATCTTGTCCACCACGCCGACGTGTGCGCTCTGTGCTGGCACGAAACATCCCACCTGTGCCATGAGTGTGATGAGTGCTGTCTGTCGTAGCAGCGCCGACTTACCAGCCATGTTGGGGCCTGTCACGATGACTATCTGTTGGTTGTCGCTGTCGAGGTGTATGTCGTTGGGCACATAACTCTCGCCCACGGGTAGCTGTGTCTCTATCACGGGGTGGCGTCCCTGGTGTATGTCGAGCAGTGTGTCGTCGCCGATGTCGGGTCGCACGTAGCCGTGTTCGTCGGCAGCTTTGGCAAACGCCAGCAGGCAGTCGAGGCGTGCTGTCACCGTGGCGTCGATCTGTATGTGCGGAATGAACTCCTGCATGTCGGTCACCAGCTCGTTGAAGAGTCGTGTCTCGAGGGCGAGAATCTTCTCGTCGGCGCCCATGATTTTGTCTTCATACTCTTTCAGCTCCTGTGTGATGTAGCGCTCCGCCTGTGCCAGCGTCTGCTTGCGCACCCACTCTGCCGGTACCCGGTCTTTGTAGGTGTTGCGCACTTCGAGGTAGTAGCCGAACACGTTGTTGTAGCCCACCTTCAGCGAGGCGATGCCCGTGCGCTCTGTCTCGCGCTGTTGTATCTGCAAGAGGTAGTCGCGGCCGTGGCGCGAGATCTGGCGCAGCTCGTCGAGTTCGGGTGAGTAGCCGTCGGCTATCACGCCACCTTTTGCCACGAGCTGTGGCGGGTCGGCTTGCAGCTCGCTCTCTATGCGCTGGCGCAGCGCCTCGCAGAGGTTTATCTGTTCGCCCATGCTGCGCAGCGACGGGTCGGTGGCGTGCTGGCAGGCGGTCTTCACGGGCACGAGCGCCTGCAGCGCCGTCTTCAGCTGCACCACCTCACGTGGTGACACACGTGCTGTCGCCACACGGCTGATGATGCGTTCGAGGTCGCCGATGCGGTGCAGCGAGTCGTCTATACACTCTGCAAATGCTGGCTCATGGGTGAAGTAGTCTACTATGTCGAGGCGTGTACGGATGGGCGCCACGTCTTTCAGTGGAAACACCAACCATCGGCGCAACATGCGTCCACCCATCGCCGTGGCGGTGCGGTCTACCACTCCGAGCAGGCTCGCGCCGTCGCTCTGCATGGGTTGTAGCAGTTCGAGCGACCGTATGGTGAAGTTGTCGAGGCGCACGTAGCGCTCTTCCTCTATGCGTGCGAGTGCTGTGATGTGGCCTATATGTGTGTGCTGTGTGATTTCGAGATATTGCATGATGGCGCCAGAGGCTATGACGCCACACTCCATGTGGTCTACGCCAAAGCCTTTGAGCGACCGTGTGCCGAAGTGGCGTAGCAGCTTCTGTCGCGCCGTGGTGTCGGTGAACACCCAGTCGTCAAGCTCGAACACGCACCATCGTGTGCCGAACGCCTGCTCAAACTGCTGCTTGCAGGAGCGGTTGTACAGCACCTCTTTGGGTTGGAAGTTGCCCATGAGCTTCTCCACATAGTCTGTGGTGCCCTCGCCGGTCATAAACTCACCGGTGGAGATGTCGAGAAACGCCACGCCCACCACGCCGCCACGTCCGAAGTGTATGGCAGCGAGGAAGTTGTTTTCCTTGTAGTTCAGCACGTTGTCGCTCATCGCCACGCCTGGCGTGACGAGTTCGGTGATGCCGCGCTTTACCAGCTTCTTGGTGAGCTTGGGGTCTTCGAGCTGGTCGCAGATGGCGACACGCTTGCCGGCACGTATGAGGCGCGGCAGGTAGGTGTCGAGCGCATGGTGTGGAAATCCTGCCATCTCGGCGTTGCCGCCTCCTGTCTTTGCGCCGCCGTTGGAGCGTCGGGTGAGCGTTATGCCGAGTATGCGCGCCGCCGTGACGGCGTCGTCGCAGTAGGTCTCATAGAAGTCGCCACACCTGAATAGCAGCAGCGCGTCGGGGTGTTTGGCCTTCAACGAGAAGAACTGCTTCATCATTGGTGTGAGCTCGTTTTGTTTTGTGGGCATATAATTTTTTTTTAAAAGTTGACAAGTAGACGAGTTGACAAGTAGACAAGCTGCTACCTTTGCTATCAAGTTGACGAGTAGACAAGTTGCTACCTTTGCTTATTGAGTGTTGCTTTTATTAAAGAGATTGAGCTATAAGGCTTTTTCAAATAGCTCTATCACGTTGCCATCGACGCTCTGTCGGCTGATGAGGCGGCAGGCGGGGGGCAGCGTGGGGGCTGCCGTGCCGTCGCCGACGCAGAAGGGGGCTGTCTCGCGGCGAAGCTCGTCCCATAGCCCGGCGGCGATGAACGAGCGCAGCGTGGCACCACCACCTTCCACCATGAGCGTCTGCACACCGTCGGCATGGAGGCTGCGCATGAGGTCGTCGAGGTGTTGTCCGCCACCGAGCACTATGCGTCGTGGCGACGGTCCGCTCCACTCACGCACGTCGAGTCGCGGATGTTCGCGTTCGTCGGTGACACGTCCCACCAGTATGGCGTCGCACTCGGAGCGCAGACGGTGCATGAGCATGGTGGTGAACGGTGTGGAGAAGCGTGCGGCAACGCCGTGGTCGTCGATGAAGGCGTCTGCCGACTGTGCCCATTTCAGCAGTATGTACGGGCGCTGATGGGTGTTGAACGTGATGAATCGGCGGTTGAGGCGCAGACAGTCTGCCTCGAGCACACCCACCGTGACGTCGATGCCAGCGTCGCGCAGACGGGCAATGCCGCGGCCCTGCACCTTAGCAAAGGGGTCTATGCATCCCACCACGACACGTCGCACACCCTTGCTCACGATGAGGTCGGCACATGGCGGCGTCTTGCCGTAGTGTGAGCATGGCTCCAGACTGACATACATCGTGCTGTCGGCAAGCAGCGCCTCGTCTTCTGGGCGCACCGACGCGAAGGCGTTGACCTCGGCATGTCCCTCGCCACAACGCACGTGGTAGCCCTCGCCGATGATTCGTCCGCGGTACACGATGACCGCTCCCACCATGGGGTTGGGCTTCGCGTTCTGTCGTCCGCAGGCTGCGAGTTGCAGGCAACGGCGCATGTACAATTCGTCGGTTTTATCCTTAATTTCTTGGTGCATAATCTTTTTTTACTTAATTTTGCGGCCATGACTTATGACCAGTTATGGCAGCGGCTCGCCGCTGTGTACGGCCGCCATGAGGCGCAGGCCGTGGTGCGCACGGTGCTCGACAGCGTGTTTGGCATGTCGCTGACCGATATTTGTTGTGGCAAAGTTACACATTTATCGGCAGAAGACGCCATGCGGCTTGAGAAAATCATGCTGCGTTTGGAAAAATCGGAGCCTGTGCAGTATGTGCTTGGCGAGGCATGGTTTTGTGGGCGACGCTTCACCGTGGGACCAGGGGTGCTCATTCCGCGCCCCGAGACCGAGGACCTGGCAGACTGGGCGGTGGCAACGGCGCAGCCTGGCGCCCGTGTGCTCGACATCGGGACTGGCAGCGGATGTCTCGCCGTGACCCTCGCGCTCGATATTGCGGGGTCGGAAGTGGAGGCGTGGGACCTCTCGCGCCAAGCCCTCGACACGGCAGAGCAGAACGCGCGGCAGCTCGCCGCCCGTGTGGTGTTTCGTCAGCAAGACGCCCTGTGTCCGCCCGCCGACGAGGAGCGGTGGGACCTCATAGTGAGCAATCCACCCTATGTGCTCGACAGCGAGCGTGCGACGATGCACCGCAACGTGCTCGACCACGAGCCTGCCACAGCTCTGTTCGTGCCCGACCACGACCCGCTGCTCTTCTACCGCGCCATCGCACGCTATGCCTCCCGCGCCCTCAAGCCCGGCGGCACGCTGCTCTTCGAGACCAACACCGCCTTTGCCCACGACGTGGCACTGCTGTCTGAAGAGGTAGGAATGGAGTGCGTCGAGGTGCGCAACGACCGCTATGGCAAGCCGCGTGAGGTGGGTGCAAGTAGACGAGTTGCTACCTAAGTTGACGAGTTGACGAGTTGACAAGTAGACGAGCTGCTACCTATATTTATTTATATATATATTTATTGAAGGGTTTGAGCTATAAAGCAAGCAGCTTGTTTACTTGTCAACTCGTCAACTCGTTAACTCGTCAACTATAAGAAAATATATATGACAACAACAGACAATACAAACAAAACGAAAGAGAAGAAGGAGATGACCGAGAAGCAGGCCTACGCACGCCTCACCGCGATGTGTGCGAGGTCGGAACATTCGTCGCGTCAGCTGCTCGACCGCATGACGCTGTGGCAGCTCGACGATGAGACACAGCAGCGTCTGCTTGCGCGCCTCGTGTCAGAGCGCTACGTCGACGACGCCCGCTACTGCGAGATGTTTGTCAACGACAGAGTGAAGTTTGGGAAATGGGGACGTTACAAGATAGAGATGATGCTGCGCCAGCGTGGCATCGACAGCGACATCTACACCCCTGTGCTCGACGCCATCGACGACGATAGCTACCTCGAGGTGCTGCGCCCGATGCTGTTGTCGAAGAGTAAGACGGTGAAGGCGTCGTCAGACTATCAGCGCCACTACAAGCTCTTGACCTACGGCATAGGTCGCGGCTACGACATCGACCTTGTGAAGCGATGTCTGGAAGAATATATCGAATGTGACACTTGCTGCGACGAGGACATGTAACCGCGCGCTAACCTCGCGCCATGCCCCACGCTGCCACGCTGACCGTCACATCGCCGGCGCGTAGCAGCTCGTTAGCCACGGCGCTCATGGTAGCACCTGTTGTCACCACGTCGTCGACCACCAACACGTGACGTCCCTTCAGAGCGTCGGCGTTGACGAGTCGAAACACCCCGTCAACGTTGGCGGCACGCTGTTCGGGCGACAGCGACGTCTGGCTACACACAAACGTGTCGCGCACCACAATGTCGGTACGCATCTCCAAGCCCGTAGCCTCGCAGATGCCACGCGCTATCTCTTCACTCTGGTTGTAGCCTCTCTGCCGCAACCTGACCTTCGCGAGTGGCACGGGGATGACGAAATCGATGTCGTCGAAAAATCCTTCGCGCCCCATCTCACGCCCCATCATGTGCCCCATCCACCGTCCGTGCTCTGGGTGGCGGCAATATTTCAGCTCATACACCATGTTGCCCGACCGCGAATGTGGACTGTGCAGGACGAGTGCTGCACAGCGGTTTACCTCCGTCTTTACCCACAGGCGGTGTGCCAGCTCGTTGTCGAGGCTTTGTGCCGCCTGTCCCGTATATTCCAACAGGGCGTAGCAGTCGGCACATGCCACCTCTTCGCCTGCTGCCAACCTGTTGCCGCACATCGCGCAACGACAGGTGTAGAATATGCCACCGGGCCGAAACCACGACAGAAAAAGATTCATACGTATTTTTTGTTAGAGGTACCTCATCAGTATGTCCCACACGGCAATGATGTGACACAGCGAGCCGAGCAGCACGAAGAAGTGGAACACGGTGTGCATGAAGCGGCGCTTGTTGAGGCTGTAGAACACGGCGCCCGTGATGTAGCTCACACCCTCTGCTACAATCCACGCCACGGCGGTGGTGTTGACACAGTGGACCAGCGGCCCGAAGGCGACGAGCACACTGAGGCCCATCACCACGAAGCTGACGGTCTCTATGCGGCTGTGACCTTTCAGTCCGCAGAAGCTCTTCACCGTGCCGGCAATGGCGGCAGCCCAGATGAAGATGAACAGTGCCCATCCCCAGTAGCCGTAGTCGCGCATGGCGATGAGCGTGATGGGTGAGTAGGAGCCTGCTATGTGCCAGTATATGGCGGCGTGGTCCCACTTGCGCAGCCGCTCTTTCCACGGCGACCAGGCGCTGATGGCGTGATAGACTGTCGATGCGACGTATGAACAGAGCATGCCAAACAGGTAAAGTATAATGCCTGCCGTTGCCCATCCGTTGCGTGCCCATCCGCACCACACGAGAAATGCCGTGCCCACCACAAGGCCCATGATGATGCCTGCCGCGTGCGACCACGAGTTCCACACTTCTTCCTTATGATTGAAAAAAATCTTCAAGTCGTCTCTTTTTTTACCTTTTTACCTTTTTACTTTTTTACCTTTATTTCAGTTTACTATTGCTATCTTGCACACCGTGCCTTTGCCACCGTCTTGTGTGGCTGTCTCCACCATATACACTCCGCTGGCGACACGTTTGCCGCGTTTGTCGCAGCCGTCCCATGTGAATGTGCCGCCGCTGCTGCGTCCCTCTGCTACGAGTGCGCCGTTGGCAGTCACAATCTTGACGTCGGCATTGATGGTCAGTCCCGTCACCGTGATGGGCCCCGTGTAGTCGGGGCGCACGGGGTTGGGGAAGGCATAGACGTTGTCTTTCGTCATCTCGTCGCTCGGCTCGGTAGCGTCGCCCATGTAGGAGCACAGTCCGCTGGCGGTTCCGAAGAACACCTCTCCTGTCTTTCCGTCTATGCAGATGCTCTCGACGTCGTTGTCGAGCAGTGGCGAGTTGTCTGAGGTGAAGTGCTCCAGCTCCGTCATGTTGTCTGCCCCTATGAGGTAGGCGCCGTTTGCCGACGTGGCAAACCACTTGCGGTTGCCTCCGTCTATGACGACGGCGGTCATGGGCACACCCGTCAGCAGGTAGTCGGCGAGGTTAGTGCCGTCGTTGCGTGGCACCTTTATCTGTTGGAATGTGGCGTCGCCGCTGGCTATCGACTGTGCCGAGAGCATCAGCGGTCCGAGGTCTGACGCCACCCAGATGTTATGGTCGGCGTCTTCTGCCACACCCGCCACGCCGACAAGGTTCACCTTCACGCCGTCCTGGTTGTAGAACTTGTCGTAGACCTTCACGCCGTCGGTGGCAGGATTGTAGCATATAAGGTATGGTGCGCGGTAGTCGTTGTTGCCCATCCACAGCAGTCCGCGGCTGTCAAACATCAGGCTGCCGAGGCGGTCCATGGAGTGTCCGCTGACGGTGAACTCGGTGTGGTGGTGCGACGTCAGTGTGCCGTCTTTTGACAGTGAGAATAGCGACGTGTTGGTGGTGATGGGGTTTGTCAGCCATGCTGTGCCCTCGCTGTCGAACGTCACGGAGTGTACCACCGTGTAGTTCTTCATGGTCTGCTCGTCTTTGGTGGTGTAGGCGGGTAGCAGCGGACTGTTGTCTTTGTTCCAGTGGTGTGTCATCTTGCCGTCGATGAACTCATACAGTCCTGTCCAGCTTGCCAATAACACGCGGTTTGGGTTCGTGGGGTCTACAGCCAGCCCCACGTTCTTGTCATATCTGTGGCCGAGTGTTGGCACGAACGAGGTGTCGTATAGGCTCCACTCCGTGCCGTCCCACTGCTGCACTGCACCGTCGCGATTGATGCCTGGCACGGTGAGCAGACGTCCGTTGTTGTAGAGCATAAATCCGAAGAGGTTTATCGACGGGCCGTCGGGGGCAATGCCTCTCACAATATATTCCGGTTTGTCGCTCCCCTCGGTAAAGCGCACGTTGGCGATGGTGCCTGCCGCGTCGCCCGTCTCTGCCATCCAGTACGACGATGTGGTGGGGTCGTAGACTAAAGACGTCTGTTCTTTGTAGATAATATGGAGCGACTGGTCTGCCATCATGGCGCGAGTGTAGCCTTTGCCGTAGAGCACCAGTCTGTCGTCGAGCTTCTGCACATACTTCATTGGCGGTGTGTGTATGCGCTTCATGGTGGCTGTCGTGGGGTTGGCGAGGTAGATGTTGCCGTCGGAGAGGAAGTACAAGTTGCCGTCCAGCACCGCTACATAGGAGAAGGCGTTGGTGTAGAGCTGTCGCCACACGCTGTGGTCGACCAGGTTGTCGGTGAGGCGTGCGGTGTAGACCCCGTCTTTTGTGGCGACGTAGATGTCGCTGGCGGTCACGGCGACGTCGTTGGTGCGTGTGCCTAACTTGTACGTGTCGGCTATGGTGGCGCTCTTCACGTCGACCTTCAGCACGCCAAATCCAGTGCAGACGTAGGCGTAGCGACCGCAGACAGACAACCCGAATATGGTCTTGTCGTCAGACATGATCTTGTTGTAGAAGTCGGGTATGTTCACCACCGTGTCGTCGTCGCCCAGCAAATCCATGTTGCCGTTGGCATAGACCACCACGAGGCGGCGCGCGCTGGAGCACCATGCTATCTGCGCGATGTCGCTTCCGCTGAGCGTGTTCACCTTGTCGTAGGTGCGCACCTCCGTGTCGGTGGTGTTGTAGGAGTACAGTCCGCCCGAGGCGAGCACATACACCCTCGTGCCGCCAGGCACAATACGCGTCACGTCGTTGTAGGCGGAATAGGCGCGCCATGTGCCCACGCCGCTGGCATGGGAGGCTATCGCCACGAGGCAAACCAATATGGCAAGAATGGCTTTACGCATCTTTTCTCTTCACTTTTATCGTTGTTTTAAAATCTCACTCGCTCACTATCTCGCAGACAAATCTACTTGTCAACTTGTCAACTTGTCAACTCGTCTCCTTGTCAACTCGTCTACTCGTCTACTTGTCAACTCGTCAACTTGTCTACTTACAAGAGAAGAACTCACAGAGTCGCGCCACGGCTCTTGCACGGTGTGAGATAGTGTTTTTCACCTCCGTGCCAAGCTCTGCAAACGACTCGTTGTAGCCGTCGGGCACAAACAAGGGGTCGTAGCCGAAGCCAGCGGTGCCACGTTTTGCGGTGGCGATGGTGCCGTCGACACGTCCTTCAAAGAGATGGACGGTAGGCTCGGCAGCGCCGCTTTCTGATGTGGCTACAGCGCTCTCAGAAGCAGCGGCGGCGCCCTCTGCAGCGTCGGCAGCTCCCTCCGGTGCAAGCAGCAGCGCTATGACCGTACGGAAATGTGCTGTGCGCAGCGTCTTGCCGTCGAGTTCGCGCAGCAACTTCTGCATGTTTGCCTCCGAGTCGTGTCCTTCGCCGTCGGCATAGCGTGCGCTGTGTACGCCCGGTGCGCCGTCCAGCGCGTCGACCTCCAGTCCGGTGTCGTCGGCAAACACGCTCATGTGGTAGTGGTCCCACACGTAGCGCGCCTTCTGCAGGGCGTTGCCCTCCAGTGTGTCGGCGGTCTCTGGTATGTCGGCGTGGCAGTCGATGTCAGATAGTGACAGCACTTCCATGTTGTCGCCGAGAATCTGGCGTATCTCCTCCAGCTTGTGGAGGTTGTTGGTTGCAAATACAATCTTATCCATATTTCACCTTATTCCGCCTTGTTCTGCTCCGCTTTCATCTCGCTTTCGACCTCTTGTCTATACGCCTCCAGCTTCTCCTGCATCTCCATGTGGCGGTGCAGCTCCTCGGCGTGTTTGTCGGTGACCTTCACCTTTATGCGGTCGAAGCCCTCGCCGTAGACGCCGATGACAGCGCTCTGGCTCACGAAGGCGTTGGGGTCGATGATCTTTATCAGACGGAAGATGCCGGCACTCTCGTTCTTGCGTGCCAGGATGCAGAGCACCTTCACCTCGTTGCCTGTGTACCAGCCGTGGCCGTCAAGAATGGTCACGCCGTGGTTGAGCTTTGTGCCTATGGCATAGGCAATCTCGTCATACTTGCGCGAGAAGATGAGAAACTGCACAGACTCGCGTCGGGCGTTCATCACATAGTCGAGCACGAAGTTCTCGATCATCATGGCGCAGAGACCTGACACCATGATGCGCAGACCCATCTCGTAGCCATATTTCTCGCCGAACACGGGGAATGAGGAGCCGATGATGAGGATGTCGACAAAGATGAGCACGGTGCCGAGCGACAGGTTGTGATATTTGTTCACGATGGCAGCCACGATGTCGGTGCCTCCCGTCGAGCCGTTGTGCAGGAACACGATGGCGAGCGAGGTGCCTGTGAGGCAGCAGCCTATGACGAGCGACATGAACGTGTTGCTCTCGCCGAGCACGCGAATGAGCTGGCCGTCGCTTGAGGTCATGATGTTCTGCGCGACATAGAGGAGGAACGACAGCATGAAGATGGCGTAAACGGTCTTTATCATGAATTTCAGACCCAATATCTTCAACGCCGCTATGAGGAGCCCAAAGTTGATGACAAAGTAGGTTAGCGAGATAGGCAGCCCCGAAGCATAGAACACGATGGCGGCGATACCGGTCACGCCTCCCGTCACAATCTGGTAGGGCAGCATGAACACTGTCCATCCGAAGGTGTAAAGCAGGAGTCCGAGGGTTATGAAAAAGTAATCGTTAACCTCGTTCCACACAGCTTTGTTTTTTAACAGTTGCATAGTTTTCGTTTTATGTGGTTTGGCGTGTCCACGAACAGGCACGCCAAACCGTGATTTTTACTTAACCACCACGTTCACAATCTTCTTCGGCACGACGATGACCTTCACCACCTGCTTGCCGTCAAGATATTTCTGGCTCTGCTCGTCGGCGAGCACGGCAGCCTGTATGGCGTCGTTCTTGGCGTCGGCGGGGAACTTCTTCTGGAAGCGTGCCTTGCCGTTGAACGACACGGTGAGCTGCATCTCGCTCTCTACGAGGAAGGCGGGGTTGAACTCAGGCCACTGTGCGTCACACACCGTGGTGGTGTGCCCCATAGCGTGCCACAGCTCCTCGGCGATGTGGGGTGCGAATGGTGCGATGAGCACGGCGAGGGGTTCGAGCACCGCCTTTGCGCGGCACTTCTGCTGTTGCAGCTCGCCCACGGCAATCATGAATGCCGATATAGACGTGTTGTAAGAGAATTTCTCTATGTCTTCCGACACCTTCTTGATGAGCTTGTGCAGACTCTTCATGCTGTCCTTTGACGGCTCGTCGTCGTTGACGAGCAGCTCGTCGGTGCGGTTGTCGTAGTAGAGGTTCCAGAACTTCTTCAGGAAGCGGTGGCAACCGTCTATGCCGTTGGTGTCCCAGGGTTTGCTCTGCTCCACGGGTCCGAGGAACATCTCGTACAGACGCAGCGTGTCGGCACCGTAGCGCTCCACGATCATGTCGGGGTTCACGACGTTAAACATCGACTTCGACATCTTCTCCACAGCCCATCCGCACACATACTTGCCGTCTTCGAGCACAAACTCGGCGTTCTCATACTCAGGGCGCCACTTACGGAAGGCGTCGATGTCGAGCACGTCTGCCGACACAATGTTCACGTCGACGTGTATCGGCGTGGTGTCGTACTGGTCTTTCAGTCCGGCACTTACGAAGACGGGTGCCTTAGAGTGGTCGTCGCAGTTGACACGATAGACGAAGTTGCTGCGACCCTGAATCATGCCCTGGTTTACAAGTTTCTGGAACGGCTCCTCCTTGCACGACACACCGAGGTCGAACAGGAACTTGTTCCAGAAGCGCGAATAGATGAGGTGGCCGGTAGCATGTTCGCAGCCACCGACATACAGGTCCACGTTCTGCCAGTATTCGTCGGCAACCTTCGACACCAGCGCCTTGTCGTCGGTGGGGTCCATGTAGCGCAGGTAGTAGGCTGACGAGCCAGCGAAGCCCGGCATGGTGTTCAGCTCTAAGGGAAACACTGTCTTGTTGTCGACCAGCGCCTTGTCTACTATCTGACGCTTCTCCACGTCCCATGTCCACATCTTGGCACGGCCCAATGGCGGCTCGCCGCTCTCGGTGGGCTTGTAGGTCTCAATCTCTGGCAGCTCCAGCGGCAGACACTCCTCTGGCAGCATCTGCGGCATGCCGTCCTTATAATAGACGGGGAACGGCTCACCCCAGTAGCGCTGGCGTGAGAAGATGGCGTCGCGCAGACGGTAGTTCACCTTCACGCGGCCCAGTCCCTTCTCCGTAACAAACTTCTTCGTGGCGGCGATGGCCTCCTTCACGGTCAGCCCGTTGAGTGAGAATCCGTCGAGCGTCTGCTTGCCTTCTGCTGGCGAGTTCATGACGATGCCTTCCTTTGCGTCGAAGCTCTGCTCGCTCACGTCGGCGCCCTCGATGAGGGGTATGATGGGGAGGTTGAAATGGCGCGCGAAGGCATAGTCGCGCGAGTCGTGGGCAGGCACTGCCATGATGGCACCGGTGCCGTAGCCTGCGAGCACATATTCAGAAATCCATACGGGTATGTTGTCGCCTGTGAAGGGGTTGACGGCGTAGGAACCTGAGAACACGCCCGTGACCGTGTGGTTTGCCATGCGGTCCAGCTCGGTGCGTTTCTTCACGTAGGCGAGGTATTCGTCTACCTCCGCACGCTGCTCCGGCGTGGTGAGCTGGTCTACCAATTCGCTCTCGGGGGCAAGCACCATGAAGGTGACACCGAAGATGGTGTCGGCGCGGGTGGTGAAGATGGTGAATGAGGGGAGCCCCTCTCCAACTCTCCCCGCCGGGGAGAGGGCTTTGAGGTTTGCCTTTATTTCTTCAATGGTCTTGTCAGTGTCTTGCAGAACCTGTTCGTTTGTAAAGCGTAACACTTTAAAGCCTGCCTTTTCCAGGAATTCTGTGCGTAACTCATCAGCCTTTTTCTGCTCAGAATCGTTGTGATAGCCACCGTCTACCTCTATAACGAGTTTTACACTCAGCGACACGAAGTCTACAATAAAGTCACCGATAATATGCTGTCTTCTGAACTTTTCACCCAGATTGCCGCCACGCAGGGCCTCCCACAATGCAGCCTCTGCTTGTGTGGCGTGCTTGCGGTTTTCCTTTGCCATCTCTTTCAATAGTTCGTAGTTGAACGGGTGAGCGGTCTTGAACTTGTCCCACTCAGCCTCGAGTTCTCCCCCGGCGGGGGAGTTAGAGGGGGCTTTCGCAACCTTAAACTCCATCTCCGTACCTTCAGAGCGGCCTATCCAGTTGCGCTGTGTCTCCTTTATAGAGTCGCTCCAGTCGATGGCGTCAAGGCCGTCGAGCAGACGCTGTGAGTAGGCGCTGGTGCGCAGACACCACTGGCGCATCTTCTTCTGCACCACGGGGTAGCCGCCACGCTCGCTCACACCGTTCACCACCTCGTCGTTGGCAAGCACGGTGCCCAGACCGGCACACCAGTTCACCATCGTCTCGCCGAGGTAGGCGATGCGGTAGTTCATAAGTGTCTGCTGCTGCTCCACGTCGCTCATGGCGCGCCACTCGTCGGCAGTAAACTCCAACGGCTCGCTCTGTGCCACGTCAAGGCCCTCGGTGCCCTTCTGCTCGAAGTGCGTGATGAGCTTCTCTATGGGCTGCGCCTTCTGGCAAGAGTTGCAGAAGAACGACTGGAACATCTTCTCAAACGCCCACTGTGTCCAGTGATAATATTTAGGGTCGCAGGTGCGCACCTCACGGCTCCAGTCAAACGAGAATCCGATCTTGTCGAGCTGTTCGCGGTAGCGCGCAATGTTGGCGACGGTGGTCACCTCGGGGTGCTGGCCCGTCTGTATGGCGTACTGCTCTGCCGGCAGGCCATATGCGTCGTAACCCATGGGGTTCAGCACGTTGAAGCCCTGCTGACGCTTGTAGCGTGCATATATGTCGCTGGCGATGTAGCCAAGCGGGTGGCCCACATGAAGTCCCGCTCCAGAGGGGTAGGGGAACATGTTGAGCACGTAGAACTTCTTCTTCGACTGGTCTTCTGTCACGTGGTAGGTCTTGTCCTCTACCCACTGACGTTGCCACTTCTTCTCGATTTCGCTGAATTTGTATTCCATTGTCGTATGTCGTTGTTTTTTGTTTTTACGTATGTTTAGTTGTCGCGTGTCACGAGGCGTCAATACACAACACCCCGTAATTTATGCAAAGTTACTGAAAAAAAACGTATGGAAGTGAATAAAGTTGCGCGATTTTTCACACAACCAGCAGTTTAACCCAAATCGGTCGTTAGGGCTTGCTTTGATTTTGGATTTTTAGAAGAGTGGAATACAAGCAAGCCCTAATGACCGATCGGGGTTTTAAAAACTACCGCCCTGACACAAAGACACAAAAAACGGGGGAAAGCCTGCACAATGACAGGTTTCCCCCTGTTTTGGTTTACGCCAATTCTTAACGTCTGTTAAAATCGGCACGGCATCGCCAAAGGGCTCTAATGACGCCCCCAAATGGCTCTAACGACAGCGCCACTACAGCCCTTTGACGACGCCACTACGCCCCTTTCATTTTGTCACACGAGCCACACCGCCTTTGAGCACCGCCACGCCCACTCGTGAGTCGGCGCAGCCGTAGTAGAGGTACCAGTCGCCGTGGAAGGGCACGAGTCCTTCGATAAACACTGTTCCGGCGGGGTATTGTCCGCTCTTCTCGAAGCTGTCTTGCGGTATGAAGAACGGTGTGTCGAGGCGGTCTTTCACGCGCGCCGGATTTTTGGCGTCGAACAGAATCTGTCCTGCGCAGTACGCGTTCTCGGTGTAGCGCTTGTCGCCGTCGGCACCGTTCTTACCGTTGTATAGCAGTACGATGCCGTCTTTCGTCATCACGGCAGGAGGGCCACACTCGGTGAGCATGCTGTCGAAGTAGCCTTTGCGCGGCAGCACGACCTTCAGCAGCTCACCCTGCTCGTCGAGCATGGGTGTCCAGTTTATGAGGTCGGTCGATGTGGCGACGTTGATGAACTGCTCGCCCCAGTACATCCAGTACTTGCCGTTGATCTTGGCTATGACCTGGCGGTCGCCGTCCATGCGTGTGACTATGCTCGCCGACTTTGAGAACACGTGTGCAAAGCGTCCGTCGCAGGTCGTGGCAAAGGGTGAGCCGTGCTTTTGCCATGTCACGAGGTCGCGCGATGTAGCCACTCCGAGGCGTGCCTCTTTGCGGTTCCACTGGGTGTACATCATGACGTAGAGTCCGTCGGCGGTCATGCACACGCGCGGGTCTTCACATCCGCCCGGCACCTCTTGTGCTGCCTGTGCGTCGGTGGCGTCGGGGTATAGCACGGGTGCGCCGTGGCGCTGGAAGTGCAGACCGTCGTCGGACGAGGCGTAGCCTATGCGTGAGGTGCGCGACCCTATGCCTTGATGGGTGTTGTCTTCGGCGCGGTAGAGCACCACCACCTTGCCGTTCATCACTGTGGCGGCAGGATTGAACGTGTCGCTCTCCTCCCATCTGATGGGCTTGCCGCTCATCGGACAGTGGAACACGCTCTCGCGCGACGGGCTGATGATGGGATTGACGCCGGCGGGTCGTTCAAAGCCCGTCCACGCCCATTTCTTCTCCTTGCCTGCCACGGGCTGTGCCATGACGGCTGTGGCGGCAAATGCCATGATGGCAAGCGCCGCGAGTCTTGAAAAATGATGATTCATGTGTGTGTGATTAATTGTTGTATGTGATTAATTGTTGTCTGCGGTTGTGAAGTTAGTTTACCACCGCCAACACACCGTCTGCCGACCATGAGGCATGGAAACGGCGCAGGCGCGCTCCGCGGTCGCCGCTCACGACGCCACCACCACCGTTGAGGGTGTATTCGCGGTGGCACACGGCGCAGGTCGCCAAGCCCGCGGGTGTGAGCGTCAGGGGTCGCGACTTCACGGGTATGGCTTCGGGTGAGAAGCAGTTGGGGCACTCGCCGTCGTAGGCGTAGATCTGCTTCGGGTCGTCGAGGTTGCCAAATCCCACGATGATGGACGAGTTTGTGCCGAGCAGCACCGTCGTCTCCTGGTCTTCTTTGGTGAATATCACCTTGTCGGTAAGTCCCGCGTTGTTGGAGAAGCGGTAGTAGCGTGCGCCGCCCTCCATCACCGTGGTCACCTTGCAGAACACGCCTGTGCCCGTCATGGCGCTCATCAGCGCCGCCGACTGTCCGTGGCGCGCGGTGTTGAACACGAAGCGGCAGGGGTAGCTCGAATACTCGTTTTCTGCATCTGAACACGACGTCGCGGCGGCTGCCACCACCATTGTGGCGGCAACCACCAGCGCGTGGCGTATGATTGAAAGTCTTTTCATGTCTGTGGGGAGGATTGTGGCGCGAGCCGTTACTGACGCTGTAGCAGACGCTGTTCTGCCGCGTCGACCCGTGCGAAGGTGAACTCGCCGAGCGTGTGGTCCATCAACGCTGCTATGCGGTCGTTGCACAGGTTGCCGATGGAGCCTTCGTGGGTGTGGTGTATGTCGTGTGAGGCATGGAACGTGCCAGCCTCTATCTCCAGTCCCACGGTCTTGTAGGCGTCGCGGAACGGCATGCCCTCTGCGGCGAGGCGGTTGACCTCTTCGACAGAGAACATGGGGTCGTACATCGCGTTGTCGAGTATGTGCTCGTTCACCTCCATCTTGTTGATGATGTATGCCGCCATCTGCAAACAGTCTTTCAGCTCGCCAAAAGCGGGAAGGAACACCTCTTTTATAATCTGTAGGTCGCGGAAGTAGCCCACGGGCAGGTTGTTCATGATGAGCATGATCTGCTGTGGCAGACTCTGCAGCTTGTTGCTCTTGGCACGTATTAGCTCGAAGACGTCGGGATTTTTCTTGTGTGGCATGATGGACGAACCGGTGGTACACTCCTTCGGCAGCTTCACGAACGAGAAGTTCTGGCTGTTGAACAGGCACGCGTCAAACGCGAGCTTCGCCAGGGTGCCTGCCACGGTGGCGAGGGCAAACGCTACGTTGCGCTCCATCTTGCCGCGACCCATCTGTGCGTAGACCACGTTGTAGTCCATCGTGTCGAAGCCTAACAGCTCCGTGGTCATCGTGCGGTTCAGCGGAAACGACGAGCCGTAGCCAGCGGCGGAGCCGAGAGGGTTGCGGTTGGTCATGCGCCAGGCGGCAAGGAGGTAGAGCATGTCGTCGGCAAGCGACTCGGCATATGCTCCAAACCACAGCCCGAAGCTGCTCGGCATGGCGACCTGCAGATGTGTGTAGCCAGGCATGAGCACGTCTTTGTACTGTTCGCTCTTCTGTAGCAACTCGTCAAACAATAGCTTCACGCCATCTACCACCTCGCGCAGCTCGTGGCGTGTGAAGAGTTTGAGGTCTACCAGCACCTGGTCGTTGCGCGAACGGCCAGAGTGTATCTTCTTACCCATGTCGCCGAGGCGCTGCGTAAGCATCAGCTCCACCTGCGAGTGAACGTCTTCCACACCCTCTTCTATGACGAAATCGCCGCTCTCTGCCACGCCATAGATGCGGCGCAGCTCGGCGAGCAGCTGGTGCAGCTCGTCGCTCTCGAGCAGACCGATGGACTCGAGCATGGTGATGTGTGCCATGGAGCCAAGCACATCGTACTTGGCAAGATAGAGGTCGAGCTCGCGGTCGCGTCCCACGGTGAAGCGCTCTATCTCTTTGTTCACTTCAAAATTCTTTTCCCAGAGTTTTTGTGCCATAATCTAACGAATTGAGATTAATCCTTATAGGGAATCATTGCCAGCATGTCGGCAATCTTCTCCACGCCCTCTTGCAGGGGCTTGCTCACCATGGCCTTGAACATGAAGGGTATGTCGCCCTTGATGGTGACCTTCATCTTGCATGCCGACTCTGCCGTCGGGAGCAGCTGAATCCACATGTTCAGCGCGATGGGGCTGTTCTCGGTCTCAAACTTTATGGTCTTGCAAGGCTCACGCTCGATGATGCGCAGGCTCACCTCTCCCACCATCGGTGCCTGAATGGACAGGCTGTCGGTGGAGAATTTAAGGTCGCGCAGCTTGTCTATGTGCTGGCGCGCCTCCTCCGGCAGGCGGTCGCGGTTCTGCTCAATGCTTTCCTTCAGCGACTCCAAGTTGCTGAGGTCGCTGAGCGTGGCAAACACCGACTCCTGACGGTGAGGTATCTGTTTTACTGTACTTTCAAATGTAGACATCTTTTAAAGGTAAAAGGGTAAAAAGGTAAAAAGGTAAAACAACTTTTTACTTTTTAAAATTTGCCGGGTCCTTACGCCACTCATGCAGCAGCTCCACGTCGCTTTCAGCTATGTAGCCGGTAGCGAGAGCCTGCTCCACCACGTGGTCGTAGTCGGTGAGGGTCTGCAGTTCTACGCCAGCGTCGGCAAACGCTTTGGCAGCAACGGGGAAGCCATAGGTGTAGCTTGCCACCATGCCTACCACCTCGTAGCCTGCCTGACGCAGCGCCTCGACAGCCTTCAGGCTGCTGCCACCGGTAGAGATGAGGTCTTCTACCACCACCACCTTTGAGCCTGCGGGCAGCACACCCTCGATGAGGTTGCCCATGCCGTGGTCTTTAGCCTTTGAGCGCACGTACACGAACGGCATGTTCAGCTCGTCGGCGACCAGCGCTCCCTGTGCTATGGCACCTGTGGCGACACCTGCCACAGCCTCTGCCTCGGGGAAATGAGCCATCACCGTGTGTACAAGCTGTAGCTTCACAAAGTTGCGCAGGTCGGGAAACGACAGTGTGGCGCGGTTGTCACAGTAGAACGGCGACTTCCATCCCGATGCCCATGTGAACGGGTCGTTGGGCTGAAGCTTGATTGCCTTGATGTCAAGAAGTTTCTTTGCAAATGTTTTTTTCAGTGTGTCCATTTCTCTTGTATGTTTTATTGTTATTCAGTTTTTATTGTAATGTCATTTTGTTCCACACCTCCTGCACCTGTCGCCAGTCCACTCTCTGCAGGGACTATTCATGGCGAGGCTCCATATTGCCAACAAAGTTATCCACAATGCTGCCAATGGGCGAATAGTACGGAAACTTAAATACAAAAGTAATGATAATAGGGTAAACTCCCAAATTTATTAATTATTATTGTGTAAGTAAACCAAGTTTCGCAAGAATCGGGGGAGACCGGCAAGAAGAGAAGAGCTGAAGTCACAGACTTTTATTTTTAATCAAAAACACAAAAAACTCTCGCAGCCATAAATAAGCTACGAGAGTTCTTTTGTGTATTAATAAGTGTGGAGTTACTTCACGCTTACCTTCATTGTCTTTAAGTCAGCACCATTCTTTGTGCGCACGATATATGTGCCGCCGGCAACTGGGATAATTGATGTTCCGGCAGCCAGGCTACATATTCTCGTTCCATCAATAGAGAATACCTCGGCGAGAACTCCCTCTGGCAGATAAACGATAATAGAGCCACTTGCTGTGGTCACACGTGCATCATTGATAGCGGCAGCATCTATTGCAGAAGCAATACCAAATGTTGCCGTTACGGTTGAGATGCGCGAAATCTTGAACTCTGTGCCCTCCACGGCTTTACCGTTCACCAAAACCTTATCGAGGACATAACCCTTGTCTGGAGTGGCTATGAGAGAGATTGGCGAGTTGCGCTTCACCTTGTCGCCAGACAGGATATCATTACCCTCAGCATCCTTCAACGCAATAGTTCCATTCTCAGTCTTGCCGA
This sequence comes from Prevotella sp., assembly GCA_022788105.1. Classification (GTDB taxonomy): domain Bacteria; phylum Bacteroidota; class Bacteroidia; order Bacteroidales; family Bacteroidaceae; genus Prevotella. Next base: position 7,559 of record JALEVZ010000016.1, on the reverse strand, counting down.
TGTATATCCATGTTAAATCGCAGCCGGAGCCGTTTCCTACCATACTTGTCGTCCAGCCCTTTTCCATGGCGATAGAGGTGTCTGATCCGGCAGCATCGTTAGGAGTCACCTCCTTGCCGGTGAGGATTGTCAGGGAAGCACCCTTCAGTGCCTCCTGCTCTTCCTTTGTAAGCTCAGGATACTGTGGCAGGTCTTTGTAGAACTGGTTGAGGTCACACGCCGTCATGTTGTTTCCGCCACAGTTGATCTGGCGCAGTTCTGTCAGCTTGCTCAAATCAAGAATCTGGATAGAGTTGTCGTTGAATGATAGCGAGCGTAATGCCGTATTGTTGTCGAGATTCAGGTCGGTGAGCTTGTTATTGCCCGCATCAAGAACCTGCAGCTGAGTGTTCTTAGAAACATCGAGGGTTGTCAGCTTGTTGCCAGCCACTTCAAAGCTGACAAGGTCGGTGAGTTTTGTCACATCTATGGCGCTCAGTTCGTTGTTCGTCATGTTCACAAGCTGAAGCTTTGGATTGTTTGTGAAATCAATGCTTGTCAACTTGTTCACACGGGCATTCATCTCAAGCAGCTCAGGAAGTTTAGAGAGATCGAGCGTGGTAAGTTCGTTGCCGTAGCACTGGAGTGAGCGGAGCTCCGTATTCTTTGTTACATCGAGTTCTGTCAGGTCGCAATATGAGCAGTCAAGCTCCTGAAGACCTGTTTGGTTGGTCACGTTGAGGGTCTTGATCGGGTTCATGTAGAGTTTCAGCACTTTGAGCAGGTCGTTGTTCGTAAGGTCGATGCTTGAAACTTTGTTGTTCCATACGCCCATCATCTCTCCGTATTCGCCAAAGCTCTCAAGGTTGAGGGCATCAACGTCGCCGTAGATGGTCACTGTTGACTCGGTTGCTCCGCTTTCAGCTACAGTTTCTGCTGTTCCGTCCAGACGGGTGTACTTGGTGTCGGATACGTCGTATTCAGTCTTCGCACCGCTACCCCAGTCTACCTGCACCTTCTTCTCTGAGCCATTCTGCACAGCCACTGCGAACGACAGAGCTTGTCCGGCAGGAGCCGTGAAGGAAATCTTGCGGTCTGCTTTGCGGAACTCTGGCTTAATTGTAGCCTCGCCATTCACAACGAACCATTCCTCCTTTATCTTTTCGCCGTTCACGATCACGCCGTCGTAAACATAGCCCTCGGCAGGAGTCGGGGTAATGTGGATTGCCACGCCAGCCTTGGCGCTCGTTGTCACGTCTGCAAGCTGCTGGAAATATGCTCCTGTCCACTGTGATACGGTGAACGTACCGCCCGTGGTTGAATATTTCGTGAAGTCGTATTCCTGCTCTTCTTTCATTCCTCCGAACACGCCCTTGCCAGATACTCTCTCGCCGGTGTCGGTGCCGTCTACGGTGACCTTCACGGCTTCGTTATTTGCCGTACCGTCACCCTTCACGTCACACCTCCAATGCAAGTCCTGTGATGTGGCGTATTCCGTGTCAGCCGTCTCGCCGTTTGATCCAGCGATAAGCAGGGAATTGCTGTATTCCGAATATGCCTGCGGTATGGTGCGAAGCGTGAAATTCATGGAATTTCCAGTCATCTTCTTGTTGTCGCGGATATCAACATGGTTGAAACGGCCCCAAGGATTGATGTAGTTGAAATAGAAGAACTCACATTGCGTATTGCGTGCACGGAATTCTTGCAGACTGTACTGGTCTTTCAGGTCTATGTATCTTATCGCCGTGTTGCTGATGTTGAGCTTGGTGATGGATTTCTTTCCCCTGATGTCGAGTTGTGTCAGCTTTGTTCCGTTCACAGAGAGGTAAGCAAGGTCTTTGTTGTTCGAGAGGTCGAGCTTCGTTATCTCGAGGCTGTCGCAGTTGAGCGAATTAAGTTCGGGGTTGCTTCCCACGTTGAGCAGCGTTATATTATTATTTCCGCAATAAAGATTCCAGAGCTTCGGGAACCTGGTCACGTCGAGCGTCGTGAGGTTGTTGTGGTCGATGGAAAGAGTGCTGAGCTTAGGATAGTTGCCCTCTTCCAGTTCGTTCAGAGCATTGTTCGAGAGATTCAGCGAAGTGAGGTTAGGGAACGAGCGCGAATAGAAGTGCATCACGTGGCAGTTGTTCATGCTGATCTTCTTTATGTTCTCGTTGTTGTCGGCGAATACGGCCGTGGTGAATTCCGGGTTGTCATCGCAATAGAAATACTCCAGCGCCGTGAACAACATGAGGTTCAGGTTGATGAAATTGTCTCCGTTGTCGCTCACGTTGAGTTCGGTGAGCGTTGCCGAAGCGTCGGCGATGTCAAACTCATAGCTGTCGAGTTGGTTGCCCTGCAGGTTGAGCATATTCAGCGATGTCATGCCACTACCTGAGAATGTCGTCAGTTTGTTGCCCTTGAGGTTGAGTTTCGTCAGCGCCTGCATTCTTCCGTCTTGTTTGAATGTGGCTATTTCGTTTTTCTCCAGGTTGATTTCCTCCAGGGCTGTCTGTCCGTGAAGGTCGACGGATGTGATTCCAGCCTTGGTAAGGTCAAAATTCACCAACTTTCCCTTGATGGTGATAGTACCGCCCTTGATTTCGGTGTTAATACGGCGGGAATAACCCCAACCATTAGGGTCTACGTTGTAGGTTTTCTCTACTCCGTCTCCCCAGTCCACGGTGAACGCCTCGTCTTTAGAGGCTGTGTAGGCATCGAGGGACACGGTAGTTCCTACTGGTTTTGACGTCTTGATGATGATTGTGCTCTCATCGGCGGCAAATGCCGTAGTAAAGGAGAGCGTCAAAACGAGTAAAAGTAATAAATACTTTCTCATAATGTAACTTATTAGTTATGTAATGTATTAGTTCCTGTGGCACCACGTTCTTTCTATCCTTTGTCTATATATAATAGACGAAACCTTCACAGGCTATGGCAAAATGGGATTCTCACAGTCCTGGTGCCACATATAAACCATCAGGATCCCTTAATTGCATGACAAAGTTAGAGATTAATTGTTAAAGCGCAATAATATTTGTCAAATAATTTATTATTTTACTTCATCTTTCTTTTTTCACATTATATTAGGTAAATAAAATCCGTTCTTATAAAAAATCAAAACACAAGCCAGTATGACTGATTAGGGTTAAAGCAGAAAAGACGCACATCAACTTGCACACAAATCATCTCATTTACAAGACAATAAGTTCATCACTTTACTAATTTAAAAGCAAACGACTTTATATATGGCGTTTTTCTACCTCGACTTCAACTCGTCTTCCAAGTCCTCAAGCATTTTCATGTCTTCGTCGTCGGCACGTTTTGCATCCATTTGCTTCCTCCACGCGTTGAACTCCTCGTAGCGCTGATGGGCGATGCGCTCCATTTGTGTGTTGGATATGGAGCCTTGTCCGTGAAGCACCTCCTTGTCTTGAAACGTCAACAGAGCGTCTACGTTTTTGCGCCAATAGTCGAGCGTGAGGTCGCGACGACCCTTGACGCGCATCTCCGCACTGGTGAGGAACATGTCAACCAAGCGGTTAAGGTCTTCAATCTCTTCTGCGTGAAGATAGTTTTTGGCTGTCAACACGTCGCCTTTCCTTACAACAGCACCCTTCCATGAGGTCAGTCCCATGTTGGGTTGCGACGCGTCGGCACGCCCCACCACAATCTCAGCTGCCGTCTTGTGGGTGACGGCATAAAGCAGTTTGTTCTGTGTTTCGGCAAAGAACATCTGCGTAGCCTTGTCGCTCTTGTCGTAGTCGCTGCTCAGAGCGAACAAATCGCGCACCTTTTGGTAGAATCGTTTCTCCGAAGCGCGTATGTCGCGGATGCGGAGGAGCAGCTCATCGAAATAGTCGGGGCGTCCGTCAGGATTTTTCAAGCGCTCGTCGTCCATGGTGAATCCCTTGACAAGATACTCCGTAAGGTGCTCCGTCGCCCACTGCCGAAACTGCGTTCCGCGCACTCCTCTGACGCGATAGCCCACCGCGATAATCATCTCTAAGGAGTAGAACACTATGTTGTAAGTCTTGCCGTCGGTGGCAGTTGTTAAGAATTTCTTAACAACTGAATTTTTGTCTAACTCCCTCTCTTTCAATATGTTCGATATGTGCATACTGATGTTGGACTTTGAGGTGGCAAAAAGTTCTGCCATCTGCAGTTGGTTTAGCCACACCTTGCCGTCGGCAGCATATAGTGCGACGGACGCCTTGCCGTCGGTTGTGCGGTAGATTATGATGTTCGGGTGATTGTCCATAGCAATGTTTTTAGATGTTAAAGACAAAGATAGTGCCAGTGAGCGCAATGAAAGCTTGCTTTCAGATTGCCGAGCGCCGCCTATCTTATACAAAGATAGTGCCAGTGAGCGCAATGAAAGCTTGCTTTCAGATTGCCGAGCGCCGCCTATCTTATACAAAGATAGCACATTCTGTTTGAATGTGCAAGAGTGGTGAGTGATAATCGTTAAAATTGCATTTCGCTAATAATGGCGTTGTCAAAGGGCCGTAGTGGGCGTGTCAAAGGGCTGTAGTGGGCGTGTCAAAGGGCTGTAGTGGGCGTGTCAAAGGGCTGTAGTGGGCGTGTCAAAGGGCCGTAGTGGGAAAGCCATGCGTTTTTGGGGCGTGAGTTATGTTTAAATGTAAGAATAAGAAAAGGGCTGGCGCCGTGTGGTTGTCTCATGTGAAACTCCCATTGGCGTCAGCCCTTTTAATTTTAGAAGCCCCTCTCCAACTCTCCTTATTGGGGAGAGAAAGGAATAGGCTTGTGGTAAAGCGGTCGGCTCAAGAGGTCTGTTTTTTACCTTTTAGAAGCCCCTCTCCAACTCTCCCCACTGGGGAGAGGGTCAGTTCGTTTGAGATAAGGAGTAGGAAGGAGGTCTGTTTTTTACCTTTTTAGAAGCCCCTCTCCAACTCTCCCCATTGGGGAGATAAAGGAATAGGCTTGCGTAAAGCGGTCGGCTCAAGAGGCTTGTTTTTTACCTTTTTACCTTTTTACTTTTTTACCTTTACAACGCCCATTTCCTCGAGCAGGCGGTCGGCGTGTCCCCATTTGTCCATGAGGTAGACCATGTAGCGCACGTCTACGCCGATGCAGCGGGCGAGCTTAGAGTCAAACCAGATGTCGCCAGAGAGCGAATCCCAGTTGCCGTCGAAGGCGAGACCTATGAGCTGGCCCTTGCCGTCGAAGATTGGTGAGCCAGAGTTGCCGCCGGTGATGTCGTTGTTGGTGAGGAAGCAGAGCTGCATCTTGCCCGTGGTCTTGTCGGCGTAGCGTCCGAAGTCGGAAGCCGACATCAGCTCCTGCATGATGGGTTCAGCCTCATACTCGAAGTTCTCTTTGCCGCGCTTCATCTTCTCCACGATGCTCTCGGCTGTGGTGTAATAGCCCGAAGGTTTGCCGTCGAGGAGGTAGCCGCCCACCTGACCGTAGCTCAGACGCATGGTGAAGTTGGCATCAGAGTAGTGGGGCATGTCCTGCTCCATTCTTACCTTTGCCTCGCAGAGCAGACGCTCCTGCTCGTCGATCTCGTCCATAGACTCGGCAAGCTTCTTGCGCAGGTTCTTCATCACGGTGAGGAGCTGCTCTCCGTACTTCACGGCGGGGTCGTTCTTCACCTTGTCGCTGTTGACAAAGATCTTGGCCTTCTTCTTCATGAGGATAGAGTTGTTCCAGAGATAGTCGGTAAACTTCTGGTAGTCGCCACCCCACTTGGTGTTGATGTCGTTGTAGAACTCAGGCAGGTCGGCCTTGTCGACGTGCTCAGCATAGTTTTTGAGCAGCGCAGCCATCACCTCGCGGTCGAGGTCGGCATCCCATGTGTCGCTGTTGTCGTCGAACATGGCATACTGCTTCTCGGCCTTAGCCTTGGGGTTCTTCACGGCGATGAGACCCTGTGCGAAGTTTATGGCACGCGATGTCAACTCGTTGGTGCGGCGGAAAGTCTCGTTGAAGAGCAGCATGTCCTTCATGTCGTTGTGACGGTTGGCATAGAGGTCGCCGAGGTGCTTGATGTTGAGTCTGCCCTTGAGGAAGCCCGTCGAGTCTTGATAATGCTTGATCTTAGCCTCATAGTCGCGCTTCATCTGCACGATGCCCACCGAGTCGATACACTTGTTCATGCCGATAGAGTTTTTCCAGTAGTTGGAGCTCTGCGCATATTTAGAGTCGTACTTGATGCGCACAGCCTCGCTGGCACGCATGTGACGCAGCATGACAGCCTGCTTCACGCCGCGCACCTGGGCACGGGGAGCGTTCTGCGCGTCGCGCATCTCCTCGATGCCGTAGCTTGAGAGATAACGCTCCGTAGAGCCGGGATAGCCCACGGTCATGGCGAAGTCGCCGTCCTTATATCCGTCCATCGACACGGGAGCCCAGTGTTTGGGGCGGTAGGGCACGTTGTCCTTTGAGTAGGCAGCCGGTCCGTTGGTCTTCGGGTCGGCATAGATGCGGAACACAGAGAAGTCGCATGTCTGGCGTGGCCACATCCAGTTGTCGGTCTCGCCGCCAAACTTGCCCATCGACTTAGGCACGGTGAAGACCAGTCGCAGGTCGGTGAAGTCTTGATATGTGGTGGCGTAATATTTGTTGCCCTCGTAGAACGGCTCAACGGTGATGTGTAGCGTGGGGTCGATCTTCTTGATAGAGTCGGTCATGGCGTTGGCCACCGAGTCGATCATCGCCTCCTGACGTGCGTTGCTCCAGTCGTGAATGCGGAGCGCCTCCATGTGTGCAGTGATGTCTTTCTGCTCCTTCATGAAGCTCACGAACATGTTCTCGTTAGGCAGCTCCTCGGCGAAGCTCTTTGCGAAGAAGCCGTTGAGCATGTAGTCGTGGTCCACGGTAGAGTGGGAGCGTATGCCTTCGAAGCCACAGTGGTGGTTAGTGAACACCAGTCCGTCGGGTGACACCACCACGCCTGAGCAGTAGCCCGAGAAGTTGACAACAGCGTTCTTAATTGCGTCGGGGTTAGAATACAGACTGCCGTAGGGCAGCGTAAAACCTTCTGCCTGCATCTGCTCATAGACAGCCTGCGGCAGGTTGTAGAGGGTCCACATGCCCTCATCAGCATGGGCGGTTGTGGCAGAGAGAGCCAGACCAGCCATAAGGATAGATAATTTTTTCATTCTTTTGTTTTATACTTGATTTTTTGATTTCTCTTTTCTTTCTTATCTCTTTCTTATTTTCAGCCCTTCCTTCTTTGCGATGAAAGCCGCAAAGAGAACAACGAGCAGCGTGTTTGTGGCGAGTGCGCCCAAGCCGAGATGGCTGTTGGCCATGACCATGAGCCAGAAGAAAACGACCGCTATGAGGGTGTAGATGGCGATGTCCTTCAGCGGATAGTTGATGGGGTAGTGTTTCTGTCCCACGAGATAGGAGATGACCATTGCTGTGCCATAGCCCGCAAATCCTGCCCAGGCGCATGCCATGTAGCCGTAGCGAGGCACGAAGATAAGGTTCACGGCAATGAGCACGGCACAGCCGATGCCCGAGAACCATGCTCCCCAGATGGTCTTGTCGATGAGCTTGTACCAGAAGGAGAGGTTGAAGTAGATGCCCATCATGATCTCTGCCGCCATGACGATGGGCACCACACG
>JALEVZ010000078.1 GCA_022788105.1 Prevotella sp. | reverse complement strand
ACATTGGGATGTGCATCTTTCACGTGACGGCATATCTCCACACCTACCGTCGTAGAGCCGCCAAGCCCCAAGTCGAGGAGCACGAGGTCGGGCAACTGCTGCTTCATCAAGCGCCAGAAGTCGGGTTCGTTACCTGCCGTGCCGATAATCTCGGCCTCAGGAATATCGTTGCGAAGAATGCCCTCGGTGCCTTTCAGCTCCAACGGCACGTCTTCCACTATTATGACTTTGAATTTTTCCATATCTTTTTGGTTACCGTTATTTCAAATCTTGTGCCTCCACCCTCTTCGATGAAAGCCTGTATGCCACAGCCACGGGCATTGGTAAGCTCGCCATATTCGCGCAGTATCTGCCGACAGACAAGCAACCGGAAATCTACCGTGGCAGGAGTGAACAGATCGACGAGCTGCTTTTCCGAGAGCCTCAGCCCTTCTACCGACGCCGTCAGGCAGACATAGCCGTTGCCCATGTCGCGCTCAATAAAGTCAAGCTTCGGTACCGACGCCATGCGGCTTATCAGTTCCTTCACATAGCCGAGCAGCGAGTAGTCCATTCGTGCGCCTGCTGCCATCTGCCTCATAGCCTGCTCACACAACAACGCGAACAGCTCGCGGTAGTAATAAGCCAGTTCTCTCACTGCCTTGACATCGGGCTCGGGGGTGTCGACAAGGCACGTGATGCGGCTGGGGTAATACATTGTCTCATGTTTCAGCGTCGAAAGACAGTTGTCAAGCACGCTGTTGCTGACATGCAGGCGGTCGCGCTCATACTGTAGCCTCTGCAGTTCGTCGTCGAGTAGACTCTCCTGCCCGAGGCGTCCGTTGTCGTTGTCTATCTCCTGTAGCAGCGTCTGCTCTATCTCTTTTACCACAGACGCCAGCTCTTGCATTGGTCCACTGTCGTGTGTCTTGTCGCGTCCGTCGCCCCACAGTCTTACTATCTGCGCATATTTGTCCTCGGACGAGTTGTCGCCAAGCAACACACCATTTATGGCACTCACCTTCTCCACCGCATTGCGGTAGCGCAGGCGGTAGCGGTAATAGACCAGATAGTAGGCAGGAAACATGAGTACCAGCAACACTGTCAACAGCACGATTGCCACATTCTTGTTAGTCTCCGACCGCTTCATCACCTCCACATAATCGGCAAGAGTGTTGTCGGCACTGCAAAGGCGGAACAGCTGCGTGTACACCTTATTATTATATTCGTACGCATCCCAGTCATGGAGCGCTAAAGCAGCCACCGCACTCTCGTTGCGCATGTCGAGCACAATGCTGTAGTTGCACTTGAAGCCCGACCTGAACCATTTAAACTCCGCCGCCCTCCTGGCATCGCCATACTTGCGCAACAGCAGACGGCCCTGCGGATGCAACGACAGGTAATAGGCGTTGAGCCAGTGGCGACAGCTGTCAGCATAAGCCAGTGCTTCACGATGGCGCGCATTGAGGTTGCAGAAATACACACTATCGGCAAATGCTCCTGCCCGTGACATATAGGAAGTGCTGTCTTGCTTCACCGAAGCGTTGCCCACTGACGGCATGAACACAAACATTGCCAACACCATCAGCGTGCGCACCACACCCTTTGGCAGCCTGAAGTAGAAGCGACTGCCACAACCCTCTTGGCTTTCTGCACCGATGGCACACACGGAGAAGATGGAACTCAACTTCTTGTACTTCTCTATTATGCCTTTACAGTTCATCAATCCAAAGCCGTGAGAGACATGCTCAGACTTTGCAGGCTTATGGTTGCCAGTCAGACTCTCGTCCACTATTATCTTGTTACAGAACAGATTGGCAACCTGCTCGGCTGTCATGCCGTCGCCATCGTCGGTGATGGATATTTCGACATAGCCGTCCACCGCCTTGCTGCCGATGGTGACATGACCGCCTTCTGGTGTGTGTTTTCTCGCGTTGTCGGCCAGTGTGTTAAGCATAAAGAGCGTGAGGGTCTTGTCTGCCTTTACCACATCGGCGGTAGGTTCTATCTTGAAGTCTACACCTTTGAGGCTAAACTCCATGCGTCTGCCTGCTATGACGTCGAACAACTGCTGCAACGGGAAGCTCTCAACCTTCACAGTCAGGTCGCCACGCCGCATCTTTATCCATTGCGTCAGCGCGTCGTTGTATTCGTCTATCTTCTCCGCGAGTTCAAGCATATAGCCATATCGTGTCTGCCGCACCTCCTGACTTTCACTACAAGCGACCAGTTTGTCGGCTTCGCTCACAATGCGGTTTATGAGCGGCATGATGCTGTTGGCAAGCGACACCTTTGCTCTCTGTTCTATATTGAGCCTTTTGTTGTCTTGCAGCTGCATCGATGCCACCGCTATCTCTTCCTGCTTTTGTTCTATACTGTCCTCAAACTGCTCCAGTTCACGCTCGCGCTCGCCCTTCCACTCTCTGAGTGGGGCAAGCAAGGTGTCCTGTGACACGCTGTAGCGCCCGTGCCGGCGTTTGTAGTTCAGCCACCACAGCAGCACCGACATCACCACAACAATCAGACAGATGGCTACAATCATGACGTTAAGCTGCAGGGCTTGTCTGTCGAGCACATCGGCACGGGCTTCGAGCAGACGGTCCTGACGCGTGAATTCCTGCATGTCAAGATAGATGTTGCGGTTGTAGTCGCTGAGCGGTTTCATATCCATGGCAGAATAGACCAGCGATAGCTGTTCGCGGATAGAAGCGATAAGGTCGGGCGCCCGTTTCACACGTGAGTTGTCTGACAAGGCGTGGTTAAGACATACCTCAGCCGACAGATAGTCGCCGATGTGCCAGTAGCACTGTGCGAGCGTGCGGTAAGCGCCTGCCGTCTGGTACACATCACCATACTGACGAAACAGCCGCAGCGAGCGTGTAGCCAGGTTTCCTGCGAGCAACGAGTCTGCCATGTTGTCTACATTGACAAACTCTACCTCTTGCATGTTGCTACGTTTGAGCATCTGTAGGTCTGACTTGTCCTGCATGTGTTCGCTGAGTCCCTGCAAAGAGTTTGCTTCCCAATAGGGATAACCGTACTGTCGCGAAAGAAGATAGCAACGCATGAGATAGTCAAACTCTCTCTGCCGCACTTCCTCCCGTGGCATACCTCGCAATATGCCACCAGAACCGATGTTGTAATAGTAGTTGAGCAATTGCGCCGTGTCTTTCACTATGCTGCCGTTAGGGTCTATCTCTTCAATGGCTGTGACGCCATAGTCAAGCATGCCTATATAATAAAAATATGTAGACGCCACAATATGAAACTCGCTATGAGCATAGACATACCGTTCCCACTCATGGGCATCGAGCACATAAGACTCGTCGGCAATGCGCGCTAACATCTGCCGTGCCGACTGCATATAAGAATAAAAGTCTTTGTTTGAGGACTGACGTTGGCACAGACGCATCATCTGCACATTGGCGACAAGCTGTTCTAAAAGATTGTCTGACACGCTGATGGCGTAACGCAGAAACTCTTCTGCACGCGTATAGTTCATCTTCGCAATGCTTACAAATGCCAAGTTGTTGTAAGCCTCTGCTATACCAGCGTTGTAGCCTGCCGCCCGCGCACTATCGAGGGCTTGCAAAGCGTACTGCCTCGTGAGTTTCAGGTCTCTGTAATGACAGGCATACGACATGGAGTTGAGTCTATCGGCGGCAGCGCTTTTCTGCTTATTGCCACACGACAGGCACAACAAGACGGCAAACATTACCGTCAATAGCCCGAGTGATTTCTTCACCTTTCTCATTACAAAGTGAGCAAACGTAAGTTATATACTGCACAAAATTATGAAAAATGATTTAATCCTTAAAATTTAGCCATGCAAATATTAAGCCAGCACTGCGCTTTTAATGTTTTTTCTATAATTAAGAAATAGTTTTTCTACAACACAGTAAGGTAACGACATTACGCTCCCGACTCAAAAAAATAAGGAAAACTTTCAGGTAAAGCATGGCGTTTTCTCGCTCATTTGCAGTATCTTTGCAGATTATAAGCGACATCGCGGTAAAAATTTCACTGTTGCCGCGACAACTTGCAACAAACGCAAGTTAAAATGCGTCTAAACATTCATAAACAATACATCTGCAAAATGACGAACAAGATATTGCATAATATGTTGCACCTCTGCCTGGCCCTGTCACTCGTGGCAGCAGCCGTGAGTTGCAGCAATTCCGCCCGTAACGAATTTGATAGGCTGCTTGTAACGCTTGCCGCAGACGACGCTACAATAGACCATGCCGACTGGGAGAAGATAGTTTCATATATTGACGACAACAAAGCCAAGTTGTCTGACTTCTACGACGGCGACACGCTAAGCGTGGAAAAGGTGAAGACATATATCTCAAAAATGTTTGATAAACGCCGTCCACCGCTCCACATCGAATTCACAGGGATAGGTCAAGCGGAGCACATGGCTATAAACATGTACCTCGAACGCTCGGGCAGCATGACGCCATACGACGCACCGCAAGGCGACGGCACGTTCAAAAGTGCCATCGTCAGGATGTTGAACAACCTGCCAGGCAGCAACGACGACAACAAGATATTTGTCGTGAACAGCACCATAACAAGCTATCCCGAGGGTTTTGCAAGTTTCATTTCTGACAACAACATATTTGAAGCAACGAAAGGTCTGGGGGACCCGAGCTACACAGACTTCGGTGCCATTTTCGAGACTCTGCTCAACAAGACTGGCGACAACGAGCTGGGGATTCTTGTCACAGACATGATTTACTCCACGAAAAAGATGATAGGCACCAACCCAACAAAGGTGTTTACCGAAGCACAGGGCATGATTAACTCGGTGTTCAAGGATGTCGTGAAGAAGAAATCAATGCTCATCATAAAGATGCGCGGAAGCTACAATGGACCCTACTACACGTTCTGCTCACCAAACGCAGGTTCTACGTACAACGGACACAGACCTTATTACATCATCGTGGTCGGCAACAACGACAACATAGCAAGGCTGACGAAGGACCCAGAATATGGCTCTTTTGCCAAGTTCGAGTCACTGCCTGGCTACCAAGCGATGTATATGTTCAACACGTCTGACGAATATCGGCCCTACTACTCGCTGCTGCTCCGCAATACCAACATACGCGGACGGTTCCAACCAGAGCACGGACAGCCGAAGGCCATCACCCGCATAAAAGGAATGAAGGCCGACTCCAACTCTGGCGATATGCGTATGGTGCTGGCTGTAGACCTTAACGGCATGCTCATTGCCAAAGACTATGCCACCGATATAAGCAACTACCGCGTGATAGCAGACTCGCCTGTAAAGTTATTGAAAATCATGCCTATAAACAAGGAAGACATAACACCTGCCGAAAAGAAGTACATCGGCTCTGCTACACACCTCTTTGTGCTTGAAGCAAAAGACATAAGCCACAAACAGGAGGTAGAGATAAGACTGCAAAACAGACTGCCTGCATGGGTGGCAGAATCGTCGAGCGACGACGACCGCGACACTGACGCGCCGAGATTTGCAGACACAACGTTCGGACTGCGCTATCTGCTTCAGGGCATCTACGACTCGTATGAGCGCAACTCTAACGGTGAGCCATACTATTTCAGCATGAAACTCAGTTTCGACGACTAATGACAATACGCACGACTTGACCAGTATAGCAGTGCAAAGCTACGGACCGCGTCAAGCGTGCGACCATAATAAGAATAAAAACAGACAACAGAAGACATAGCAAAATGAAAAACAGTATTCTTCTCGCAATCGGACTTATCGTGACAGCAGCAGCAATTGCTCTGTCCGACACTCTGTTCGAGGCGTTGTATTTCGACAACGAGTTCTCTAATGAGATGTATAATAGTCATTTGTACTTCACCAACATACTGATTGTCGCCATCACCGCATGGGGGCTGGCAGCTATCTATTATTACATCATCAACTCAGTGAGCTTCTCGCGTTGGTACCACTGGCTCATGGTATTGGCAGCAGCAGTTGTAATCTGCCCTATCGCAAGCTATTTTCACATCACAGGCACAATGGAAGAAATGCAGCTTAACTTTGAACATCAGGCGTTCCATTTTGTTCTCACAGAGGCATTTGTTGAGGCGGCAATGTTTCTCATAGCCTCTTTCTCTATAAGATGGTGGAGTTCGAATTGCAGACACACGCCGTTCCCGGAATGACAACCCCAGAGGCTGGGAGACTGGCTTTCACCACAACTATAAGAATCATACAAAAGCACAACCATTCATAAAAAATAGAACACAGTGAGACTATTTCTTTTTCTGGTAGGCGGTACTGGCTCAAGAGTTTTGCGGCCGCTGATAATGCAACTGGCAGCAGGCGTACTTCCTACTGACGACAACGGAAACAAGACGCCGCTGGAACTTGTGCCTATAATCATAGACCCGCACAAGGCGAACGAAGACCTCAAACGCACCGAAAACCTGTTGCGCAACTACCGTCAGCTGCATAACAGCATATATGGCGATAAGGTAGACATCTGCGACGGGTTCTTCGCTGCCAAGATTTCAACGCTCAGCGACATCACTGCAAACACACAAGACATACCCGACACGTTCCTGTTCAATCTTGGAAGCGTAGACTCTAAGAGATTTGCGGAGTTTATCGGCTTCAACACTCTCGACTCTGCAAATCAGGCTCTGTGCTCAATGATGTTTTCAAAATATCAACTCGACACAAAGATGGACATCGGATTTGTAGGCAGTCCCAATATCGGCAGCGTAGCCATAAACCAATTCAAAGACAGCAACGAGTTCAAGCAGTTCTCTAATGTGTTTCAAAAGACTGACCGCATATTTATCGTCAGCTCCATTTTTGGCGGCACGGGAGCAGCGGGCTACCCTATCATCGTGAAGAACATACGTAACGCCGATAACAACACCGCCGTCAACAACCGCGGCGACTTGCGCAATGCAAAGATTGGTGCGCTCACAGTCTTGCCATACTTCAATATACAACAAGACGAGAACAGCCCCATCTCACGCGCTGACTTCATATCAAAGACAAAGTCGGCACTGTTTTATTATCATGACAACCTCACAGGAATAAAGAAAGACGGTAAAGACACGGGGCTGTCGAAGTTAAACGCATGCTACTATCTCGGAGACGAGATGGGATCGATGCCGTATTTCAACGACCCTGGCGGCAACGGCCAACGCAACGACGCACACATTGTGGAGTTTGTCGGAGCACTGGCAATACTTGACTTCTTGCAGACCTCGGACGACAAGCTACAGACTGTCGACGGTGTGGCTGTAAACCCGATTTTCAAAGAGTATGGGTTGGCAAACGACAAGACTCAGCTAAGTTTGAGAGACCTTGGACTGCAAAGTAGGATGATGATTGACAAGCCGATGGTTAAGTTTCACTTGGCTTACATGTACCTTACAAACCAGTTAAGGAACGACATAGGGAGAGGATATACTGAAGACAAGCCTGAAATCACGCAGTCTTTCCTTACCTCTAACTTCTACACTACGCTGACATCGGGATTTTATATAGGCTACCGCCAATGGCTGAAAGAACTGAAAGGCAACATGCGCAGCTTCGTACCGTTTAACCTCGACACCGACAAGCTGAAGGAATGTATTACTGATGTGCAGCCCAAAAGCGGATTCTTGAAGTCGGCAATCGACTATAAGACGATATTGGCAGCTATGAACTCTGCCTCACAAAAGGCGATGAAGACGTCACGATTTGAGTCTGGAAACGTTGCCAGTAAGCTATTGTCGCTGCTCAACGAGACTTTGGACAAAATAGTAGACGACAAATTCAACGGTATCGTATAAGCCGATAAAAAGACAAAACCTATGAGCAAGATATTATCATACAATAACAAGACCACTGGCGAGGGGTGGATAGACCTTAACGGCCAATACTCCGCCGACGAGATAGAGATGATTGCCGACCCGAATGGTGGACTGTCACAGACTCCGCGTACAGCTATCCCAAGTCCGTTTGCACAAATGGATTTGGTAAAGAACGCGTTCCAGCGACTGTCACTGCACCACAACCTCCAGGGCGAAATCATGGACGAAAAGCTTGTCGCCAATGCCCTTGACATAGCACAGCTGATGTTCAACTTCGACGAGTTGAGCCAGAAACTACATATCGTGGAATGGAACAAGGACGCGGAACTGAAGCTCCTAAAACAGAACATGCAGCACAAACTGCTCGGCGAGACGCTGGAAATGTATCTTGAGCAGGACAAAGAGGCATTCAACTTCGACAAGATGGACAAGATGTTCTTTATTGTCTATGGCAACCAAGTCATAGGTGCGACCTCTCCTGTCACGCTGTTCTTCGCTACACCTAATGCTGAGAAAGACACGTTTGACATACCAGTGGAACAGAATGTGAAACTGTTTGACCTTTGGCGTCCGCTGTATATGCGTGAGCCGCGCTTTGTAAAGTACATCTATACACTCTTTACCGCTTACCCGCAACTGAAGCAATGGTGCGGCGAAGTGAACAACTACATCATTCGATGTATGGACTTTCTGCCTGCGGAACTCCACAGTCAAATCATCGATGAGATTGGCAACCCGGTGGCATTAGACTACGACAACGTAGAGAAAGCACGCAACTTCTTGTACGCCAACTACAAACAGATGGACAACGGGATAGAAGTCCTGGGATTTCCGCTATATAGCGTCAAGCAGCAAGATATATACGAGGCAATACAAAGCAGCGATTTTAAAATTGCACCAACACGCAACGACAGTGGCGAACGGCTCCCATTGGTGCTGCAAAACCGTCTGAACGCACCAGCATCTGACCCATTCCGCTATGTCATAGGCAACTGGGACGACGCTACTGTCATAGAACCGAAAGACTGGGCAGCAGACCCCGAGCAGCGCATCTTACCCTCTACAAGCCATCAGTACCCCTGGCTCACAGACAACGACTTCCTACAGCCGAGCCTGATAAAGCTTGACTTCACGATGAACCGCGACTGCTTCTTTGACGGCAGGCTGTCTGCAACGTCGGCAAACAACGACGCAAAGGACTTCTTATTGCCCATAAAACCGCTGTTCTTCAAGTATTTCAACACGTGTGACCTATGGGGAACCATCGGCGGGAAGCCCGTATTTGAAATGCAACGCAACAGCGTCGGACAGTCAGAAAGCGTGAAAGTGACGCTGCGCATACCAGTTCAAAAGCAAGGACGCTACATCACGCTGACACGAACTTATGTTGAATCGAGCAACGGCAATATGTCTTTTGACCCCAAGACAAATCTTGGGCGATTCATAACTGTGCCGTTTGCCATGACAATATTCCCGTTTGTAAGATGCACGGTGGCAAATCACTACAACGTGCAGCTTATCGACCGTGCCCTCGGACAAATGGAACATTGCAGCGTGTCGCTTGAATTCATGCACGATGGGTTCTGCAACAAGCTGGACGAACAGCTCGTATGCTGTCGCGAACGCAGCATAAAGGCAGAGAAACGAGTTGGCTCTTACTATTACAGAGTGGGCGATTCGTTTGATAACATGCGTGTAAACATCTCCGACAATAATGGTAACAGCATCGTGCAAGGCATCTTGTGCCCGCAATGGGGACACTACGTGCCAGGACACGAAGACTACACTTTCGCCGTGGACTTCGGCACTACAAACACACATGTGGAGTTTATGCACGGCACTGCCCTACCCGAACCCCTGACAATTGACACCGCATCACGCGACCGTTTCACCGCAACGCTCTACAATGGAGACAACATGCTCTACGACGCAATAATGAAACAGGAGTTCTTACCTAAAGAAATCGGTACCGACTACAGTTTCCCGCTTCGCACAGTACTGTCGGAAAGCGAGCGCATGGACGCATGCAACATTGACGAGATAGTAAGTCTCGGCGACGCAAACATACCATTCATTTACGAGAAAGAATCCATCGGCTACGGCAACCGCATAGTGGCGAACCTCAAATGGTCAACAGAACCAGCTGCCAACAAACGCGCAAGAGCTTTCCTTACAGAGTTGGCGCTACTCATGAGGACAAAAGTTCTGCTCGGCAACGGCGATCTTTCAAAGACCCGTCTCGTGTGGTTCTACCCGCTGAGCATGAAGGTCGGCAACATAAGGAAGTTGGAAGAGATGTGGCACAAGATAGCATCGGCTGTGTTTGAAATATCTGATGACGCTCGCCACATCATTCATATGCCAGAATCTGTGGCCCCATATTATTTCTATAAGAGTTCAAGCAAGTTCCGTGGAGCAGCTGCAAGTGCTGCAAGCATAGACATTGGCGGCGGCTCAAGCGACGTCGTGGTATTCGAGCCTGGCGCTGAACTGCCCACGATAGTCACCTCATTCCGCTTTGCTGCCAACGTGCTTTTCGGCGACGGATTCTCAGAAGTGCCTCACGGCGACACCAATCCGATGACTGTTAAATATGTGGATTACTTCCGCAGACTGTTCGACAGCAACGACGACAAGTACGGAGAACTTAACGGCATACTAACAGACATCGCCGAAAAGCGCAAGTCTGAGGACATCAACGCGTTCCTGTTCTCCATTGCAAACAACAAGATTGTACGCGGAAACGACACGTTCAGCTACAACATGCGACTCAATGAGGATGAGCAACGGAAGATAATATTCATATATTTCTATTCCGCCATCATCTACTATGTTGCTCGCATGATGCGCCACCGCAACATTGAGAAGCCACGAAGCATAATGTTCAGCGGCACCGGCTCAAAGGTTCTCGACATCGTAGGAAGCCAGCGCGACCTCGATATCCTTACACGTTACATATTAGAAAGCGTGTATGGAGAAGAATATGACAGCGATGGATTCAGTGTAATAATGGAGAAGAACGAGCCGAAGCAAATAACTTGTCGCGGCGCACTTATGCAAATACGCAGCGCATCGGGTGAAACAAGCGTTGAGGAACTTAACAACACGCTCGACAACTACGACAGTAACATGAAATATGTGTTCTCCAACATAGACAAAGAGGAGTTCACATACAACGACATAAACGACGAAGAGACGAGACGCAAGGTAACGGACAGCGTGCGTGAATATAACCGTTTCTTCTCCGACATGTGCGAAACACTTCATGTCACCGACCTGTTCCTTGTCGACAGCAAGTCGCTTATGATGTTCAACGAGTTGGTAAACAAAGATCTGGAACACCATCTTGCCAACGGATGGAGCTTCATGAACCGCGACATCGACGACAAGAAAGGTACAGACAAGGTTGAAGACGCTGTGTTCTTCTACCCGATAATAGGTTCCATCAGAGACAATCTGATAGAGAACCTCAAATAGTACAGGAACACAAAAACAGACAACGACCATGACATCATTCTTTAGCAATATGCTCAGTAAAGGCGATGAAGAGCAGCGAAACTATGAAACGGAAATATCGCAACGCATAGAGATGCTTGAAAAAGCGGTTGAAGAAAGTCGGCAAAAGGCTGACATGCTGAACACAAGACTGGCTGAAGCGGAAAAGAAAATAGAAGAATTGGAAAGCCGCTACTGCACAGAACGAGCAGAAAATTGCAGCACAGAAGAGGTCGACAAAGACCATAGTGCCAATGAAACGACACTGCACACGTCCGTTGCGACACCGTCTACATACTACTTCTCTGCCCCGACGCCTGACGGCTACTTCACATCGCCATCACTAACAGAGCAGAACGGCACATCCATCTATATGCTGACGACAGACGACGGCATAAGTGGACAGTTTGTGATGTTAAACACCAAAGACGCCATTGCCACCGCCTGCATCTCCATTTCACAGTTTGTGAAGCCAGCATGCAAGACTGGCAAAGACATCGCAAAGGTGGCACGTAGCGTGACAATGATAGAACCGGGACTCGCTGTATTTGACGGAGAGAAGTGGAAGATATCGCAAAAAGCTATCATCGAATTCAATAAATAACATACAGTTGCCCTTAACACAAAGGGCGACACACCCATAATAAAGGACCAACACAAAAGCATGGAAATAAAATGCCCTAAATGTCGTTTTCGCTACGAGGAGCAAGAGACACCTGGAATAACAGAAATGGCATGCGTATGCCCAAGATGTGGCACACCTTTCATACATAAAATAGAAGACGCCAAAGCGCCGGAGCCGACATCGTCAGTCCCCTCTACCGACCAACAGGCGACAGACCAAGACGACAATCACACCGACAACGCCAACAGACAACAGGCAGAAAATCAGTCCACAACTGCCACTACACCATCTGTCAATGCCACTACACGCAGCAAAAACGGCAGCAGGGAAGATGTCAACAAGCCCCATTCTCTTCATAATAGCAGCAACCATCAAACTCCTGTAAGGAAAACAAGCCACGGAAAACACACGTCCAAACAAGAGGATGAAGACCCGAACAAATGGAGAGATCTGAAGAGAAAGCTGCTCATCATTGCCGCAATAGTGTTTGTTGTCGCAGCAGCCATAAACCACAGTATAAGTCATTACACGCCCACTGGCAACACTGAAGACGAAGATAAGTTAGTGATGACGAACGCCGACACTACCACTTCCATGCACGATGGTGCAAAAACCATCGACGACAACAACAAATGGCTGGAAGGAGCATGGCGCACTAACGATCCAAAAACGAACCTGTCATTCTCAATAAGAGGCAGCCAGATAAGCGTAACAGACGGTGGCGACACAATGTCCGGAACGTACAGAATTGACGGAGAGTTCGTTATATACAAAGGTTATAACTTCCGTATGGACAAAGAGAACTCATGTATATGGCTTGATAACACCAAGTTCAAACATATAAGTGACTAAAAAGGAAGAGACAATATACCTCAAAACAAATTGGCCAACTACTTATAAGGTAGCTGGCCAATTTTCGTTTATTATGTCTGTTGTGTCAGAATGGGAATATCAACGGCAGCACAACGACCATCACGATGCCCATAATCACCTGCAAAGGCAGTCCCACGCGCACATAATCCATAAATGTGTAGCGTCCTGCCTGCATGACAAGGGCATTTGGCGGCGTTGAGAATGGAGAAGCGAAACACATGCTTGCTCCGACAGCCACAGCTATAAGCATGGGATAAGGGCTTGTGCCCAACGACGCTGCCGATGACATTGCTATCGGCGCCATGAGCACTGCAGTGGCAGTGTTGCTGATAAACATAGTAAGGACCGATGTCGCAAAATAGATGCCTGCAAGCAAAGCGTATGGTCCGTAGTTTCCAAACGACGACACCAACGACTGCGATACCAACGTCGAAGCACCCGTCTTTGTCAGCGCTACGGACATAGGCATCATAGCAGCAATAAGCACAATGCTCTCCCAGTTTATCGTTTTATAGGCAGCTTCCACCGATCTGAAGCATCCTGCAAGAATCATCAGCACCGCAGCGATAAGCACAGCCGTGACCGGAGCGACTGGAATAAAATCGAACACCATCAGAACGACCATCAGCGTCATTATTATCGCTGCGACTGGAGCCTTGTAATCGAGCGTCACCTTTGCCGCTTCTTCCAGCGGTTGGCCAAGCACCACCCACTGCTCATCCTCCGATGTGAGTCGCGAAATGTTGTCCCATACACCCTGCACGAGCAACACATCACCGCTCTTTATCACCATGTCGCCCACGCCTTCGGTCATGTTCTCACCCTTACGACGAAGTCCGATAATGTTCACACCATATTTCTCACGGAAGCCACAGTCCTTCACCATACGTCCGAAGAACTTGAAATCAGGCATCAACAATATCTCTGCAATGCCGAGGTCGTAGAAGTCAAGCCCCGACTCGCAACGATATTCTCCAGCATTTGCCTGCTCCAGTCCATAGTCTGCCGCAAAAAGGCGTGCCTTTTCCTTATCTCCCGAAACAAACACCACATCAGTAGCGGCAAGCACCGTGTCTGCCGAAGCAAGCTTCTGTTCCACATTCTTAATCAATCCACGCTGTCCGCCCGTCACTCTACGCACCTCAATGACGCTCACGCCATAACTGCCGAAGACGTTAAGCTGTCCGATTGTCATGCCCTTAGCTTTCGATTGCAGCCCTACCTTATATACACACAGGTTGTCGGCAAGTCCATATTCGCTCACCAACTGTGCCAGTGACTTGCCCGCCTTACGTCCATTGTCCGAGGCCTTGTCGCTCTTGACGAGAAACATCTTGCTTAACGGGACAAGCACAATTATGCCTACCAGAATAGCCACTACACCAACAGGGAAGAACGAGAAAAACTTAAGCGGCTCGTAACCAGACTCTATAAGTGCCTCTTGCACAACGAGGTTGGGCGGTGTACCAATCAGCGTGAGCATGCCACCCATGCTACTTGCGAAAGCCAAAGGCATAAGCAGACGCGAAGAACTAATGCGCGAGCCGGCAGCCATACTCACCACAATAGGCAACATCAACGCCACCGTGCCAGTATTGCTGACAAAGGCTCCGATAACAGATGTCACCACCATGACAAGTAGAAACAGTTTCATCTCACTGTTTCCAGCCAGTCCCATTATACGGCCGCCAATCATCTTGGCAAGTCCAGTCTGCAACACGGCACCGCCAACGATAAACAGACCAGCCATCATTATGACGACAGGATTGGAAAAACCAGACAGAGCCTCTGCCGTAGTAAGGTTTCCTGTAAGTAAAAGACATATTAAAGCGCAGAGTGCTATTATGTCAGAGCGCACTCTACCGACAGCAAACAAAATGGCTGTCACCAATAAAATCACGAGAGTTGTATACATATTTTTTAATCCTTTCAACAATATAAGACAATCAATATGGATGCAGCTTTCCTGCTAAAAAAAGAGCCGACGATGCGGCTTTAGGGTGTAAACATGACAGGGACGCCACCTTGCGCACCTGTCATGCTATGTTTTCGACCAAGCGAATCTACAGAGTTAGAACTCGCTCGTGAAGTGGAACTTCACATGTTCAAAATCCTGTTGTGCCATGCTCAGCACATAACCCGAATCGGCAAGGAACACGTCACGGCCGTCACGGTCTTTTGCCATGTACTGGTATTTGCGCTTCTTGAAAGCCTCCAGCTCTGCGGGGTCGTCGCTTTCTATCCAACAAGCCTTGTAGAGATGTATCGGCTCCCAACGACACTTAGCGTTGTACTCGTTCTGCAAACGATACTGTATGACCTCAAACTGAAGCTGTCCGACAGTACCGATAATCTTGCGACCGTTGAACTGGTTGACAAACAGCTGTGCCACACCTTCGTCCATAAGCTGGTTTATACCCTTCTCAAGCTGCTTTGCCTTCATAGGATCGTCGTTTTCAATGTACTTGAACATCTCCGGTGAGAACGACGGCAGACCACGGAAGTGCAGAAGCTCGCCATCGGTCAGTGTGTCACCAATCTTGAATATGCCGTTGTCGGGCAATCCCACGATATCGCCAGGGAACGCTTCATCAATCGTGCTCTTGCGCTGCGCCATAAACTGAGTGGCAGCTGAGAATCTTACCGTCTTGTCAAGACGCACATGCAGATATGGGTGGTTACGCTCGAAACGTCCGCTGCACACCTTACAGAAAGCGATACAAGAACGGTGGTTGGGGTCGATATTTGCCGTAATCTTGAAAATGAAGCCCGTAAACTTAGGTTCCTCAGGACTTACCATGCGCTCCTCCGCCTTTGTGGGACGGGGCGACGGGGCAATCTTCACGAAACAGTTGAGAAGTTCCTGCACACCGAAATTGTTGAGGGCAGAACCAAAGAACACTGGTGCCACCTCTGCCTTGCGGTACTCCTCTACGTCAAACTCAGGATAGACGCCGTCTATCAGCTCGAGGTCGTCGCGCAACTGCTTGGCATCCTGGTCGCCAATCTGATGCTCCAGCTCTGCGCTGTCGATGTCTACCTCCACCTTTTCGGTCACACGCTGCTTGTCAGGCTTGAACAAGTCGAGTTTGTTCTCATAAATATTATATACTCCCTTGAACTTAGCGCCAATGTTTATAGGCCACGACAGCGGACGCACACTTATCTTCAGCTCCTCCTCCAGTTCGTCGAGCAAATCAAACGGGTCACGACCCTCGCGGTCCATCTTGTTTATGAACACGATGACAGGGGTGTTGCGCATGCGGCATACCTCCATGAGCTTACGTGTCTGGGTCTCCACACCTTTGGCACCGTCCACCACAATAATAGCCGAGTCTACGGCAGTAAGCGTGCGGAATGTGTCTTCGGCAAAGTCCTGGTGACCCGGCGTGTCAAGGATGTTGACCTTATAGCCTTCGTAGTCAAACTCCATCACAGACGTGGAAACCGAGATGCCACGCTGCTTCTCTATCTCCATCCAGTCCGATGTTGCCGTTTTCTTAATCTTGTTGCTCTTAACGGCTCCTGCAACCTGTATTTGTCCTCCGAACAAGAGGAATTTTTCTGTCAGTGTAGTCTTACCAGCATCGGGGTGAGAGATGATGGCAAAGGTTCGTCTTCTTTCTATTTCTGGATTCATTTATTGTTCTTTATCACACAGCACATCGCTGCTTAATATTCATATTCAAATGTCATGTCACAATTGTAAACCGACCGTTTAGTCAAATTCGAGTCCCTCGGTGCGGTCTTTAATGTAATAGTCGCTCAACATACCGATAAACGTCGTTATCTCCTTTACGGCATGCAAGGTCTCGGGACCTATCTCGCGCTTTTGCAGACGCAGCATCATGGTGCCATAGAGAGCATTGAGACAAGTCTCTATCTCGCCCGTTTCCTTGCCACCTTTGTTACGCAACTCCACGATGAAAGGCAACACCTTATAATATTCTGCATTATAGAACGGAAACTTCGTGCTATCCAAGAGCTGCAGATGGAGGTCAGTCATGTCCTTTACTACGATGTCGTTTATCTGGAGATGCCCCTTCTCGCGTTTGCCTTCCTGGTTTATCATTCTTATCAAGTCGCCATACCAGTCGGTGAGTTCCTCGCGCTGCTCGTCCGTGTAGTCAGCAAATCTGCTGACATACTCGTTCTTTATTCTTGACAGCGAGCATCCATACGCACGGATAAGGTCCTCTACCTGCCACATATAGAGCACATATTCTGCTATGCTTTTCTTTCTAAGTTCTTGAGATATAAACATATTATAAATATAATTTCGTTGTTATGCAGTCACATCAAAACACTTGGCAGACGGGTGTTTCGCTACCTTCCGACAATCAAACACAGCCCATGCTGCCACATCCAGCACCCATCGACAGGCGCTAATACGGTAGTTTATAAAGATTGAACACGAGTCCGAACAGCATAATGACTGAGAATATCATCACTATGCAGCCCACCACTCTGTTGATAATGAGTATGCCGTTGTCGTCAAACTTACCTCTCACCTTGTCTACAAGCCATGTCAAGCCAAACCACCACAGCAAAGCGCCGCCGATGATGCTGACATAACCCACCGTCATCTCCAACGGTCGCGCAGGCACAATAAACGCAAACTGTGCGAACAGGAATATGAACAAGAACACGATAAGGGGATTGAGCACCGTGACAATAAATGCTGTCACGCCATTGTGGAGCAAGGTACCCTTGCTCGGTCGGTTGCTCTTATGAATTTTACGCGTAGGGTCGGAACGATAACAATATATTCCGAAAAGCAGAAGCACAATGCTACCGCATATCTGAAGAATGAAACGGCTACGCTCGTTCTGGATAAACTCCATCACGAAACTCATGCCAAAGCCTGTAAAAAGAGCATATATAAGGTCGCTTACCGTCGCACCGATGCCTGTGATAAATCCATACCAGCGGCCTTTGTTCAACGTGCGCTGGATGCAAAGCACCCCGACCGGGCCCATCGGAGCCGAGGCCATAATGCCAATAAGCATGCCCTTGAATATAAAGTCTAAAATGTCAATCTGAATTGGGAACTGCATAACAGATGCAAAATTGCAAAAATTATGCGATATGGGCAAATTTTCGCTACAAAACTTTGTGGCATACAAGTATTTTTAATAACTTTGCCAAAGTGAAAAGCGTCAGTACGCGTGTCGTGAACTGATGCCACTTATGCATATTACTATTAATTACAAAAATAACAAGAAACATCATGAGTCAGGAAATGACAATTAAACCGTACGTTATCGGTTTGGATTTAGGCGGAACAAACTCCGTCTTCGGTATTGTAGACAGCCGTGGAGACATCAAGGTTACCACCGCAATCAAGACACAAGGCTACAACACTGTTGAGGAGTATGTAGACGCAGCAGTAGACGCCCTTCAGATAATCATCGACCAGGTAGGTGGCATTGACAAAATCAAGGCTATGGGTATCGGAGCCCCCAACGGCAACTTCTACACCGGAACCATTGAGTTTGCACCCAACCTCCCGTGGGGACACGACGGCATCGTGCCTCTGGCAGACATGTTCTCAAAGAAGCTCGGCATACCCGTAGCGCTGACAAACGACGCTAACGCAGCTGCTATCGGCGAGATGACCTATGGTGTTGCACGTGGCATGAAGAACTTCATCGTCATCACTCTCGGCACTGGCGTAGGCTCAGGCATCGTGGTAAACGGTCAGATGGTATATGGCTGCGACGGCTTCGCAGGCGAGCTCGGACACGTTATCATGGTTCGTGAGAACGGGCGTTCTTGCGGATGTGGTCGCAACGGCTGCCTTGAGGCATACTGCTCTGCTACAGGCGTAGCACGTACTGCACGCGAATATCTGGCAACTACAGACGAGCCTTCACTGCTGCGCGACATGGAGCCTGAGAAGATTACATCTCTCGACGTGTCTATCGCTGCATCAAAGGGCGATGAGCTGGCTCAGCGCGTTTACGCTTTCACAGGCAAGATGCTCGGTGAGGCATGCGCCGACTTCGCCGCATTCTCTTCTCCCGAGGCATTTATCTTCTTCGGTGGTCTGACAAAGGCCGGTCCGCTGATTATGGATCCTATCAAGAAGGCATATGACGAGAACGTGCTTAACATCTTCAAGGGCAAGGCTAAGTTCCTCGTAAGCGGACTTGACGGTTCTTCTGCAGCTGTGCTCGGCGCATCAGCAGTAGGTTGGGACATCAACGAAGAGAAATAACAAACAACCCGAATAGCTATATATGAGTAGGAGGAAAGCGCAAACCGTTTTCCTCCTATTTTTATTTTATAGCCTCAAAAATCAAAAAGTAAGCATTTTAAAGATTTACATGACGTTTTGCCACGATTCAAATACATAAAACTAACGCCAATTCTTAACAAACGTGAAAAACACCATGAACTTCCCAAAGGGGCCTAATGAGCTTGCCACTACGCCCATTTGACGACGCCACTACGGCCGTTTGACAAGTCCAAATGGGTACTATCATTTTGTCAACTGACCTATTTTGCAAAATCGGGCCGTCGCCCTTACTTTCCCTCCTTTATCGTTGCCTTTCCATTATAGTCTACAATGAACTCGACTATATAACTCGTCATGGAGTCGGGAATTGCCAAAACCGCATTGTAGTGAGCGCCTTCCTTGTCCATACGGAGGAACACGAGATTGGAGAACACAGCCTGTTCAAGTGCTCCAGCAGGCACGACCGAAGAAAATTGCGACTTCAGTACGTTCTGCGAATATATCTTGCGGTTTCCCTGGTACAGTCCGAGGTGTATTATATTGTCATAATACACGTTGTCAACCTCTACCCCATCGTCATTGTAAGAGGCTTTCACCACCTTATAAGTCGTGGGGTTTACCTGCACATAACTATGGTAGCGCTCGTCGTTGAACACCACCACCGTGTCCTGCTTCAGCAGCTTGTGCTGGTTTATAGCTACCGCTGTCTTGCGCGGACTGAACATCTGCATGTAGGCAGCGTCGTCGCCTTTTACGAGGCGTACCTGCTCACCATTTTGGCTTACAAACACAAAGAGATGAGGAGTATGCTTTACCACAGGATAGGCCACACGGTTGGCGCCACACAAGATGAATGAGTCGCGCTTCATCATGAAATAGACAGGCATGCTGGTAGAGTCAGGAAAATACACAGTGTCGCCCTTTATGCGGAACGCCACATCGTCGTCTTCCTCGTCCACCCATACGCCCTGCAACGCCTTCTTGGCAGCAAGGTCCTGTTCTTCCGGTACAGATTTGTTTTTGTTGCCGCATGCAATACACAGCAGCGCAACACATATTGTAAGTATAGATAACTTGTTCATTTTTCGCTTTTAACGGCGGTCTTGAACACTCAAGACCCGCCTATCATCCATGCAAAGATATAACAATAAAATTGAACTGCAAAGAAAAGGATTACTTTTCGTCCCTATACCTAATTTTAATGGTAAAAAGTTGCAAGACTCCGCATTTTGTACTATCTTTGCAGATATGAATAATCTTGAGCGACACATAACAAGGCTTCTGCTAAACAACGACTGCGTAATCGTGCCGGGGTTTGGTGGGTTCATGGCACACCACATGAACGCCTACTACAACGGGGAGGACAGACGATTCTACCCTCCCCGTCGCACTATAGGGTTCAATAGTCAGCTCAAGATGAACGACTCACTGCTCGCCCAGTCATACGTCGAAACCTATGACATAAGCTACCCCGAGGCGATGGCAAAGATTGAAGCCGACACCGAAGAGCTGAAGCACTGCATCGAGAACTACGGCGAATATGCCATCAACGGCATTGGCACGCTGAAGATTGCAGACAGCGGCGTCTACGACTTTGAGCCTTGCCTCGCTGGACTGCTCACCCCAAGTCTTTTCGCACTCGACGCCATTGACGTTTGCAAGATTGCCGAACCGGCAACGCAGACCGTCATAACCAGCAGCGAACATGAGACAAAAGAAGACGAGACTACGGTTACCGCCAAAGAAGAGCCTGCTGTCAGCAACAACGAAGTGAGCATCATAACTGCCGACAGCGATGACAGCGACAACGACGAAGAGACCGACTCAAACGAGACACGACACACCATCGCCATGCTAATGCGCGACATTGCCGTGGCGTGCGTGGTGCTCGCCGCCGTGCTGCTGATTCCGTCGCCCGTAGGTAGTCCTAAGAACCGGCTCGCAAGCAATGACGCAAGCGCCGACTTCATGCTGAACATGATGTCTAAAAACGTAGCAAGCAAAGACTCGCAAAGCGACGACAGCAAAACGATGTCTGCCGCAGCCTGTGCCGACTCAATAAACGCTATGGTGAAAAAAGCCAAAGCTGCAAAAGAGGAAAAGGTTGAACTGAAAGCACCAGAGCACAGCGAATACTACACTATAGTGCTGGCAAGCAGAGTGTCGCGCATCGGTGCAGATCGATATGTGGCACAACTACACGAACGTGGATATAAAGACGCCACGGTGCGCCACAGCAATGGCAACACCATGGTGATATATGGACAATACGACTCGCAAGAGCTTGCCCAATCCATGCGTAGCAAACTTGCAGACGACACAGAATTTTCAGACTGCTGGATATTGCACACGAAATAACGAACAAGCAATATCCGACACAGCAACCATCTACATATCAGACACTTAAAAACAAAAAGAACAGAAACACTTCAATGAAGAGAGTACGGTGTCCAAAGTGCGACAATTTCATAACATTTGACGAAACGAAGTACCAAAACGGCCAGTCACTGGTCTTTGAATGCCCCGAATGTGGCAAACAATTTGGCATACGCATCGGCGTTTCCAAACTACGCGACAGACAGAAAGACGAGAACCCGGAAGACATCGTTGAAGACAAGCAGTACGGCAGCATCGTTGTCATCGAAAACGTGTTCCATTACAAGCAGATTATCCCGCTTAAAATGGGCGACAACTCCATCGGACGCTACATGAAAGGTAGCGGTGTGACGTGTCCCATCGAGACAAACGACCCGAGCATAGACATGCACCACTGCATCATAAACGTAAGCAGAGACAAAAAGGGCAGACTAAAATACATCTTGCGCGACGGACCAAGCTACACTGGAACGTTTGTCGACAACGAGATACTCGGCGACAAGGAACGCAGGGTTATACACGACGGAAGTCTGTTTACAATAGGTGCAACAAGCATAATACTGCGCGAGAGCGAAGAAAACAACAAATAATGACGTGTCAAACGACGAAAGACAAAACGATAAAATATCACCAAAAACAGGGCTTATGCTATTAAGGCGTAAGCCCTTGTCTTTTATTTTAAGCAAAAAGTCACTTTTATCGCCATTTTCATAACTTTCAGGCGGTCTTCTCTTTCGATTTACAACTTTTATAGAGCTTTATTTTCAAATTAATGCTACCAATATGGTCTTTATAAAAGAAAATTATTATCTTTGCATAAGATAAGCTGCACTCGGCAATTTGTAAGCAAGCTTACATTGCACTCGTTTGCATTATCTTTGCATAAAATAAGCTTGCACCTAACTGCACACAGCAAAACACAGAAGCAAAAAGGCGCATCTGATTTTAACACAAGAGAAGGGTAAGAGAAAGCATGAATGTTGCAATAATAAAATACAATGCTGGCAACATCTACTCCGTTGTAAACGCACTGAGAAGGCTCGGAGTGGAACCGGAGCTGACAGACAGCCCCGAACGGCTGATGGCTGCCGACCGCATATTGTTTCCAGGACAAGGAGAAGCAGGCACCACCATGGGCTACTTGCGCGAGCATAACCTCGACAAGCTGATTGCAGAGTTGCGCCAGCCGGTTCTCGGAATATGCATCGGACAACAGCTGCTATGCCGACACTCGGAAGAGGGCGACACCGACTGCATCGGCATATTTCCCGTTGACGTGAAACGCTTCACGCCACAGCGCCACGAAGACAAGGTGCCTGCAATGGGATGGAACAACATAAGCGACCTGAAATCTCCGCTTTTCAAAGACATACGCCCCGACGAGTACATGTATTTCGTACACAGTTTCTATGTCCCAAAATGCGAATACACGATTGCAACTGCCGACTACATAACTCCTTACAGCGCAGCATTAAACATCGGTAACTTCTACTCCACACAGTTTCACCCAGAAAAGAGCGGTAAAGCAGGAGAGAAACTAATACAAAACTTTCTTGAATTATGATTGAACTAATTCCTGCTATCGATATAATTGACGGAAAATGTGTGCGGCTCACCAAAGGCGACTATGCCCAGAAAAAGGTGTATGGAGACAGCCCGAAGGACATGGCACGCAGATTTGAAGACCTCGGCGTGAAGCGACTGCACGTGGTAGACCTCGACGGAGCAAAGTCGAAACACATCGTAAACAGCAAGGCGCTGGAACAGATTGCAGAAGCAACGAACCTCATAATAGACTTCGGAGGAGGCATAAAGACCGATGAGGACATACACACGGCGTTTGACTGCGGAGCTGCTATGGTGACAATTGGCAGCGTGGCGATAAGTGCCCCTCACTTGTTTGAGGAATGGATTGCACGCTATGGTGCCGACCACATCATACTCGGAGCTGATGTCCGCAACGGCATGGTGTCTATAAACGGATGGAAAGAGGACTCCACGACCGACCTTTTCACACTGCTCGACAAGTACGAGGGCATGGGAGTGAAGAACGTGTTGTGTACGGAGATATCTAAGGACGGCACTTTGCAGGGGCCAGCAACCGAGCTTTACAAGACCATCATGCAACGACATCCTGCCATGAACCTTATCGCGAGCGGCGGCGTAGCCTCTGATAGCGACATCATGGATCTCGACAAGGCGGGCATACCTGCCGTAGTGTTTGGAAAAGCATATTACGAAGGAAGGATAGACATTGCCAGACTTCTTCATCATAACGCAACAGTAGACTCACAAAACTAAAGATTCAAGCAATGACGCATAAAGGACTGGCAAAGAGAATAATACCTTGTCTTGACGTAAAGAACGGAGAGACGGTCAAAGGTACCAACTTCGTGAACCTGCGTAGTGCTGGCAATCCTGTGGAGTTGGGTAAAGCATATAGCGAAGCAGGAGCCGACGAGCTGGTCTATCTCGACATAACTGCCAGCTTCGAAGGCAGGAAAACATTCACCGACATGGTGACACGCGTGGCAAGAGAGATTAACATTCCGTTTACCGTCGGGGGTGGCATCAACTCGCTCGAAGACGTAGAACGACTGCTATATGCTGGAGCTGACAAGATAAGCGTGAACTCGGCGGCGATACGCAACCCTAATCTCATCAACGAGATAGCACGCAACTTCGGGTCACAAGTATGTGTCTGTGCCATCGACGCACGCAACGACGAGGACGGATGGCACTGCTACACAAAGGGAGGACGCGAGCGCACAGACCTGACTCTGATGGACTGGGCACGCGAAGCGGAAGACCGCGGCGCAGGAGAGATTCTCTTTACAAGCATGGACCACGACGGCGTGAAACAGGGATTTGCTTGCGAAGCTCTCGCACAATTGGCTGACAGCCTTTCCATACCTGTCATAGCCAGCGGAGGAGCAGGCACTATGGAGCATTTCAAAGAAGCTGCAACCATAGGCAAGGCAGACGCCATGCTGGCGGCAAGCGTGTTCCATTTCGGACAGATAAAGATAGGAGAACTGAAGCACTACCTCGCAGACGAAGGCATAAACGTCAGAATCTGACTCAAGGCTAAGGAGAAGGCTATATCTTATAAGAGAGAGTTGCCCCCCGAAAGAAGGCGGCGAGAGTAGCATAAACATGAACATATAAACATTGAACACACATACTATGGACATCGACTTTGAAAAGATGGGCGGGCTTGTTCCTGCCATTATCCAGGACGCAACAACGAAAAACGTTCTCATGCTGGGCTTCATGAACAAAGAAGCATACGACAAAACGGTTGAGACGAAGAAGGTTACATTTTGGAGTCGCACCCGCAACTGTCTGTGGACAAAGGGCGAGACGTCAGGAAACGTTCTCAATCTTGTCAGCATACAGCTCGACTGCGACAATGACACCCTGCTCGTGAAGGTTCATCCAGCAGGTCCAACTTGTCACAAAGGCACCGACACGTGCTGGGGAGAGAGCAACGAGGCGAACCCGCTACTGTTCCTCACTGAGCTGCAAGACTTCATAAACAAGCGTCACGAAGAGATGCCGGAAGGTTCATACACCACCAGTCTGTTCAAAGACGGACTCAACCGTATGGCACAAAAGGTGGGCGAAGAAGCGTTGGAAGCTGTGATAGAGGCGACAAACGGAACCAACGAGCGCCTCATTTACGAAGCATCGGACATGTTCTATCACCTCATTGTGCTGCTAACAAGCAAGGGATTGCGTATCGAAGACATAGCAAAGGAGTTGCAAATGCGCCACGACCCCAACTGGCATAAGCACTAACGTGCTGCGCAGAGGTGGCATATTACCGCTTCATTGAGGTTATATGATTGTTTAGCAGACATAAGATTGTTGCTCCACAACAACAAAATAATTGTTTAACAACCACAATAAACGAAAGACGGGCGACCGTAAACAAAAGACAAATGTTGGTAGACTATCAGAAAGTAAATATTTATCAGGGAGACGAACTGATTCTCAAAGACGCCTACTTCCAAGTGGATGAAGGACAGTTTGTGTATATAATAGGCAAGGTGGGAGCAGGAAAGAGCTCTCTGTTAAAGACCCTGTACTGCGAGCTTGACCTCTATCCCGACGAGGCAAAGGTGGCAGAAGTGGCAGGACGAAACCTGCTTGAGATAAAGCGTAAAGACGTTCCAGCACTTCGCCGCGACATGGGAATAATATTCCAAGACTTCCAGCTACTTCACGACAGAACCGTTTTCCGCAACCTCCACTTCGTATTGAAGTCCACAGGATGGAAGTCTGAGCAAGACATAGACAAGCGCATTGACGAAGTGTTGGAGATGGTGGGCATGACAGGCCATAAGGATAAACTTCCGCACGAACTCTCTGGCGGAGAGCAACAGCGCATAGCCATTGCAAGAGCACTGCTCAACACGCCCAAGATGATTATCGCAGACGAGCCTACCGGTAACCTCGACCCAGAGACTGCCGATGCCATTGTCAGCCTGCTTCACAAGATTACAAGTCAAGGAACGGCTGTCATCATGTCCACTCACAACCTACCTTTACTCGACAAGTTCCCTGGTATCGTGTACAGATGTGACGATGGCGAACTTCTTAAGGTAGAGAAGGAGTCTGCAAAAGACAAAGAAGACAATTAAAAAACGAGTGCAAGCAAAGCGGCAAAAAGAAAAAAAAACTGCTAAAAGAAGCAAGCAAAGCGGCAAAAAGAAAAAAACAAAACTGCTAAAAGAAGCAAGCAAAGCAGCTAAAAGAAAAAAACAAAGCGGCTAAAAGAAGCAAGCAAGGCAGCAATAAGCTTCAACGAGCACTCAAAACACAAGATAAGAGAAAAACAGTAAATAAAAAAACAACAAGACCAAATATAAATCCGGAACAAGACATGAAAGTAATGAAATTTG
Source organism: Prevotella sp. (assembly GCA_022788105.1). Classification (GTDB taxonomy): domain Bacteria; phylum Bacteroidota; class Bacteroidia; order Bacteroidales; family Bacteroidaceae; genus Prevotella. Next base: position 4,224 of record JALEVZ010000078.1, on the reverse strand, counting down.
GAGGCACTTCGGTAGGGACACCAGAGCGCATAAAGAGCGTTGCCTCCCTTATAACAGAGTCTGGCGAGCCCACGTTCGTTGTGTTGTCCGCGATGGCAGGCACGACTAACTCCCTCATTGAGATATCAAACTACTTGTATAGGAAAAACCCCGAGGGGGCTAACGAAGTGATAAACACTTTGGAGCGCAAGTACATGCAACACGTCGAGGAACTCTACTCCACCGACGCCTACAGAGCCACTATGCGCGAGTTTATGCAGAACGAGTTCAGTCACCTACGGTCTTACACAAAAGACATTTTCACAAGCTTTGAAGAGAAAGAGGTGGTCGCACAAGGCGAGATTATAAGCACCAACATGATGGTTGCATACCTGCAGGAGCAAGGGGTGAAGGCCGTATTACTGCCCGCACTCGACTTCATGCGTACTGACAAAAACGCAGAACCCGACCTGCAGTACACCAAAGAAAAGCTTGCTGACATCATGGCTGACAACGAAGGCAATCAGGTCTACCTCACACAGGGCTTCATCTGCCGCAACGCTTACGGCGAGACTGACAACCTACAGCGTGGCGGAAGCGACTTCACGGCGTCGCTCATCGGTGTCGCTATCGGTGCAGAGGAGATTCAGATATGGACTGATATTGACGGAATGCACAACAACGACCCACGCTTTGTGCAGAATACAGATGCTATACACCAGCTCAACTTTGAGGAAGCAGCAGAGCTTGCCTACTTCGGAGCAAAGATTCTGCATCCCACTTGCGTGCAGCCCGCAAAATATGCAGGCATCCCAGTGCGTCTGAAGAACACCATGGCACCTAATGCCGACGGCACCACTATCGACAATGTGCTGATAAAAGGCAAGATAAAGGCTGTGGCAGCAAAAGACAATATCACCGCCATAAAGATTAAATCAAGCCGCATGCTCCTTGCCACGGGATTCCTTCGCAAGGTGTTTGAGATATTCGAGTCATACCAGACGCCCATCGATATGGTTGCGACAAGCGAAGTCGGCGTGTCTATGAGCATCGACAACGTGCATCGTCTCAACAACATCGTGGACGAATTGAAGAAATATGGCACCGTGACTGTAGACTCAGACATGTGCATTGTGTGCGTCGTTGGCGACCTTGACTGGAGCAATCTCGGCTTCGAGAGCATCGTTTTAGAGGCTATGAAAGACATCCCAGTACGCATGATATCATACGGAGGCTCCAACTACAACATCTCATTCCTCATCAAAGAGTCGGACAAGCAGCGCGCACTGCAAAGCCTTAGCGACCATTTGTTTGCAAAATAAAGAATCTCTTTGACTTAAAGATATAGACATAGATGAAAGGACAACTTCCCGTAGAAAAGTTTAACAACATACGCACCCCTTTCTACTATTACGACACAGAGCTGCTACAGCAGACACTCGACACGATAAATGAAGAAGCGGGGAAACACGCTGGTTATAAGGTTCACTACGCCGTGAAGGCCAATGTCAACCCGAAAGTGCTCCAACTCATACGCCATGCTGGTCTCGGCGCCGACTGTGTAAGCGGCGGCGAGATAAAGGCAGCGCTCGATGCAGGATTCCCTGCCAACGAGATTGTGTACGCAGGAGTCGGCAAGGGCGACTGGGAAATAAATCTCGGACTCGACGCAGACATCTTCTGCTTCAACGTGGAAAGCGTAGCTGAGCTTGAAATCATCAACGAGCTGGCTGCCGCCAAGAGCAAAACAGCACATGTTGCGTTTCGTGTGAACCCCGATGTCGGTGCCCACACACACGCCAACATCACCACTGGACTTGCGGAGAACAAGTTCGGCATAGCGCTCGACGACCTCATCCCGACCATTGAGCGTGCCCATAAGATGGCCAACATAGAGTTCATAGGACTTCATTTCCATATCGGCTCGCAGATACTCGACATGAACGACTTCAAGAAGCTCTGCAAAAAGATAAACGAAATACAAGCCGAGCTCGACGCCAAAGGCATCAGCGTGGCAAACATCAACGTCGGAGGTGGACTCGGCATCGACTACGACAACCCTGAAGCAGCGCCCATTCCCGACTTCAAGAAGTACTTTGACACCTACGCCACGAACCTCGTGCTACGCGAAGGACAGACCCTCCACTTCGAGCTTGGACGCGCAGTGGTAGGTCAATGCGGCTCACTCATCACCCGCACCCTCTATGTCAAGCAAGGCACACACAAGCAGTTTGTCATCGTCGATGCTGGCATGACCGACCTCATACGTCCCGCCCTGTACCAGGCTCATCACAAAATAGAGAACCTCAGCAGCCGCGAGCCGCTCCGTACCTACGACGTGGTAGGTCCCATCTGCGAGTCCAGCGACGTGTTTGACAAAGCCATTGAGCTACCGTGCTGCCACCGTGGCGACCTCATCGCCATTCGTTCGGCTGGTGCCTACGGCGAGATTATGGCAAGCCAATACAACTGTCGTCAGCTGCCAAAGGGATATGTAACAGAAGATCTATGACACCAGACATTTTCACAATAGCACTTTCGTGCATCGTTGTCGCCGTAGCCCTATGGGCATCGATGGCAGCCAATCCCCTCTTCCGCAAGTTCACGCCATGGAAAGACATTGAGACAGACGAGCCGACAAACGAGGATGACGCCACCGACGACAACACAAACGACACAAAAGCTAACGCTACAGACAAATCAACAGACACCGACAACGAGACAACCGACATTGCAGACACGCCAACCAGCGCCGACAGCAATGCCGAAAGAGCCTTGTTGTCCCTGCAATCCTTGCCCAAAGTGTCGGTATTGGTGGTGTCAAACGGCACCCCTGGACAGATGGACGCCCACATTGCAGCCATACTTACACAAGACTACCCCGCTGGATTTGAAGTCATAGCCGTAGCCGCCAAAGGCGATTCCGCCACAGAAGACGTGCTCAAACGCCACGCCCTGTCCGGCAAGGTGTACACCACATTCGTCCCCGGCCGCTCCTTGTTTATGAGTCGGTCAAAGCTTGCTGTCACCATCGGTGTGAAAGCAGCCCACAACGAGTGGGTACTGGTCACCGACTCACGCTACGCTCCAGTGTCGGACAAATGGCTTGCGACAATGGCAAGCAACTGCACCGACGACGCTACCGACTACGTGCTCGGCTACACCAACTACACGTCAGAAGCAACCGCCTTTGAGCGTTTCGAGCGTCTCCGCGAGCAGGCATACGTCCTGCGCCGCGCCATGCGCTCCACCGCACTATGCACTAAGGGCGCCAACCTAATGTTCCGTAAGAGCCGCTTCATCGACGGCGACGGCTACCGTGGCAACCTACAGTATCTGCAAGGAGAGTACGATTTCCTGCTCAACAAGCACGCAGAGCGTGGCAATACCACCGTAGAGAGCCGTCCTGACGCATGGCTTATGGAAGACGCCCCGTCAAAGACGACATGGAGAAACGAGCATATGAGCTTCATCAACTACCGCAACAGCCTTAACGGCATAGTGTCTTACCGTCTGCTCCACTGCCTCGACACCTTCTTCATGCACTTCAACTACCTGCTCTCCATAGCCTCGACCACCATTGCAGCGCTCACCGAGAACTGGATTCTACTTGCCACCTCGCTGTCGGCACTACTGTTCACCATCGTGCTGCGCACCGTCACACTCCACCGCGTGTCCAAACGCTATTGCGCCGAGATTCCGACATGGGCAACAATCTTCCTCGAGTTGCGTTGCTTCTGGAGCAGTGCCCTGTGCAAGCTGCGCTACATCAAAGCCGACAAGAACGAGTTTACCAGCCACAAACTATAGGCAACCATGAACATCGGCATAACTTTCACCTCCGACGCCGCCACGTTCAAACACTACAAAGACATGGCACGTCAAATGACAGACTACGCGGCACGCGCCGATGGCTACACCGTTGTAGACACAGCGCCCGACCTTGTACACGTGTTTGGCACGTTCAGCATGGAGACACGCCGCCTGCTCACGACCTATCGCAAGCGACGCATACCCACCGTGCTCACCGTGTGCGGTGCACTGGCAACCTATGCCGACCACAACAAGACCATCGACAGCAGCCAGCTGAACCTGCAACGACGCTCCCTCCTCTCCGCCGCCACAGTGGTACACACCACCGGCAGCGAAGAAGACGCCGCCATAACAGCCAATGCTCCGAAGGTGCAGACAGCCATGATAGCCAACGCCGCCATAACGTCAGCAATATCGACAGACGAGATGTGT
>JALEVZ010000071.1 GCA_022788105.1 Prevotella sp. | reverse complement strand
ACCGAGTCCGTTGATGCGCAGTGCGTTGTTCGGGCCGTTCTGGTCTGTCCATTCCTTATGGTCGATGAGTCCGGGAGGCAGTGTGTTGAGTTCGAAGTCGCATATACGGTAGCTTCCTACAATCATTGCTGCCTTCTGCTCGTGGAACGCTTTGACTATAGTGTCGAGTGTGTTCTCCGACGAATAGATGTCGTCGCTGTCGAGCTGTACGGCGAAACGTCCGCAACGGTTGTCGCTGATTGCCACGTTCCAGCATCCTCCAATGCCGAGGTCTGTGCGCTCAGGAATGATGTGTATGAGGTGCGAGTTGGTCTTCTCCAGCTCGTTCAGAATATCGGTTGTGCCGTCAGTAGAGTGGTTGTCCACTACTATGACGTTGTAGTTGAAGTCCGCTTTCTGGCTGAGTGCAGACTTTACAGCGTCTGCCACGGTCTTGGCGCGGTTGAAAACGGGTATTACGATAGACGCCTCGTTCTCGAACTGCTGCTCGTTGAAGTCGGGGTCTATATATTTAGTGGTGTCTACGAGCGCGCCGATAGCGTCGAGGTGGCGTGTCACAGCCTTCTCCATCTCTATCTGCACTTCGCGGTTGCGCGGATTCACGTAGTCAAACTGCTTAGCACCGCTCAGTCGAGTGTCAAGCTCTATTTCCGTATAGAGGTACTCGTTGATGTGGAACAGCTCGCCCTTGCGGCTCAGGAAGAGGCGCAGGTCATAGAATCCGGCAAACTTATAGTCTGCGGGTGTGCTGTCTGCCCACTCTTTCAGCAGGCTGGTCTTGATGAGTACGATCTGTCCGAAGTCGAAGTCGTCACGCAGACTGCCCCACTGGTAGTCGATGACCGGGTGCTTTGTGGTCTCGCCATCAGCCACGGAGTAGTGGTCGCAGTAGACCATTGCTGCTCCAGAGTCGTGTGCTACACGCAGCATGCGCTCCAGTGCGTAGTAGCCGAGCTGCAACTTTGTGGGCTTAAGGCTCAGCAATACGTACTCGGCTTCTGCCTGCTTGGCGATGTCGAGCATTGCTTTGGTTGATGTAACGTTGTCTACGATTGTCTGTGTGCAGTTGTCTGGCGCCGCATTTTCAGACGCTATGTCAGCTGTCATCAGCAGATTAACATGCTGTACGGTCTTGCTCCGTTGCAGCTCTTGTAACAGTTCCTCACTTGTCGAAAGGTCGTCACAGGGTAAGAAACAGTCTATTTTTCCCCTCATGTCTTTTGATAATGGTTTTTGATAATATGTTTCAGTGTTTCAGGCTTTGCCAGTAGTGTCACGGTTAAAACGGGTTAGAGTTGTGTCGCATGAGACCATTAGGTCCAGCCTGGTAGTGCATTGCGTTGTGCCATGTTGCCTTAATGATTGTGGTGACATGACATAAGTCAACGTCTGCGGTACTATATTGCAAAGGTAGAATAAAAAAATGACGAAACGAAACAAATGCGCATTTATTTTGTCTAAATCTGTTATAAATAGTGTTGCGCATGTGTCTTCGCCTCGACTTGTACAGTGTAGGATTGACACTATGTAATGAAACAGAATGAAAATTATGATGAACGAGATTGAAATGTGTAATGAAAGAGATTGAAATTCGTTATGAACGAGAATGAAAAGTATAATGAACAAGAATATGATAATGTATAAATGATGACGAAAAAATGCGGGCAAGTGTCGCCTTGTGTGGCAACGCTTGCCCGCATTGTAGACCAGATGTCGCTTGTGAGTGTCGGCACCCGGTGTTGCGGTCAGACCTCGTCGTGTGTGCGTCGGAGTCTGTATTTATTGCTTTTCAATTATCTTCATGCCTTCCTCCACAGCCTGCATGTTGAGTGGAATCATGGAGTGGTGACGCTCAGGCAGTGACTTATAGAGAGCGTTTTTCAGTCCGTCGGTGCTCACTACGGGGCAAACCTTTAGCAGACCGCCCAATACAATCATGTTAAACACTTTCGCGTTCTTCATGTCAGCAGCCTTGTCCATGGCGTCGATGCGGTAGACCGTGATGTCCTTGCGTGTTGGAGGGTTGATGATTCCGAACCCGTCGTAGATAAGAATGCCGCCGGGTTTCACCTTCTCTTCAAAGCGGTCGAGTGACGGCTGGTTCAGCACGATTGCCACATCATAGCGACTGAGTATTGGCGATGAGATGCGTGTGTCGCTCACAATCACCGTCACGTTGGCTGTTCCGCCACGCTGCTCCGGTCCGTAGGCAGGCATCCATGTCACCTCCTTGTCTTCCATCAGTCCTGAGTATGCCAGAATCTTGCCCATGGAGAGCACGCCCTGACCTCCAAATCCCGATATTATGATTTCCTTTTTCATGTTTTCTTTTCGTGTCTATGATAACCGTTGACAGCCAGTGGCCTACAATCCTGTGGTGTCTTTCAGGTCGCCTTTCGGGTACTGCTTGAACATATTCTCCTCCATCCACTTGTTAGCCTGCGCTGGAGAGAGCTTCCATCCGCTGTTACAGGTAGCCACAATCTCGATGAGCGAAGAGCCTTTCTGAGCCATCGACGCCTCGAAAGCTTTGCGTATAGCCTTCTTTGTTGAGCGTATGGCGCCCACAGTCTCCACGCTCTGACGTGTGACGTAGCATGTACCGCGCAGCTGTGCCGCCAGCTCTGTTATGTTGAGAGGGTAGCCGTGAAGCTCAGGCACACGTCCGTAGGGACAAGTGCTGGTCTTCTGTCCGAGCAAAGTGGTCGGTGCCATCTGTCCTCCCGTCATGCCGTAGATGGCGTTGTTGATGAAGATGATGGTTATGTTTTCGCCGCGGTTGAGCGCATGTATGCTCTCTGCGGTGCCGATGCACGCCATGTCGCCGTCGCCCTGGTATGTGAACACCAGTCTGTCGGGCCACAGACGCTTCACTGCGGTGGCGAGAGCAGGTGCTCTTCCGTGTGCAGCTTCCTGCCAATCGATGTCGATATAGCGGTAGGCAAACACAGCACAACCTACGGGGCTGATTCCCACGGTCTTGTCCGTCATGCCCATTTCTTCGATTACTTCAGCCACAAGCTTATGTACCACGCCGTGTGAGCAGCCTGCACAGTAGTGCATCGGCGTGTCGTTCATCAGCGTCGGCTTCTTGTAGACAATGTTCTCGGGTGATATTATGTCATTCATAACAGTTTCTCCTTTATAGCTTTTACTATCTCGTCGGGCTCGGGCACGATGCCACCGAGACGTCCGAAATGTTCTACCGGCTCCTCGCCGTTGACCGACAGGCGCACGTCTTCAATCATCTGGCCAGCGTTTATCTCCACTACCAGCACACCGCGCTTGCCGTGTGCTGCCTCTCTGAGCTGCTTCTCAGGGAAGGGCCAGAGTGTGATGGGACGGAAAAGTCCAGCCTTTATGCCCTCTTCACGTGCTATCTCTATCGCCTTTTCTGCAATGCGTGCTGCGCTGCCGAATGCCACTATCAAGACCTCTGCGTCGTCGAGCTGCTGTGCTTCGTAGCGCACCTCGTTCTCTTTGATGGCTCGGTACTTCTCCTGTAGGTGCAGATTGCGCAGTTCCATCGCCTCAGGCTTTAGCTCAAGCGATGTTATGACGTTTGGCTTGCGGTCGGCAGTACGTCCTATCGACGCCCACGGACACTCGCGACGAATCTCCTCTTCCGTGCGTCTTGGCTTTTGCGGAGGCAGCACAACCTTTTCCATCATCTGTCCGATGACGCCGTCGCTCAATATCATGGCAGGGTTGCGGTAGCGGAAAGCGAGCGTGAAGGCGAGGTCAATGAAGTCTGCCATCTCCTGCACCGAGTTCGGTGCGAGCACAATCACGTTGTAGTCGCCGTTGCCACCGCCGCGTGTAGACTGGAAATAGTCGCTCTGTGACGGCTGTATGGTGCCCAGTCCAGGTCCGCCGCGCTGCACGTTGACAAACACTCCCGGCAGCTCTGCTCCTGCCATGTAGGCAATGCCTTCCTGCATAAGTGCAATGCCAGGGCTTGATGAAGATGTGAACACGCGCTTGCCTGCGCCTGCACCACCATAAATCATGTTAATAGACGCCACCTCACTCTCTGCCTGTAGCACCACCATTCCAGTGGTCTCCCACGGCTTCAGCTTAGCCAGCGTCTCGAGCACTTCGCTCTGCGGCGTGATGGGGTAGCCGAAGTAACCGTCTGCTCCGCATCGTATGGCGGCATGGGCGATGGCTTCGTTGCCCTTCATCAACATTATTTCTTTTTCTGCCATAATGTCTCCTTTTCTCTAACCTTCAATTCTTTTCTTGTAAACAGTTATGCAGCCGTCTGGACATACGATGCCGCACGATGCGCACCCGATGCACTCGTCAGGGCTTACAGCCACCACATAGGGGTAGCCATGAATGTTAACATTCTTCTGAGCCAGCGCTATCACACCTTTCGGACAGGCTTCCACGCATAGCGCGCAGCCTTTGCACCGGTCGGTATTGACCACGATGGCACCTTTAAATTTTCCCATTTTTAAAGAATTTTTATGTTGTGCGGTTCTCATGCAAGAGTGCGTGGAGATGCCGCTGACGTTTCATTTTCAGGGGTTATAGATGTCTTTACAATAATAGTCAAGTATGTTGTCAAGCATCTGCTTTGCCTGTACGGCAGGCGAGTTGGGGTCGAGGCTGATGGCTTCGAGGTAGCAGTCGATGGCGTGTTGCCAGTCGCCGCGTTGTCTGTAGGCGTTGCCACGCGCGTAATAGTCGTCGGCGGTGATGCCGACGTTATCGTCTGCGGGTGCATGCAGCTGCTTGATGGCTTCTGTCTGCATGTCTTTAATCATTTCTCTCTCTGTCATGGTGTTGCGTAGACATGGCGTCAAGACCAGTCTTATTTGTAGTACTCGTGCTTGCCAGCCGCCAGCGTGTTCTTCATCAGAGAACATATCGTCATGGGGCCTACACCACCCGGTACGGGTGTGATGTAGGAGCAGCGCGGTGCCACATTGTCGAAGTCTACGTCGCCAGAGAGACGGAATCCGCTCTTACGAGTGGCGTCGGGCACACGTGTCGTGCCCACGTCTATCACCACAGCACCCTCCTTCACCATGTCGGCAGTCACAAATCCGGGTCGTCCGATGGCAGCAATTATGATGTCTGCCTCGCGACATTCCTCCTTCAGGTTTGTCGAGTGAGAGTGACACACCGTTACGGTGGCGTCGCCATACTGCTTCTGCATCATCAGCTGCGCCATAGGTTTGCCCACGATGTTGCTTCGTCCGAGCACCACACACTTCTTTCCAGACGTCTCAATGTTGTAGCGCTGCAGGAGAGTGAGTATGCCGAGCGGTGTGGCAGATATGAAGCAAGGCAGTCCGATAGCCATGCGTCCGACGTTTACCGGGTGAAAACCGTCCACGTCTTTACGGTAGTCTATCGCCATCACCACCTTCTGCTCGTCTATGTGCTTGGGCAGCGGTAGCTGCACGATGAATCCGTCCACGTCGCTGTCGCGGTTCAGACGGTCTACACATCCGAGCAGTTCCTCCTCCGTCACATCGCTCTCGTAGCGTATGAGTGTAGACTTGAATCCGCACTGTTCGCAGGCTATCACCTTGTTTTTGACGTATGTTTCCGAGCCACCGTCGTGTCCTACGAGCACGGCGGCAAGGTGTGGTTGCTTTCCGCCGGCAGCCATTATGGCTTTCACTTCGGCGGCAATCTCTTGCTTTATGGCTGTTGCCGTTGCCTTTCCGTCTATCAGCTGCATGTCTTGTCTCCTTGTTTTAATTGTTGCAATGTTTACATTTTCGGCATTCCGGGCATACCTTTCATCTTGCCCATCATGCCTGCCATGCGTGCCATGTTGGTACCAGTCACCATCTTCATCATCTTGCGCGTCTGGTCAAACTGCTTGATGAGGCGGTTCACCTCCTGCAGGTTGGTGCCGCTACCCTTTGCTATGCGCTGTCTGCGGCTCTGGTTCAGAATCTCAGGATTGGTGCGTTCCTTCGGCGTCATGCTCTTGATTATAGCCTCGATGCCCTTGAAAGCGTTGTCGTCGATGTCGACATCCTTTATCGCTTTGCCCACACCGGGAATCATAGACGCCAAATCTTTCAGGTTGCCCATCTTCTTGATTTGCTCTATCTGTCCGAGGAAGTCGTTGAAGTCGAACTTGTTTTTCTGAATCTTCTTTTGCAGTTTCTTGGCTTCTTCCTCGTCAAACTGCTCCTGTGCGCGCTCCACGAGGCTCACGATGTCGCCCATGCCGAGTATTCGGTCTGCCATACGTGACGGGTGGAACACGTCGATGGCTTCCATCTTCTCGCCTGTTCCTACAAACTTGATGGGCTTTGTCACCACAGTGCGGATAGACAGAGCGGCACCGCCGCGTGTGTCGCCGTCGAGCTTTGTGAGCACCACGCCGTCGAAGTCGAGGCGGTCGTTAAACTCTTTAGCAGTGTTTACAGCGTCCTGACCGGTCATCGAGTCCACTACGAAGAGCGTCTCGTCGGGGTTGAGGCTGTCTTTCAGACGTGAAATCTCGTCCATCATCTGCTCGTCAACAGCCAGACGTCCGGCGGTGTCGACAATCACCACGTCGTGGCTCTTAGCCTTTGCCTCGCGCACAGCGTTGGCAGCTATGGCACACACGTCCTTGTTGCCGTCTTCAGTATATACTGGCACGCCAATCTGTGCGCCCACCACCTTCAGCTGCTCTATGGCAGCGGGGCGGTACACGTCACACGCCACGAGCAGCGGGTTTTTGTGCTGTTTCTGCTTGAGCATGTTGGCAAGCTTGCCGCTGAACGTGGTCTTACCCGAACCTTGCAGACCGCTCATCAGTATGATGGAGGGTCGTCCGTTGAGTTTCAGCTCTGCTGCCTCGCCACCCATGAGTTCTGCCAGCTCGTCGTGTACAATCTTCACCATAAGCTGACTCGGCTTTACGGCAGTAAGCACGTTCATACCCAGCGCCTTCTTCTTTACGGTGTCGGTGAAGCTCTTTGCCACTTTGTAGTTTACGTCGGCATCGAGCAGTGCGCGTCTCACGTCTTTCAGGGTTTCGGCAACGTTGATTTCGGTGATTTTACCTTCACCTTTCAGTATCTTAAAGCTGCGTTCAAGTCTGTCGCTTAAGTTCTCAAACATGTCTTATTAGTGTTATTTTGTTTTATTGTTTTGTTATTTTCTTACTACAGTCACGACCGTCATTTGTTGGCCGTTGAATACGAATTCAAGGAAATTTAGATGAAAATATAGGTAAAATTCACCACAAATTGAGCCCTCTTCTATATTTCATGCAAAAGTAGCCATTTAAAGATAAAAAAGAGAATAAGCCCGTATCTATTTAAAATATTTTAAAAAAGTTTGGACTAAAAATGCGCATTACTATATGTATTGTGCATTTTTTTTGAAACCTAATCTCCCATCTTAAAGGTGGCGATGAGTGGCAGATGGTCGCTGAACCCGTTTTTGTATGCAGGCCCCATGTAGTTGCGTCGCGGTTGTATGCCGCCATACTTCTCGTCGTCTATGGTCAGAAACGGCGCGTCGTTGATGTAGCAGCTGTCGTGACAGGGCAGTAGTGCTGTGCTCACAAGCACGTGGTCGAGGCTGCCCCACCTCCCGTGGTAGCGGTAGGTGCCTTTGGCACCGCGGCTGCCGCGTGCCTTTGCCGACACGTCGGTCAGCCCGTGGGTTGCCAGTGTCTTCATAGCCTTCTCGCCGCAGTACATGTTGAAGTCGCCAGCCACTATGATGCGCGCGTCGGGAGAGGCAGCGCAGATGGAGTCAACCGTCATGCACAGCTGCCGCGCCGCCTGCTCGCGGAAGGGTTGTGAGTGCTGTTCGCCACCACGTTTGCTTGGGAAATGCACGCCTACCACGTGCAGAGTGTCGCCTCCTGTTGCCACGCCTTTGACGTACAATATGTCGCGTGTCGGGCGCATGCCGCTCACTGTGGGTATGCGTATGGCGTGATGGGACAATAGTTTGAACGACAACGGCGAATAGACGAGCGCCACATCGATGCCGCGTTCGTCAGGCGAGTCGGTCATAACATACTCGTAGTGAGCGCCTCTGAGCAGCGACCGCCGTGTGAGGTCTCTCATCACCGTGTCGTTTTCCACCTCGCAGAGCAGCGCCATGTCGGGTATGAACTGCTCCTCCGTGTGCGCACAAGACAGCAGAGTCTGTGCCGTGCGGTTCAGCTTCTGCCAGTATCGCGTGCGCGTCCAGCGGTAGCTGCCGTCGGGCAGAAACTCGGTGTCGTTTTTCCCCTTGTCGTGTGAGCAGTCGAACAGGTTTTCGCAGTTCAGCTGTACGAACACGAACAGGCTCGCTAAGAGTGTGATTATCATTAGGTGCGGTATCTGTTTTTAGTGCGTTAGGTACTAAGTAGCAAAATTAGTGAATATTTGTGACACTTTGCTACATTTTCGCCGCTTTTGCTTACGCCAATTCTTAACGTGTGTTAAAATCACGGTGACCTCCTCATTAGGCCCCTTTGACGATGCCAAAGGGCCGTACTGACGTCGTCAAAGGGCCGTAGTGGCAACGCCAAATGGGTGCTTTCATTTTGTCAATTGGGCGTGTTGGGAAAATGGCGCGATAGTAAAGGCAAAACCATAGTCGTGTGTGGGTGGTGACAATATAATAAGGTGTAGGTTCAAATAGTGGCATGTTGTCCTCCCGTCGTCTCCTTTTCGTGCCCCGTGTTTGTCTATCAGAAAATAGTACAAGCAAATAGTGGTGCATAACTTTGCGCCGTATCGTCTTATTTGCTATATTTGCAGAATCTAAACAACAGATGACCTGACTCACAAAAACCTCAGTATAAAACCATTAAAACCTAAAGCAATATGAGACTAAGACTACTTGCTGTGCTGCTGATGGTGTCAGCAGCAGCTGCCGCTTCCAACGTTGCCATGCACACGGTGTGGAAGATTGGCGAGAGCGACAACTCCGCACGCGAGTTGGCGTTGGGACCAGACGGCTATTCCAAGTTTCTTGAACACGACTTCGGCTACGAAGACCGCTATTTCCTTGTGGGGCGTTCTGTGCCGTCAAAAGACTTCCCTTACATACTGCCCGGACCCGACGACAGGTGGGGCGGCACGTCGGGGACTGCCGGACTGCGCACCCATGAGGTGAACATCTTGTTTGCCCTGCAAACTGTAGGAGCTAAGGACAAGGCGCGACTCGTGGTAGACCTCGCAGGCGTAAACGCGCGCCGCGCTGCGGTGAAGGTGACGGTCAACGGACGGTCGGCACGCTACGACCTCAACGGCACATCCGACTCTGCCGCCTACGGCCGTCAGACAGCTGCCGACGAGCGGGTGGTGGAGTTGCCGCTGACGGCCGCCGACCTGCGCTGCGGTGGCAACAGTGTGACCATAACCGTGCTTGAGGGCAGCTGGATAGTCTTCGACCATGTGCGCCTGGAGGCTACGCGCGGCGTGAAGATGGCGTCGCTCCATCGCGACTTCTTCGTGCGGTCGGTGGCGGCAGCACCTTATGAGCTGCTGCGCAACGGCGTCAGGGTGCAGCCACTGCTTGTCGACACCGAGGTGCTCGGGCGTGGTGGCACGCTCGGCGTGAAGCTCGACGGTCGTGAAATCTACTCTTGCAACCTCGACACGGCACGTTATGAGCTGGAGGTGCCGATGCCTGTTGTGACAAAACACACCCGTTCGCGCTACCAGGTCGTGGCTGGCGGCGTCGTGGTGGCAGAGGGTGTGGTGACACGTTCGCCACAACCGCTACAGACACTGGCCGACTATGTAGACACGCGCATGGGCACTGCCCACTCGCGATGGATGATAGCGCCGGGTCCGTGGATGCCGTTCGGCATGGTGAAGATGAGTCCCGACAACCAGAACGCGGGGTGGCAGGCAGGCTATCAACCGTCGTTTGAGACCGTGGGCTGCTTCTCCCACATACACGAGTGGACCATGGCAGGACTCGGCGTGATGCCTACCAACGGAGCGTTGCAGACGAGGGTGGGCGACCAGTGCCGCCCCGACGAGGGCTACCGCTCACGTGTAGACAAGTCTACGGAGCAGGCGCCGCTCGGCCGCTACAGTGTGCGGCTCTCCGACACCGACATCTTTGCCGAGATGACCGCCACAGAGCGGGCGTCGTTTCTGCGCTACACCTTCCCGCAAGACAAAGACGGGCGTGTCATGATAGACCTGCACATACCTGCTGAATATGACTATCGCATAGAGCGGGTGAGCGTGCGCCGTGTCAGCGACAGACGCATAGAGGGCGTCTGTCACCAGCTCACGCCGCGCCCACGTGTGTGGAGCAACGATGCCGACCAGCAGTATGTGCTCCACTTTGTCATGGAGTTTGACCGTCCGATAAAGCGCATCGGCGGTTGGAAAAACGATGTGACGTTTGTCGGCGACTGCCTGACGGGCGACAACTTGAAAGACGCTGGCATGTACGTGGAGTTTGACACGAAAGCCTGTGCCACGGTGCAGATGCGCACGGGAGTGTCGCTTGTGAGCGTGGCAAACGCTGCACAGAACTTGAAAGAGGAGATAACCGACCGCTTCGGATGGAGTTTTGAGCGTGTGGTAGACAACCAGCGCACGGTGTGGAACGACATTTTCAACCGCATGGTGATAAGCACCGACGACAGAAGGGAGAAGGTGAGGTTCTACACCAACATGTACCACGCCCTCTGTCGCAACCTGTGGAGCGACCGCAACGGCGAGTGGGTGGGGCCCGACGAGCAGGTGCGACGCTTCACTAACCCCGACCACGTGGCGCTGGGAGGCGACGCTTTCTGGAACACTTTCTGGAACTTGAACCAGTTCTGGAATCTCGTCACGCCGGAGTGGAGCTCGCGGTGGGTCAATTCCGAGCTGGCGATGTACGACGCTAATGGCTGGCTGGCGAAGGGACCGGCAGGCATGGAGTATATTCCTGTCATGGTGGCAGAACACGAGATTCCGCTCATGGTGTCGGCATGGCAGATGGGCATACGCGACTTCGACGGCGACAAGGCGCTGGAGGCGATGGTGAAGATGCAGACAACGCCTGCCGCACATGTGGCAGGAGGCTTTGCCGGCAACCGCGACCTGGTGTCGTATCTGCGCTACCACTATGTGCCGTGGCAGAAAGGCCGCTACTCCAACTCGCTCGAATACTCATACGACGACTGGACGGTGGCACAGATGGCACGCGCCCTGGGACGTAAAGACATTGAGACCGAGTTTGCAGAGCGCGGCACATGGTGGCGCAACGCCTTCAATAAAGAGTCGGGCTTTGCGGAGATGCGCGACACTACAGGGGCTTTCATCGCCGACTTCGACCCCTTCCGCACAGGTGCTAACCGCCACTATGTGGAGGGCAACGCGTGGCAGCTGAGCTTCTTCGTGCCTCAGGATGTGCCTGCTCTCGTCGACCTTATAGGGCGCGACACGTTCGTCAAACGCCTGGAGTGGGGCTTCGAGGCGTCGGAGCCGTGGCGCTACAATGCTCCTAACGACGCCTACTGGGACTACCCGGTGGTGCAGGGCAACCAGCAGAGCATGCACTTCCCGTTCCTCTTCAACTGGGCGGGCTATCCGTGGCTCACGCAGAAGTGGGCGCGGTCGGTGGCAGACCGCTACTACGGCTACGGCATTGCTAACGCCTATCTCGGCGACGAGGACCAGGGACAGATGAGCGCGTGGCTTATCATGGCTGCTATCGGACTGTTCCAGACCGACGGCGGCTGTCGTGTCGACCCTATATATGAGATTGCCAGCCCCATGTTCAGACGTGTAGAGATAGACCTCGGACGCCGCTATGGACGTGGCGACAAGTTTGTGATAGAGGCACAGGGCGCCTCACGCCGCAACGTGTATGTGCAGAAGGCGACGCTCAACGGCCGTCCGCTGAACTCGTTCTGCTTCCCCGCCTCTGAGCTGCTGAAGGGTGGACGCCTCGAACTGGTCATGGGACCGGAGCCTAACAAGGCGTTTGGCACGGGTAGATAGGTCTTTGAACACATTATGGTCGGCTTTTGAATATCGTTTATATAGCTCCCCAGCAGCAGCCTTTCACCCTCTGTGTGACGGCTACTACTGGGGGGTCTTGTTATAAGCGGTGTGTCGCGAAGTTGTGAAAAAATGCGCTTTTTTTCTATGCTCATGCCCTTTTTATAGAAAAAAAGCCCACATTTTTAATAAAACATTTGGCAGAAACGATTTTTTTTCCTTTCTTTGTGATTCCGTAGACGGGTGCGCATGGCTCTGTCGTTGTGTCTATACGTCAACGGCTTGTGCGCCTCGTAGCTTATTTCAAACTATTAAGCGACAGAACAAAACGGGCAAAACAAACAAATAAGAACAAAGAAAAAGGTAAAAGATAATAACGCAACAAAGACTAAAATGAAAAAGTTTTTTACAATGTTGGCTGCAGCTTTCATGGCTGCAACATCTCTTTCCGCACAGACAGTGATGGAGAGCAAAAATTTCGATAACTTCTATATCGGAGTAAACGGCGGCTTGGCAACAGCAGCAAGAGGACACGCATGGCTGAAGGACATGAACCCCAACGCTGGACTGCGCATCGGACGCTACTTCACACCAGTGTTTGGTCTCGCAGTAGAGAGCAACGTTTACTTTAAAAATACTAATGGCAGCACAAACGGAACGTTTGTAAACGGCATGAACACATCGCTGCTCGGAACAGTGAACCTCACCAACTGGATTGGCGGTTACAAGGGCGAGCCCCGCACTTTCGAGCTGACAGGCGTCTATGGCCTGGGCTGGGGACACGCGTTCGGACACCCGTCAAACGTCACCAAAGCAGACATCATGACCTCAAAGGCAGGTCTTGACTTCGGCTTCAACCTCGGTAAGAAGAAGGCATGGCAGCTCTACGTGGAGCCGGCAATGATTTGGGCGCTCAACGGCAATGGCTATCAGGGCGTGAAGTATGACGTGAACCGCGCACACTTCCAGCTCAACATGGGTCTGATATACAAGTTCAAGAACTCTAACGGCACTCACAACTTCCAGATTGCACAGCTCCGCGACCAGTCTGAAATCGATGCTCTCAACGCTCAGATCAACGACCTGCGCGGCGACCTCGATGGCAAGGACGATGAGATTGCAGCCAAGAACAGAGAAATCGCTGACCTGAAGAAGCAGCTCGAAGACTGCCAGAACAAGGAGTGCGCTACTTCTAACAACCTGCAGCCCGTCGTAATATTCCGTCAGGGCAAGAGTACTATCGACCGCGCACAGTATGCCTCTATCGAGCTTATCGCCAACTATATGAAGGCTAACGAAGACGCAAAAGTGGAGATTAAGGGCTATGCTTCTCCCGAGGGTTCTGCAAAGTTCAACCAGAAACTGTCACAGGCTCGTGCCGAGGCAGTGAAGAAGGCTCTCGTAAAGCGCTACCACATCGATGCCGACCGACTCACAGCTACTGGCATGGGTGCTACTAACAAGCTCTCTTCACAGGTAGAGTTCAATCGTGTAGCTACTTTCAGCAACAACAAGTAAGGATAAATAATCGCCCGCCTGACAGTGCGGGCACTTAAAAAATATAGCCCGGTCACACTATATAAATAGGTGTGGCCGGGCTTTTTAGTGTGTCGTGACCGCTGGCTGCTACCTGTCGATGGTAGCACTGCGGCATTAGGTCAGTCGGAAGATAGGCGGTCGAGCAGTAGTCTGGCAACGTCGATGACGAGCCAAAGAACTATCACGCAGAACAGTGGCTCCCATTTCTCATTGTCGATGCCTGCCATGAATATCGGCACGAGCACGAGCAGGGCTATGTCGGTGGCAATGCCGCCATAGAAGACACTTGCCAGAGAACGCCCGTTGCGTCTGCAACGCCGTGCTTGCACGGCAAACAGCCATAGCAGAAAGGCAGCGAGCGCAGCAGCGCCTATAGACAGTAGGATGTGACTTCCTGCCACATTGCACATCACTATGATGCAACAGGCAACGAGGCTGAGGCAGGAAAGTAGTGCCAGTAGGGTGTTGATATGTCTTTTCATAAATTCAATTTTTTTATTCGAGGTTATTCTTTTTTATTTGTCTTCGGCTACCCTCACGTCTACGTTGTAGAGCTTCAGACGTTTCACTATCTCGTCAACATCGGCAGGGAAGGCTGTCACCTTCTGGTTGTTGCCATAGTGGAACGTCATGCGGTGGCCGTGTATTGTGCGTCTGACGGTCACGTAGCTGATGTCGCTCATGGTCATGTGGCAGACGTTTCGGTAGTATATGCGCTCCACAATCTTTATGTTTCTGCCGTCTATCGTGACGCACTTGTCGAAGAACAGAATGAGTCCTGGGGCTATGAGTGCTGCGACGTAGGGCACCTTGTCGATGATGTTTTCGGTCGTAAAACCTTCAAACGAGAGCAGTGTGACTATCGTTGCCAACCAAAAGAGCAACAGGTACAGGTCTGTCATAAGGCAGTATCGAGTGGAGTTGCCCATGCTTATGCCTCGTCTTGACATCGCCTCGCTGCTCTTCGCTTCTGAGAGGGTGTCGTCAAGGGTTGTGTCGGCGGCGGGTGTCTTGCTGAACACGTTAAGCAGACAACGCACAAGGTCTACCGTGCAGCACCAGCCAGCCATTATCACCAGCGGCCACCACGATTCTTCCTGAAGGTCTTCGGCGTAGGCTGCGATGCACATCAGCAGCATGACAATGCTGAAATACATGTTGCCAGTGAAGCGTGTAGACAGGTCGATGTGGTGTGCGCGGCAGTGTTTTATGGTGTAAATCAGGTAGCTGGCGATTGCTGCGATTACCGCTACTGCCGCAATAGGGTATGCGATGCTTTGGTCGCGCAAGAGAAATCCCGCCGCTGCCACGCAACATATAATCATTCCATACGTGATGTATAGTAAGGGGAGTTTAAGCTTTTCTATCATAGCGGTAAGTGTTTTGGTTGGTGATGGTTTTGTTAGAGTTACAAGAGGGTGTGATTGTTGCTAAAATTAAAATCCTTGTTTTCATAGGCAATGTTTTTTTAAAATGTTAAACAAATTGTTTTAGACGAGGCGCTGTGTTTGTGCGTTTTCGCCTTTCTTTTTCTGCAAGCAAAGATATTGCTTTTTTACTTGCAGTGCCTAATATTATCTCTTCGGCTTTTACACGCGTTTACACAAATGGGTGCAAAGTGTTGACAAAGAGGTGGTTGCGGATTTTAAAAAGTCTGTGATGAGGTTTACGTCTGACTGTGTTCTTTTGTGTTGATGACCCGTAGGGCGCGGTCAAAATCTTTTGCACCGCCCTTTTTACCGAACACTTTGGTGTGGAGTCGGGCGCGGAGATTGGTGAGTTTGGAGTTGCTGATGTCGAGGAGGTAGCATATCTCCGACATCTTGAAGTCGGCCTTTATGAGTAGGCACACGCGGTACTCCTCCGTGCGGAGCGTGGAGGAGAGATTCATGGTGGGGTAGAAGTCGGGCCAGGCTTGCTCAATGGTGGTGGCGAGGTCGCCCCACTGTGTCTCGGAAGGGAATTGGCAACGCATGGGATGGGCTGCCATCTCGTGTAAGACAGTGACTATTGGCGCAGCGAGTAGCTGCTGTTGTGCCTCTGTGTTGCGCTTGATTGTCTCTTCGCTGTCGAGCGAACGCACGTGTTCGGACAGACGCTCGAGCTGCCACTGCTGTTCGGTGATGGTCTTGAAGCGGTCGGTGTTGGTGTCTTTCTGCTCTTGCAGCATCTGCCGCTGGCGTTGTACGAGTTTTTTTAATGGCTCTATTTCGTTTTGAATCTGTGCTGCGTACAAGCGGCTGCGTATGTCGGCGATGAACAAGGCGTTGCTCTTCTTCTTGAACAACGCGTAGAGAACGATGACGGCATTGAGTAGCAACAGGGTGATGAAGATGAACAACAATATGGCGGGGCGGATAGGTCGGTTGGGACTTTTGTCGCCGCCGGAGAGTTGCATGGCGGTGAAGGCGAGGACGGAGTGGGGCTGTAGCTTCAGCTGTCGCGACACTGTCTGTAGGTCGTGGGCTATGTGCGCGGCGAGCTGTGTGTCGCTGGCGGACTGTGTGTAGGCGGCAGCCTGCTTCAGTTCGTTATAGGCGTAGGCTGTCGTCATGGGTGAGAGGGCGAGGAGTCGCGCCTTAGTGAGGTGCAGGGTGGCCTTGATGGTGTCGGCAGTGCTGTCGTCGGAGTCGGCAGTGCGACAGGCTTTGTCTGCCCATCGCAGCGCTTCGTTGTGACGGCTGTGGGCGGTGAGCGTGGCGATGGCAAGACGGTAGGCTTGCAGACGGTGACGAGTGTTGCCGTGAGAGGTGAAGTAGCGTGCCACGGTGAGCACGGAGTCGGTGGGCTGTGGGGCTGTGAGGCAGCGTAGCTTGGCAAGCTGATAGCTCATCTGCACAAACTTTGACTGCTGCTGCAGGTCTTTCTCCATTGGGCGTAGCAGTGCGACGGCGCTGGCGGGTGAGCGGTCGGCAAGGGTGTCGGCGGTGGCGAGGCGTGTCTTGAACGCTTCGTTTGGCGATGGAGCGCAGCATGCAAGTGCGAAGAGGGCGGCGTAAACGGCTAATATATATATAATGTGTCTGGTCATAGTGTAAAGTGGTTTGTGGGTGAGGCGCAGCCTATCTTCTACAAAGATAGTGCAAGTCGAGTGCAATGAAGCTTGCTTCGATTGCTGAGGCGCCGCCTATCTTCTACAAAATTACATATAAAAGCGTAGACGACATTGCTTTGTGGTGTGTTTTTTATGGCTTTTTGCTTGCTTCTTATTGGATTTCAGACATTTTGTTTCGCTTTTTGTCTTTTTCTTTTAACTTTTATATTGTTATTAAACAGTTGGTTTTTTCTTTCAATTGTTCTATATTACAGAAAATGTAGACGGAAATTGTTGGAATTTAAATAAAATCTGTTTACCTTTGCAGTTAATATATTTCTTCGTGGCGATGGCAGCACCCCCTCGCGACGTGTAGAAACAAAAAATGTAAGTAATGACCACTATGCACTGGCCGTTGTGCCGATGCATCAAAACAAGGAGAAAGAAATGAAACATCAGTTGAGAAGTGCCGTCTGTACCGAAGGGCGTCGCATGGCGGGAGCCAGAGCCCTATGGGTGGCGACAGGAATGAAGCGTGAACAATTCGGAAAGCCCATTATCGCTGTCGTCAACTCGTTCACGCAGTTTGTGCCAGGGCATACCCATCTGCACGAGATAGGTCAAATCGTAAAGAAGGAGATAGAGAGCATGGGGTGCTATGCCGCAGAGTTCAACACCATAGCTATCGACGATGGTATAGCAATGGGACATGACGGCATGCTGTATTCGCTGCCGTCGCGCGACATTATAGCCGACTCGGTGGAGTATATGGTCAACGCTCACAAGGCAGATGCGATGATTTGCATTTCTAACTGTGACAAGGTGACGCCTGGCATGCTGATGGCTGCCATGCGTCTAAACATACCTGCCGTGTTCTGTTCGGGTGGTCCGATGGAAGCAGGACGATGGCGCGGCGAGAATGCCGACCTCATAACGGCGATGGTGAAGGGTGCCGACCCGTCGGTCAGCGACGAGGAGATGGCACAGATTGAGGGTTGTGCTTGCCCGGGATGCGGTAGCTGTTCGGGCATGTTCACTGCCAACTCGATGAACTCTCTCACCGAGGCGATAGGTCTGTCGCTGCCTGGCAACGGCACAATACTTGCCACACATAAAAACCGTGTGGAACTGTTTAAGCAGGCGGCGCGTCAGATTGTGAAAAACGCGATGGCTTATTATGAGGATGGCGACGACAGTGTGTTGCCGCGTAACATTGCTACGCGCGACGCGTTCCTTAACGCCATGACGCTCGACATAGCTATGGGCGGCAGCACAAACACTGTGCTTCACCTTCTGGCGGTGGCTCAAGAGGCTGGTGCCGACTTCAAGATGGAGGACATAGACCGCCTCAGTCGTCATGTGCCGTGCCTGTGTAAGCTCGCTCCAAATACGCAGAAGTACAGTGTGCAGGAGTGTGGTCGCGCTGGCGGCATACTCGGTATATTGAATGAACTGAACAAGGGCGGACTAATAAACGGCAGTGCAAAGCGTGTCGATGGCATGACTCTCGACGAGGCAATGGCAAAGTTTGACATCACTGTCGATAATATTGATAGCGAGGCGGACCGCATTTATCATAGTGCTCCAGGTCATAAGTTCTCGACACAGATGGGTAGTCAGGACGCGCAATGGGATAGTCTCGACACCGATCGTGCTGAAGGCTGCATACGAGATCTTGCTCATGCCTACACCAAAGACGGTGGATTGGCGGTGCTCTTTGG
>JALEVZ010000010.1 GCA_022788105.1 Prevotella sp. | reverse complement strand
GATGTCGAAGCCCTTCTTCTGGAGCTCGTCAGCAACGATGTTAGCGTTCACCGAACCATAGGTTACGCCAGTAGCACTCACCTTAGCGGTGATAACAAGTACCACACCCTCAAGAGCCTGTGCCTTCTTCTCAGCCTCAGCCTTCAGAGCTGCGAGCTTGTGTGCCTGCTGCTTCAGATTCTCAGCAAGAATTTTCTTTGCAGACTCTGAAGCGATAACACCCTTACCCTGAGGAATCAGATAGTTGCGGCCGTAACCACTCTTTACGTTTACTATATCGTTCTTATATCCAAGACCAATAATGTCTTCTTTCAGTATAATTTCCATATGTGTCTGTCCTCCTTAAAATTATTTCATCAAATCGGTTACATAAGGAAGCAGGGAGAGCTGGCGAGCACGCTTAACAGCCTGTGCTACACGACGCTGATATTTCAGAGAAGTTCCAGTGATTCGACGGGGAAGAATCTTACCCTGCTCATTGAGGAATTTCTTGAGGAAGTCAGGATCCTTGTAGTCAATATACTTGATGCCGCTCTTCTTGAAACGGCAATACTTCTTCTTCTTTGTGTCCACTGACGGTGGAGTAAGATAGCGAATTTCTGATTCTACTGCTGCCATGATTTAAGCCTCCTCTTTTTTGCTAAGTTTATTACGGCGCTTCTCTGCGTACTGTGCTGCATACTTGTCAAGCTTCACAGTGAGGAAGCGAATAACCTTCTCGTCGCGGCGATAGCCGATCTCAAGAGAGTTTACTACAGTTGGCTCTGCCTTGAACTCTAACAGGCAATAAAAACCTGTAGACTTCTTCTGAATAGCATAAGCCATTTTCTTCAATCCCCAGGTCTCTTCGTTCAGAATCTCAGCACCCTTATCGGTGAGCAGTTTCTTGAATTTAGCGACCGTTTCCTTCATCTGTTCATCAGACAAAACGGGAGTCAAAATGAAAACGGTTTCGTATTGATTCATACTTATTAAAATTATTAAAAAATATTATTTGCCCAAAAAGGCGGTGCAAAGGTAACAATATTCAATGAGACAGAAAAACCACGGTCGAGCAATAGACTATCTTTTAACTTGATTTAACAACAAAATTATGAAAAACATCAAATGCAGCTATTCTTTCACATGAAATCACGAACAAAACGTATGAGAGACAAACAACAACAGGACAAGTCTGTTACGTTAAAACTGATTAATTATACTCGAGTCATGCATAGCAACCAGAACTATTGTTTGCGATAACAATAGAAAATGCAAAGTGGAGTTTGCATTTTTCCGCATTTATTTTTGGAACATTTCAAAATATCAATTATCTTTGCAAAAGAAAGGCTACGGTTTGACAAACCCCATGCCCACCCCATCCTCACTACTCACCCCTTAAGCCTCAAACAAACAAGGCGACACACCACAATAATATATGTATTATAGCGTGATTGCCAAACATTGACAAGGACAAAGCACGAGCAACAAATGCAAGCCATGTCTTGAAGCAGATTATAATGTAATATAAAGACAGAATTTAAAACATCTGGTTACTGCTAAACAAACGTTTGTCATTGAAGCATCCTAAAACAAGAGATTGTTACAAACGAGGAACAAGAAGAATCAAAATCAACAAAATAAAACCAACCAATTTTATGGGCGAAAAAAGAATTTATACATTTGGAAATGGCCAGGCAGAAGGCAAGGCCGACATGAGAAACCTGCTTGGTGGCAAGGGTGCTAACCTCGCAGAGATGAACCTTATCGGAGTACCCGTTCCTCCGGGATTCACAATAACTACCGACACTTGCAACGAATACTTTGAAAAAGGCAAGAACGAAGTAGTAGATATGCTCAGAGACGAGCTTGTACGCTCCGTAGCACATATCGAAGGACTGATGAACAGCAAGTTCGGCGACGCTGAGAATCCGCTGCTTGTTTCTGTACGTTCTGGTGCACGCGCTTCAATGCCGGGCATGATGGACACCATCCTTAACCTCGGACTCAACGACACCGTTGTAGCAGGCTTAGCACGCAAGACTGGCAACGAGCGCTTCGCATACGACAGCTATCGCCGCTTCGTACAGATGTACGGCGACGTCGTGCTTGGCATGAAGCCTGTCAACAAGGAAGACATCGACCCATTCGAGGCAATCATACAGAAAGTGAAAGCACAGCGTGGCATCACACTTGACAACGAACTCACTGTTGATGAGCTCAAACAGCTTGTTACTCTGTTCAAGGATGCCATCAAGGCTCAGACTGGCAAGGACTTCCCGACAAATCCGATGGAGCAGTTGTGGGGCGCCATCTGCGCTGTGTTCGACAGCTGGATGAACGAGCGCGCCATACTCTATCGTAAGATGGAAGGCATACCCGCAGAATGGGGCACCGCCGTAACCGTTATGGCAATGGTATTCGGCAACATGGGCGAAACATCTGCAACAGGTGTATGCTTCAGCCGCGATGCCGCAACTGGCGAAAACATCTTCAACGGCGAGTACCTCGTTAACGCCCAGGGCGAAGACGTGGTAGCTGGTATCCGCACTCCGCAGCAGATTACAAAAGAGGGTTCACAGCGTTGGGCACGTCAGCAGTGCATCGACGAGTCGGTTCGCGCAGCACAGTTCCCATCAATGGAAGAGGCTATGCCTGAAATCTATGCACAGCTCAACGCTCTGCAGGACAAGCTCGAGAAGCACTACCACGACATGCAGGATATGGAGTTTACCGTTCAGGAAGGCAAGCTCTGGTTCCTCCAGACACGTAACGGCAAGCGTACAGGTACAGCCATGGTAAAGATTGCTATGGACCTGCTCGCAGAAGGTGAAATTGACGAGAAGACAGCTCTCGAGCGTTGCGAGCCCAATAAACTTGACGAACTGCTCCACCCCGTATTCGATAAGCAGGCACTCAAGACAGCAAAAGTCCTCACAAGAGGTCTCCCCGCATCTCCTGGTGCCGCTTGTGGACAGGTCGTATTCTTTGCCGACGACGCAAAGGAATGGCACGATGCAGGCCGTCAGGTCGTAATGGTACGTATAGAGACTTCACCAGAAGACCTCGCTGGTATGTCTGCAGCAGAAGGCATCCTCACCGCACGTGGCGGTATGACCTCTCACGCAGCAGTGGTAGCACGCGGCATGGGTAAATGCTGTGTATCTGGTGCAGGCGCCATCAACGTAGACTACAAAGCTCGCACAGTAGAGATCGAAGGTGTGGTAATCAAAGAAGGTGACTACCTTTCTATAAATGGTTCTACAGGCGAAGTTTACTTCGGCGAAGTAAAGACAAAACCCGCAGAAGTGTCTGGCGATTTTGCAAAGCTTATGGAACTTTGCGACAAGCACACCCGTCTCGTAGTTCGCACCAATGCAGACACTCCCCACGACGCAGAAGTTGCCCGTAACTTTGGTGCAGTAGGTATCGGTCTGTGCCGTACAGAGCACATGTTCTTCGAGGCAGACAAGATTAAGGCTATGCGCGAGATGATTCTTTCTGAGACTGTTGAAGGACGCAAGAAAGCACTTGCTAAGCTCCTCCCCTATCAGCAGCAAGACTTCTACGGCATACTCAAGGCCATGGACGGACATCCCGTAAACATCCGCTTGCTCGACCCGCCACTCCACGAGTTCGTTCCCCACGATTTCGCAGGACAGCAGGCAATGGCTGACGAGATGGGCGTATCTGTACAGAAGATACAGCAGCGCGTCAACAGCCTGAGTGAAGCTAACCCTATGCTCGGACACCGTGGATGCCGTCTTGGCAACACATATCCCGAAATCACAGAGATGCAGACACGCGCCATCCTCGGTGCAGCCATACAACTCAAGAAAGAAGGTTACGACCCAAAGCCCGAGATTATGGTGCCTCTCATCGGTATTGTCAACGAGTTTGACCTTCAGGAGAAAGTTATCCGTACCACAGCAGCAGAACTGTTTGCAAAGGAAGGCATAGAGATTCCGTTCAAGGTTGGCACCATGATTGAGATTCCACGTGCCGCTCTCACTGCCGACTACATCGCCAAGAAGGCCGAGTACTTCAGCTTTGGTACAAACGACTTGACACAGATGACCTTCGGCTACAGCCGCGATGACATCGCAAGCTTCCTCCCCGTTTACTTGGAGAAGAAGATTCTGAATGTCGATCCGTTCCAGGTGCTCGACCAGAATGGTGTTGGCCAGCTCGTTAAGATGGCTGTTGAGAAGGGTCGTTCAACACGTCCCGACCTCAAGTGCGGCATCTGTGGCGAACATGGTGGCGAGCCTTCATCAGTTAAGTTCTGCCACAAGGTAGGTCTTAACTACGTGAGCTGCTCACCGTTCCGAGTACCTATTGCAAGACTTGCTGCGGCACAGGCTGCTGTAGAGGAATAACCACAAGACTCTTAATATTAACAACAAGGGCGTAACCGTTTATAATAAAGGCGGTTACGCCCTTTTCTTTTTATAGCACTACATTCATAAGGCAACATAAGACAACGCCAAACGTTTACAAATAGCCCATAATGTTTACAAAATGTTTACAAAAAACGAGATGTCTGTTTACAAAATGTTTACACTTCGATTGGCGTGACCCTTTGTCAAAGTCTATTCCTATTTTATAATGCCATTATCCGTGTCACGCAAACTTATTCTCTTTTCTACCGACCTATGTTTGCTGCCTCGGCTTAGGCGCCAAGTGACATTCAAAGATAGCAGGTTGCCGTTAGTCTTGGAATAGCCAACGGTATGCTTATGGAGATTGCGGTTCAGCAACTCGTTTTCGTACGACTTGTAATTGTTGTTGAATGGATTTGCCCACGTCAATGAGAATTGCCAGTTGCGCCATGTGTATGATGCTTTCAAAACCGAATAGGCGCCATTGTAGCCTTTCGATTCGCCTTCCAAGAAACGGTTACCGTTGTCGATGTATCCTTGCAACGTGAAATGGCCGAGATAAGATGTTATGCTACCCGCATAAAACCATGAGGTGTAACAATGCGTATAATCGTAACCGAAATTGAAGCATCTGAACAATCCTCCGTTGGCTGCAATCTGAAGCTTTTCGGGCAAGAGCCAATAGCTTACATATGTATAGACATCCAGCGCATCAATCTCCTTTTGGTTTATCTGGGTATAAAGAAACTGATTGCCGTCCGTTCGCTCATAATGAGCCATGTTCGGTTTTAGACATTGCTTGTAATAACCTTCAACGAAGGTCTGTAAGCGACTGGTGTTGTATGAAATATGTAGGCGGTGGTCCATGTTGTGTGACGGTTTCAGGTCTGGATTGCCTAAAGTCCATTCCATGCTATCGGTGCGAACCATAGCATCGCTTGTCATGGCTATGCGCGACACTTTGTCTTGCATCTGAAAGGTATAGCTCAGCTGCAACTCGTTATTAATTTGATATGTCACCGATGCCTTTGGGTGAAAGGTCCAGAAGTTATATTTATGCCCGTTCTGCGTGTAATGGATATAACTTGCGCCTGTTCCTAACGTGTAACGCAGTTGTTTGAGAATGCCCTTAATTTCGCCAAAGGCATATAAGCGGTTGTTGCTTGTATTGGTCAGAGAGGATACGTCGCCAAGATAGTTGTTTTTGATGTTTTTATAGCTATAGTTGAAGCCTGTTGAGAGCGTGAATGGCTTCAGCCTGTTCTCATATATTGCCTCTGCAAGCAAAGAAGCCGTCTTGCCGTCCACGTCATATTGGTAAGGAGCGCCCTCGTCATAATAGCTGCCTGTTTGCGTGGAGATATAAGTAGCTACAGCATTGGCTGTGAAAGACTGACGCGGCGTGAGTTGACGAAAGAAATAAAGATCCAGTACAGGCGAACAGCTCTTGTCTTTTTCTCGGTTTGTAGCTCTATATTGGCGAGTGCCGTCAACGATGTCCTTAATGTTATAGTTGTTGGGGGTATTGTTTAACGTTCCGCTCACCGATGCTTGAATGACGGATGCCGTAGAGTCGGCCCAGTTGTAGGTCAGTTTTGCTTCGTGCGCTATCGTTTTGCGAAGCGTCTCTATGTCGTTTCGTTCGATGGTGTGGATGCTGCCGTCTGTCAAGGTATATTCTGCCACCTGCATGCTCTTTGAGCCATTGGTTTTATAGCCGCTCATGTCATAAGAAAAAGACCATTCGTTCTTTCCCTTATTAAGCTTTCCGTACACCATGCCATCGCCTTGCAGGGAGGTAAGTGCAGAGGTGAGGTCTGTGCCGAGCGTATAGCCACCTTCGCTCCGACGAGTGTGGATGTCAATGACATAGGCGATGCCTTCACCATAACGAACGCCAGGGTTGTTTATAAAGTCTATCCTTGCGATGCCTTTTGGGTCAAGGGCCAACATCTCCTGCTTGCCCACCACAATCCCGTTAATTCTTAGTTGAACGCCTCCTCTGTTGTCGATAACGGAAATTGTGTGGTTGATGTTGTCGATACGAAGATTGGCGAGTGTGAGTTTTTCAAGAATGCTGTAGCCATTGTTTGAAGATTGCTTCTGAACATCGGTGGGATAAATCATCATACCATCGGGCTTGTTCACAACCTTTGCTGCTTTTACCGTTACTTCATTGAGCGTGATGGTCTTGTTCGCATCCTGAGCGTAAGCGCAGAAAACAAAAAACAGAATGACGAAAGTTGTAATTAAACGTTTCATTTTGCACCTATTATATATTTATGGTGCAAAATTATCTTCTACTTACAAGAAAGCCGACTTATTTGTCTGACATTTCCCTGACAATTGTCTGACAACGAACCAATCTACTTGATTTTCAGACTATAGCTCTTACCTCTGTCCGACTCAATCTTTAAAGCGCCATTAGCTTCAATGATAGGTTTTATTCGTCTTATCAGCGTGTAGAGCGTGTCACTTGCATCGGGCTTTTTAGGCCATAGACGGTCGCAGATTTCTTGTTTCGATAGCGTATGTGTGTCGTTCGTTATGAACATTTCGAGCAGAGAATGTTGCATCGGCGTAAGACGTATCTGCTCGCCAGAAATTGTCGTAAACTTGCCGTCATTGTACACAATGCCTCCATACGACAAGCCCACCATCAGCTCGGACCGTTTTCTCTTCGCGTACCATAAGCTACCCAATAACCACAACATTCCAACCACAAAGAGAGAACCAGAAGCCCTTTGGTCAGACAGCACAAATGTTGTAGCAAAGCCACAATTTGCCTCCGCCACCAACGTTGTTTCCAAACGTCCATCCTTGCGCACGGTACGCATGGCTATGCCTGCCGTGTCTCTCAACTCGGCAATGGTGAGGCAGTTGCGGTAACAGCGTATGGTGTCGGTCGTAACCACATTGTCAGGCATTTTTGCAAGCACTTGCTCCAAAGCTCTGTTAACATCCTGCGTGATTTTATATTCTGTTCTGCGATAACTGTTTATGCCTGTACACAAAGCACAAAGCATGAGAAAGCAGAACACTATGTACGGAAGAGTCTTCATAATTTGCACAATATATTGCGTGAGTCATGCTGTATGTACCGCAAAAATACTTTTTTATCATAACCCTCACAAATGTTTCTGCACTTTTATATCTTATGTTAAGTCTTTTTTAATTTAACACAACGGCAAACATTAGAGATTCAGATGTTTCATATCATGTGGCGGCGGCTGGGGGACAGATGTATTGGAGAACAACCCATTTGTAAGAAACATCATTATAGTTGGTGCCTCAGACGAGTTGATTTCCCAACTACCCATCCACCTAAGGGAAAAGGTGACCTTCTATAGCCAAGCAGAAATTGACCACCATCAGGCATGGCTCTCAAAGGCAGGCAAGCTAATACATGAGCCTGTCTACATCTCTATAGACAAAGATGTACTTAGAACGCAAGATGCCGTCACAGACTGGACAAATGGAGATATGCCTTTACTGCAACTTCAAGCCGTGCTCCGCATAATCTATGCTCACGAGAAAGTGATTGGCGTAGACATAACAGGCGAATGTTCTGCCACTCTCGACTATCTGTCTGAAGTTAAAGAAGCGTCAGTAAACAACAAGACCAACGAAGAACTGATGCAAATGATATTATCTGAAAGCGTATAAACATAGGTAAAGCAGCAAAGACAGTCTTTTCATTAACTACTAATATTGCCATTAGACTAAATTGACAAAATGATAGTGCCCTAATGGCCTTGTCACTACGGCCTAATGGTCTCGTCAAAGGGGCCTAATGACGATGTCAAAGGGCCGTAGTGGGAACGTCCCCATTATTTTAACACACGTTAAGAATTAGCGTCAGATTTTGCGACTAATTCATTACAATGTGTCACTTAAACCTTGAAAGAGATAACATTAAGGCATATGCCCTTTTCTTTCCACACATTTCCACAAAACCAGGGCGAGTTGCATATGACTTAGTTAATCTTCTACCTTTATGCGCTCCTGCCACAATTGCACCTCTTTGCGCATCTTGGCTCTAAGTTTGCTTAGTTCGATTGGTTTCCCTTTTTCATAATTATCACACAAGTCACGGAGATAGATAAATACTGAAACAAACGAGTTGCTTACAGCCCATTTCCCAGATGGATGACTGACATAATAAGCGGGGCTGCCGTAAACACGACCTATCTCAAGCGGCAGATTGTCAAACATTTTCGCCGACAATGCAACAAATAAAGTTATTCTTTATTCACCCCCATCTTCTCGCGTAGCTCCTTCAAGTTGTTTTTATGGTGCGTCTTCACATGGTCGAAACCTTGTCCATACACACCTACTACAGCCGACTGTGCCACAAATGCGTTGGGGTCAATCTCGTCGATAAGTTCGAATATGAAGTTAGACTCGCTCTTTTTGGCTATGCAAAATATCACCTTTATGTCTTTCTTCGTGTAAAAACCGCTGCCATTGAGCATAGAGCAACCACGGTCTGCTATCTGGTTGATAGCCTCACCTATCTCTTGGTACTTATCTGAGATAATAAAGAACTGCACACTTTGGCGCAGCGAATTTAACAAATGGTCGACAACAAACGAGATAACGAACAAGAGCACATAGCCGTAAAGCACCTTCTCCCAATCACGTAGCACTACATACGACGAGGTGATGATGGTGAGGTCGCAGAAGAGAATGATATGGCCGAGCGACACATCACGATATTTATGCACCATAGAGGCAATGACATCAGAGCCTCCTGTCGATCCACCTGACGAGAGTCCAAGTCCGATGCTGGTGCCCAAGAATACGCCACCTACCATACACGCCATGAATTTCTGGTCTGCCAGCAGATGGAGGTTATGTGGCATAATATTCTGCAACACAGTAGATGCAAACGTAAAGACCACCACTCCATATATGGTCTTAGCACAAAAATGCCATCCAAGCACCTTCAGAGCCACGACAAGCAGCAACGCATTAATCACAAAGAAGGTCTCCTGCACAGGAATGCCCATTCCCCAATAGACAATAGACGCCACACCAATAATGCCACCAGTAGTGATTTCGTTGGGCAACAGGAACAGGTTCAGACCGACGACGCCTAACAACATGGCGATGGTGATAATGCCATAGTCGCACAACAGGCGCAACAGTTTGCCTTTGCTTCTTCTTGAACGCATAAATTGTAGTGTCTTTTTAGTTTGTTTTCTAAAAATATTGATTTGCATGCAAATGTAATAAGAATAACCAAAAACGACAAGATTTCTTTGTAAAGAATCTTCGTCACACATCCCGCTCCCACGCAAAACAGAAAAAGGGCATCTACCGTACGTTCTGTACAGGCAGATGCCCTTGTCTTTTTACACGGAGGACGTCACCTCCGAATATGTGGCCTATAGCCACCTGCGAGTGTTACACTCTCACGCGGGAGCATTAAGCCTCTGCGGGAGCCTCTTCCTCAGCAGGAGCAGCGGCAGCCTCAGCCTCAGCTTTGGCAGCAGCAGCGGCAGCCTTCTTCTCAGCCACCTTCTTGGCGATAGCCTCATTCACCTTCTTCTCAGCCTCGAGCTCCTTAGCAGCAGCTTCCTTCTTTGCCTGTGCAGTCTTCTCGCGGAGTGCATTCAGACCATTTACCTTATCGGTCTTCCAAGCATCAAACTTAGCCTGTGCAGCCTGCTCGTCAAATGCGCCCTTCTTCACGCCACCACGGAGGTGCTTCATAAGGTAAACGCCCTCACCCTTGAGGATGTTGCGAGCTGTGTCTGTGGGCTGTGCGCCAGTCTCTACCCAGTAGAGTGCGCGCTCGAAATTCAAATCTACGGTAGCGGGATTGGTGTTAGGATTGTATGTACCAATCTTCTCAGTAAACTTACCATCACGTGGTGCTCTTGCGTCAGCGATAACGATGCTGTAGAAGGCATAGCCCTTACGGCCGCCGCGCTGCAATCTGATCTTTGTTGCCATTTTTTCTTTAATTTTTTTAAAAGGTTTGAATTATATGCTGCCAACTCGTGACAGCCGTGCAAAGGTACAGCTTTTTTCTCTTACACGCGCATGCGCGATTTACGCAAAGCCAACATTTAACACAGATTAACCAATTCCGCCTTTCATCAGCCTCTTCCCTCACACTTACGCCTGTTGCATCTGCCGCAACAAGTCTTTTTGCCGTTCGTTAAGCGTTGTGGGCAAAGTCACCTTGTAAGTCACAATCATGTCGCCACGACTGCCGTCTGGACGCTGGTCGCCTTTGCCGCGAAGACGCACACGCGAACCTGGTTGTGTGCCTGGCTGCACCTTGAGTCTGATTTTCTGACCATCGCGAAGTGCCAGCACAACACTGCCACCAAGCAGTGCGGTGTACATGTCTATAGATAACTCCGCCTGACGCTCGCCGTAATCAGGGGTGCCAAAGCCTCCAGCGTCGAAACCATCAAATGACGCCCCACGGCCAGCACCTCTTGCTTGTGCATGACGGAAGCCTGCACCAAACAGGTCGCTCCAGAAGCTCGAGAAGCCGCCATTGCCACTAAACGAAGAGAAGTCAAATCCCTCAAACGGAGACCCTCCTCCCCCATTGCCACCAGTCGGTCCGCCAGCCTCGCGCCATCGCTCACCATACTGGTCGTAGAGGGCGCGTTTCTTCGGATCGGAAAGTACGTCATACGCCTCGTTCAACGCCTGAAACTTTGCCTTTGCCTTCGGGTCATCGGGATGAAGGTCAGGATGAAACTGCTTCGTGCGTTTTATATATGCTTTTCTCACATCTTTCTGGGCAATAGACTTGTCCACGCCAAGAATCTTGTAGTAGTCAATAAATGCCATTGTGATATTTTATTTTTACCTCCTTTTCTCTGTTCTATATACATTATTTTCTACCTTTTACACAACAAAATCCGTGCCACACAGCAGCACCAATCCGACCAATCACAAATCGTGACACGACGTCTTATAATGTCATTTTTTTCAGCACTTGTCACTACAAGACGCAACGTCTTTCGCTATTTTTCTGTAATTTTGCATAACATCGTGTACATGACACACGTCCAAAACGAAATTGACAACGACACGCACATATATCGCCATAGACCTGAAATCGTTTTTTGCCAGCGTCGAGTGTGTAGAGAGAGGACTCAACCCTCTGTCTACCAACCTCG
>JALEVZ010000009.1 GCA_022788105.1 Prevotella sp. | reverse complement strand
AATGTGGGTTTGACACAAGAGAACAACTCTCCGTCGGTGGGGTGGCGGTAGTCGTACTGCACAAGTGTCCGCTTGCGTCTGCCGATACCTAATTGGAAACGCTCATATTTCTCCGTACCTGCTTCGGTGCAGGTGCTTATACCGTTGATGGTCATTCGTGTTGCCATAATCGTTGATTTTAGAGTGGTTAAAAATGTACTGACAAAACTCTGTTGCGCATCACCATTTCGGGGTCACTCGTATAGCGTTGGTGCAGGTAGAAATGGTGGGAGCCGAAGCCGTAAAGGAAAAACCTGTCAAGTCCGTGCTTCTCGGCAAAGTCCTTTACACTCCGTCTTAACTGCTCCTCACTCGTTGCAAGAGTGAGGAGGTTCACAAATTCAAGGAACATCGTGGGGATTTTATCGTCCCACAGACAAACCATGCTTTCAATTCTTACTTCCATTTTGTTGGGTTTTATAGGTTAATACTATGCCACTTCCATCCGCTGGCGGATAAGGTTCACATTGCTGTTCACAAGGTTTACAATGCGGTCGTGGTACTCGGTATTGGAATTGTGCAAGCCACGACTTTGCACCACTTCCAATGTCTTCAAGGAAACCTCCACCGTTTCTATGCGCTTGCCGTCAATGGTGGCGGATAGGATAAGGGAGTTCTTTTCAAGGAAATAGGAGTTGGAAAACACGCAATGGTGCAGTTCCGTCCCTTCCGCTGCAAACTCCGCCACGCTCTCCAACACACGCACCTGCAAAGTGCCGTCCGTGAATGCAATGCCGAAGAATATGCCTTTGAGTTTGCGGTATGCCTTCTCGTGTTTCTTCGCTTGGCGGATGCGTTCTTCCAATTTCTTGCGCTCTATCTCCTTGTTGCGCTTGTGCATAAGTCTGTCGTGTTCGGCTTTGAGGTCGGCAGGGCAGACGTATTTCGGGCTGTTCGTGTCCTTGCCGAAATGCCGCAGGAGGTCTATGGTGTCACGCCACATGGAGCCGTCAGCAATGGTGTAGCCGTTGCGGATACATATCTTTATGGATGCCCAATACCTCTCCATGTCAAAGGAACTGCGGATGTAGTGGCGCAACATGGGGTATTGCCCTGCCTTCAACAGCGTTTCGGCTCGGCTGTCGGAAAGGATAGCCGTGAAAAGGTCGTAAGGCAGTATGTTGTGGTACTCGCCATTGAAGCCGTTGCGTTTCAGTTCGGGTATGAAACGCTGTCGGGGATAGGTGCAGACGGGGTTTATATCGTATGCACGTAGTTTGTTGTTCTTGCGTACTTCCATGTCGCTGTATTCCGCCCATAGGTCATAGTAAAGTATGGACATTCCACGCAGTCGGGCAACGGTGGTAGTTGTACCTTTTGGCGAAATCCACCTTTGCACCACTTCATAAATGGAATACTCGGCTGCCTGTCCTGCCTTGTATCGGGACTTGACGAAAAAGAAGCGTATAACTTGATACTGCTTGCAGGTGGTGACGATGGAGAAATACTCGTTCTCGCTGAACACGCTCTTTCGGGTGCGCAACGCTTCCAACTCCATGCCGCAATGCGGGCAGGTGCATCCGCAAACGGTGTCCGCAAGGTCGTGTTCACTCCTCCACGAATGTCCGCACTCGGTGCAGATGTTCGTGCCGTCCGCCCTCTTGATGGCGTAATGCTTGAAGCAATGGCGGAAAGCGTATGCCCTCTGTATGGCGGTCAATTTCGGCAGTCGCTCGCTCAATCGTGCGACTTCCTGCTGTATGGGTGTTCTCGGTTTCATAATCAGAAATTGAATAGGTTGGGTTGTTGTACTTCTTGTGCGGTCGCTTTGGTGGCGGTTCTCGGCTTGCTGCGGTTTTGCAACTTGCGGAGTTCTTCCTCTTGGTATCTGCGGACTGCGTTCTGCCGTGCTTCCGCCTTTTCCTCTGCCGTGAGTTCCACAACGTGGTTCACCGCCACTTGGCATTGGATAGGCTTGCCTACCTCTATCTCGTTCTCGTCATAGTAGTGGACGGCTTGCCCGAATATCTCCCCGTCCGTGAAGCCGTTGCAACCGCTCCGCTGCACGTAGTTGAGAATGTAGGTGACGCAATCGTCTATGTTCTTGGCAGGGTTGCGGTAGTTCTTCGCAAAGAGCGCATCCTCCGCTGCACGCTGCTCCAAATACATCTGTATCGTTCTCTTGAAATGGTCTGTTCCTTTCATATCGCTGTCGTTTTATCAGTTATACATTTTTCCGTTTCCCAAAAACTCGTAGTCGTTGGCTGCGCAACTCTCCTCGAAACTCTCCTCGCTGCACTGAAATTCCATATCGTCACGGCACGACTTGAAGAAGCTGTCAAGGCACTTGTCCATGAGGTCGTACAGAGTGGTTCGGGTGTCGGGGGCTTTCAGAAAGTCGTAGATGGGTCGCAGGATGTCCTCGTCTGCGCAATAGCCTGTCAGTACGCAACAGTTGTCCGTGAATACCCTGCTTTTGCGCCTTTTCTTGTAATTGCCTTTGAGGTAGTAGGCTTTCGGCTTGAATAGGGTATGCCAATAGTTATTGACGATGTATTTCAGAAGCCGTATGCCGCAGAGTTCCTCTTCCTCTCCGCTGTAACGTGAGGTGAAGCGGTAGGAATAACGGCACGTGTCGTAACTCCAATCGTTCACTTTGACCTTGAACACACTTTCAAATGCTTCCAGCGTGTTGCGGTTGTCGCTGTCCCAACCGTATTCAAAGGTGCGCAACCATTCGTTGTATGCGGTATCTCTCGCTGCTGCGGAGAGTTCAGCTAATTGGAAAAGGTCGTATGTCCTTGTTATCGTTCTCATATCGCTGTCGTTTTAGATGGTCTGTTTCAGTATCTCTCTCCAATAGGTCGGCTGCACCTCGCTCAAAAGGAAGTCTGTAAAGTCCCTCCGTGCGTCCTTGTTCAGTTCTCGGTAGAGTTCACGGAACACGGATATGTTGCCGTTGATGTACGTTTCAACCATATACACGAAGATATTGTCCACCTCGTAGTATCTGCACTGCTGCGCTGCCGTTTTGCTGCTTCTCTTTGCCATGTCGGTAAGGGTTAAAGGGTGAATAACCAAAGGATGAAACCGAAGAAGGCGGTTGCGGAAAGGATAGCCACGATTACGCCTATCGCCACTCGGAACACTCCGTTTACAATCTCTCTAATGATGCCCCAAAGGATGCCGAACACCCCGAAGGCGGTGCGCACCATCAAGCCGCATATCGCAAGCCCTATGTACTGTGCCATTTGTCTGAAATTTGCCGTTGCCGTCATATCTTCGCTGTTTTTGATTTTTTTATTTTTTAATGCGGATTCAAGAGCTGAGGGAGTTGAGTTTCAAACTATCTTATCTGCCTCTCGTTTATCCGACATTTTTTTTATGCGTCTTTCTGTCGCATCGGTCGTTTTCGTTTCGGGTGCTTGAAAAGGTAGGGATTAGGGGATGCAAGGTTTTTCGGGAAAAATACTACCCGCAGGGCTGGAGATTTTTGCCGAAAACAGGAGGCTTGACCTTGCATTCCCGTCCAATCCCGGAATTACCTTTGCGCCCAGAACGGAAATGACTGCCTGATGCGGCGTCACTGAAAGACGCGAAAATGGAGGTAAACGGAAGTGGAGGCAGATTAGACAGGAAAACTTCAAAAGAGAAATCTGTGAAAAAAAGAAATCCCCAAAAGGAAAAAAAGGGACATAGCCGGAAGCGTGAAACCGGGCAAACCACCGGCAAGGAAGTATGATTTTATATGTCTGGCCGAGCGTGTCCGGTCGGACATATAAAATCATTCTTCCCGGTTTGCCTGCCGTGCATAACGGCTTGTTCCATTTATGGATCGGGCGGTCAGACACGGCTTTCCGCTTACGGCTCAAAGGAACAGCGAAAAAGAAATCGTCTGCGAACCCGTAAAAGCACCTCTCTGGCATAAGCACAAAAGAAATGGGCCTTGCATCATCAGTCTAAACTGTTGTTTAGGCGTGAGGCAAAGCCCTTTTCTCCGCTTATGCGGCAGTCGGCATACGTTCATCCAAAATTCTTTTGGGCGATGGTGTGCCGACGGATAAAACAGCTTTTACGGAAAAACTTGTATGAGATAGAAAAAAAATTAGGGAGATTCATTTCAAAATCTCCCGTTTTATTGTTACTTTTGCATATGAAGAGTTCTTTGAAGGTTACGCAACGCGCAGAAAGATGATGCAGTAGATAACTAACTAAATCGTAACCTATTACTATCATGAGCAATTAACCTACGCTCATTTCCAATGAATTACACTCTTTTCGTAACTTCACTGTGCAAAATTACTAATTTTAATTAAGAAAACACGCCACTTAGGACAAAACAATTGACACCACGGCAGTCTTTTCTACAAAACTTTGTAATTTTGCAAGCCGAAAGTCACAATGCCAACAAAAGTGCTTGGCAAACAAGGCTATACACCCCCTCACGCACAACAACAGACATGAACATCAAGACTATTGGCCGCCGCATAAAAGGCAACCCCACGGTGACAGGCGGCACCGTGTTTTCCATACTCGTGACCATCAGCGTGTGCCACTTCCTCAACGACATGATTCAGTCGGTGGTACCATCGATTTACCCCATACTGAAGGCGAAATTCGGGTTCTCATTCGCACAGATTGGCATCATAACGTTTGTGTTTCAGATAGCGTCGTCAATACTCCAGCCGCTCACCGGACTATATGCCGACCGTCACCCACGCCCCTACTCACTGTCCATAGGCATGTGTTTCACGCTAACAGGACTGGTACTACTCGCCTTTGCAGGCAACTACGCGCTCATACTCTTAGCGGTGTGTGTCATAGGCATAGGCTCGTCGGTGTTTCATCCCGAAGCGGCGCGCGTAGGACAGATGGCGTCGGGAGGACGGAAAAGCCTCGCACAGAGCATATTCCAGGTTGGAGGCAACGGAGGGTCTGCCGTCGGACCGCTACTCGCAGCAGCCATAGTGTTGCCCTTCGGACAGCAGTCCATAGCCACATTTGCGCTGGCAGCCGTCGCAGCAGCCATCCTATTGCTGCGCGTGGGCTACTGGTACAGCGCCCGTCTCACCTACCAGCAGCAGCACAACATTGCCACGCCACGTCCCAACACCACCCTCTCGCGCCGACGAAAGCACTGGTCACTGTTCATACTCGTTATGCTCATCTTCTCAAAGTACTTCTACACGGCATGTATAACGAGCTACTTCACCTTTTTCCTTATAGACAAATTTCACATGTCCGTGGGCGCATCGCAGCTCTGCCTGTTCGCATTTTTAGCGGCGTTTGCCATCGGCACAGTGGCAGGAGGCATGTTCGGCGACCGCTTCGGACGCAAATATGTCATCTGGTTCTCAATACTCGGAGCGGCACCATTCGCCCTCGCCATGCCCTATACCGGTCTGGCGCTCACCGTGGTGTGTGCCGTCATGTCGGGACTGGTCATAGCGTCGGCATTCTCGTCGATAGTG
Organism: Prevotella sp.; assembly: GCA_022788105.1. Lineage (GTDB taxonomy): Bacteria > Bacteroidota > Bacteroidia > Bacteroidales > Bacteroidaceae > Prevotella. The sequence goes on along the minus strand of JALEVZ010000009.1, from coordinate 16,081 downwards.
GTCTACGCCACCGACCTGTTCCCCGACAAGGTGGGACTGGTCTGCGGCGTGTTCTTCGGACTGATGTTCGGCCTCGGCGGCATAGGCTCTGCCTTCTTCGGATGGCTTGCCGACCTCACAAGCATAGAATACATCTTCCGCATAAGCTCACTGCTGCCGCTACTGGGAGTCATAGCCGGCTTCCTGCCAGACATGCAGCACGGCAGCAGACGCAACGCACAATAAAGCCGAGCAAAACGTCCCTTTTCGCCAACACTGTCTTTCATTTCGTAAGCCATAAGCGCCACACCGTCTATCACCACGAACAGAAAGACAGTGTTTTCATATCATAATGACAAAAGATTAGTCCAAAACCCTACCACTATGTCATTTTCAACGCATCCGCTTTACAAAGTGTAATCAAAACCACCAAGTTTCTTCTTATTTCGATTTTCGACCGCCACATCAAATTACAATCAAAAAAACGGTGAAAAATATGTGCAAAATAGTGTTAACAAACGATACAACTTACGATTTAATACACTATCTTTGCATTAGAAAAAAGAAACAAAAACCTATTAATTTAAAGCTTAAACATATGAAGAAGATATTACTTATTGCCGTAATGGCAATGCTCACAACTGCATCTTTTGCACACAAGCGTATAGTAAACGCCACCCCCATTTCTAACGACACCATCTACTACAACGTAGAAAATATGCGCGTCGATAGCAAAGACGTTGCCGCATACGGCAGACTGCTGCTCACAGAGGGCACAGGACGCGAAAAGCGCGACGTGTTCCGCGACTTCTATCCTAACGGCAATGTGAAGATTGAGGGCGGCTACAGCTTCATCGATCTCAGCGACGACAAGAACACCCGCTACGAGGGCGACGTGACAGCCTTCTACCCCAACGGTAAGGAGAAGTGGCACGGCACATTCGTCAACGGCAAGCCCAACGGCTACTTCACAATGATGATGCGCGACGGCAGCATCGCCACAGCCCAGTTCATAAACGGCAAATCACGCCTCAACTACTTCGTGGTGACCTCTCCCGACGGCACCATGTCACGCCGCGACATCAAAGAACTGGAGTCGTTCCTTAAAATAAAATAAGGCTACGACAGCAGCGCTCCACCACTGTGATGGCGCAAAGCGATAGGAATTTCTCTCTTTATAAATAATAATAGACAAGCAAATTTTTTTAAAGGCATATAGAAGGCGTACTTCGTGAGAAGTGCGCCTTCTTTCGTTACCTTCCCAACACAGCCCTTTGAGCTTCTCACTACGGCCCTTTGAGCCTCTCACTACGGCCCTTTGAGCTTCCCACTACGGCCCTTTGGCAAGCCCAATGGGGCGTAGTGGTAGCGCCACGCGAAAATAAACATTGTTTTGTTTTGGCGTTCTACTATTTTCGCCTAACTTTGTAAAGCAAACAGACACATAAACTAAGGCGACAATGGCAACACACAACGAGTTGGGCAAATGGGGCGAGGCAACGGCAGAACAGCTGTTGCGCGACAAGGGCTACACCATAGTGGAGCGCGACTGGCACAGCGGCCATCGAGACATAGACATCATTGCCCGCACGCCCGACAACGCCACCCTGGTGTTTGTAGAGGTGAAGACGCGCACCAACGACGACATAACGACACCGTTCGACGCCGTGGACCTAAAGAAGATTCGCCACATTGCAAAGTCTGCCAACCACTATGTCAAGATGCACGACATTGACGACATGCTGCGCTTTGACATCGTGGCGATAGTGGGCGGGCCGAAAGGCATAAAGAAGATAGAACACATGGAAGACGCGTTCAGACCCCTGCTTGCAATAAGATAAGTAAGATGAAGAAAAAGATAATACGACTCCACCACACCGACTCCACCAACACCTATCTCAGCCGCTACGCTGGCGACAGCGACGACGACCTGGTGGTGGTGACCGCCGACTATCAGAGCAAAGGACGCGGACAAGGCACCAACACATGGGAGAGCGAAGACGGCAAGAACCTGCTGTTCTCTATGCTGGTAAAACCCACTGGCGTAGAAGCCGAAAAACAGTTTGTGCTGTCGATGGCAGAGGCGCTGGCGCTGAAAGAGGCGATAGACAGCGTGATAAGCCAGGACTGCGACGGAGAGGATGTGCGGCTGAAATGGCCCAACGACATATACTGGCGCGACTACAAGATAAGCGGCACGCTAATAGAGACCACGCTCAGTGGCAAGACCATAAAGACCTGCATATTTGGCACAGGCATAGACGTGAACCAGACGGTGTTCAGAAGCGAGGCGCCCAATCCGCTGTCGTTGTGTAGCATTGTGGGCACACAGATAGACCGTGAGGCGCTGCTCGAAACCATAGTGACATGTTTTGAGCGCTACTACAAGATGGTGGTAGACCACGACTACGACCGCATAGCCGACGCATACAAGGCTGCGCTATACCGTCGCACAGGCATGCACCACTACGCAGACCGCAACGGAGAGTTCTGCGCAGAGATAAAAGACGTGGCGCTGAACGGCACGCTAACACTACATACAGACACGGGAGAAACACGGCACTACGCCTTTAAGGAAGTGAAATTCATAATATAGCCCGACGGAAGGAGGGCGGCTCTTTAAAAGAAGGAGGTCAGCTCTCTAAAAAAAAGGGCGGCTCTCTAAAAGAAGGAGGGTCTTTATCCCCCCAACCGGGGCTTCAGTTTCCAATCGAAACAATATTTATAAACAAATAAAAACTATACAAAAACAACTATGGCAAAATTTAAACGAATACTGCTTAAGCTCAGCGGCGAGAGTCTGATGGGCAAGCAGAGCTTCGGCATCGACCCTGAGCGTCTCGGACAATACGCCGAGCAGATAAAGGAAGTCAGCGAGATGGGAGTGCAGATAGGCATCGTCATCGGCGGCGGCAACATATTCCGCGGCTTGAGCGGAGCGTCAAAGGGCTTTGACAGAGTAAAGGGTGGCCAGATGGGCATGTGCGCCACGGTGATAAACTCGCTCGCACTAAGCTCAGCACTCGAGGCTGTAGGCGTCAAGACCAAAGTGCTCACCGCCATTCGCATGGAGCCTATCGGCGAGTTTTACAGCAAATGGAAAGCCATCGAGGCAATGGAAGCTGGCTATGTGTGCATATTCTCGGCAGGCACCGGCTCACCCTATTTCACTACCGACACTGGCTCGTCGCTGCGCGGCATAGAGATAGAGGCAGACGTGATGTTGAAGGGTACGCGCGTCGACGGCATCTACACTGCCGACCCAGAGAAAGACCCCACAGCCACAAAGTTTAGCGACATAACCTACGACGAGATATACACTCGCGGACTGAAGGTCATGGACCTCACCGCTACCACCATGTGTAAGGAGAACGACCTGCCCATCTACGTGTTCAACATGGACATCGTGGGCAACCTGAAGAAGGTCATGGACGGCGAGCCGATAGGCACTCTCGTACACAACTAAGACACAGCGACTCTTAAAACAGACAAACGGGCTGCTCCGAAATCGGAGCAGCCCGTTTGTCATTTATGTTGTCTGTCTTTAGAAGATTTTGCCAGAGAGATGCTGCTTAAACATCATAGCCTTTGCCATAGACTTGACACGGCTTATCTGTGCCGGCGACATCATCTTGCGCTTTGCAGCGGCATAGAAGGTGTCTTCGTCAAGCTGCGGAAGAAGCCACATTCTAGAGATGCCTACAAGGTTGTCTGCGGTCAGTCCGATACCCGACGTTGCGAAGAACGTCAGGCCGAAAGCGTCGGCGCCATTCACGTTGCCACCAAAGGTAGCATACTTCTTGTTCGTATCTTTATCGAGGTCGAACGTGAAGGTAGAATAGCTGTCAGATGTGACGCCCATTTCCAAATCTGCATTGGTAGCAAGCTCATACACCCAGTACATGTTAAAGATTGTACCTACAATCTGAGCCGACTTGAACGACAGACTGAGGGTCTTGGGGTCGTAGTCAGCAATCAAGCTGTAGCCGAACTCAGGGATGTAAACCCTAATATTGCCGTTGAACGTATATACATCGGCGGAAGTCTCAGCGGGAACGATGCCTGCGATATTATCCTGATCGTCGAACTGCACGTCGAAGTAGCTGAGTACATAGCTGCCAGCGATGCTCTCGTCAAACGAAGCCTGCACTACAGAGAGTGTGTCTACATAGTTGCCAGACTCCAGACATACATATCCCTTACGCATATTGCCATCGGCATTGGCAGCCACGTCTACATAGACGCTGTCGCCTTTGACGCTGGCGGTCACCCAGTCGGAGGCTTCCTTTACGTGGAACTCTGCGTTGTGGAGCACAAATCTCTGTGCCTTGCCACCCTCATTCTCTACTACCACCCTTCCGTCTGTGTAGCCGAACACGGTGCCGAGCTGCGATACGCTCACAATGGTAGAGTCGGTGTCAGAAGCCTTTACTACTACTGTAGAGAAGCGCGACTCACGTGAGTCGTTGCGGTCGGCTGCTGCACTCACCTTGTTGCCATCGATATTGACCTTGAGCCAGTTGTCTGTGCTGTATGCAGTGGTCACCGGCTTGTCCACTTCAATGGTGGCTGCACCACCGGCAGCCTTGATAGCGGTCTCTGCCAGAGTCACCTTCACGCCGTTGTCGTATGCAGACGAGTTGTTGTTGTCGTCGCTGCAAGAGAACAATGTGGCAACTCCCATGGCGAGAGCCATTAGTCCATATATCTTTTTCATTTTGTTCTAAATATAAGTTTATGCGTTAAAACCGGGATTACTGCACTGCCGACACGAAGTCTGAAACGTTCTCCCACAAGTAGAAGATACCATTTGCCTGACCTTTTCCGTTAAGTGTGAACAGCACGATGCTGTTATACTGGGGGTCATCACAAACCACCTTCATGTCGCCGTTCTCGTCTTCGACAATATTAAAGTCCTGTACACTGGGCTGCACATAGCCCTTGTCATCAATATAACAAGCAGCAAGCAGAAGTGCAGGGCCTGAGTTTGAAGGATCGGCTATGAACTGTGCAGGAATGCTGAGCTTGCCAGTGACAGGCGAATAAGCCATGCGGAAAGCCATATCGTAATTACGACACTTGAAGACGGCTGCCATTGCACTGAATGACGGCTGCTGAATGAGGTCGGTAAGCGGAAAGAGGGTGAATGTCTGCCAATCTTCGAAATACTTCTTTGTAGAATAATCGTAGTTGTCAAACTTCATGTTCCAAGTGCCAACAAATTCGCTCATGGGACGGTAGCCAGCAGGCAGGGTGTTGTTAAGTGTCAAGGCTCCATCTGCCGATGTGAGTGTCTTAGCAGTAGCATTGTACTTAAGCTCGCTCACTTCCTTGCCTGCGATGGTCACAGGAGTCTGCATAGCGATGCCCTCGGTGGTCATGTAGAAAGGCACACCGTCCACCACGTCGTCGCCGATATATATACGACGCAATGTGGGGTCAATCATCACACGATCCTGCTCGGAAGTAGATGCTGCGGGCATGTATGAGAACGGCATCGCGTAGATGATGCTCTGCATCTTGTTGATGCTCTCCTTCCAGCTCTGGTCGGCGGGTACGCGGGTCATCACAAACTTGTTGCCCCATTTCTTACCAGTCACGTAGATAGAGTCTTGTGTTGTGCGGGTGATGATGAACTCGTAGTCGCCCTGCTCACCGTCAACGTCGCTCTGGTAGGGCTGTGCAAGGTAGTGGAGAATCACATTGTACGTATTGAAGGTCAGCACGGGACCCTGGTCCTTAGTGACGTCATAGCTTGACGTTGTAACCATGCTTGCAGGGGCGATGTCTGACGACACCGACGCCTTGCCGTTCTTGAACTTCATGTACATGGTGTAGCCACCACCGGTGTAATCGCGACCAGTATAGTAGCGCATCTGCCAGCCGTTAGCGGCAGACTCCAGCAACTCTTTGTCAGCCTTTACAGCCTGCTCCAGACGCTCTGCGGCTGGTGTATCGAAGAGTTCCTCGTTGTCGTGCAGACACGAAGTCATCGTGAGTGCCACGAAAGCGAGCGCTGTTCCTAATATTATCTTTTTCATTTTTCTCTGTACTCGTTAGTTTAAAACTTTTGAATCTTAATCAAATTCTGCCGAATCTCAATCTCCAATTCTACCGAATTTTAATCGAATTCTGCTGAATCTTAATTCAATTCTGCGTAAAGCTGAGTGTTTGTCCTACACGCAAGAATTAATTGAGATGGTCAAGGTCGATAGACTTCAACTCAGCAGCACGACGCAGCACGGCGTCGCGGAGCACGTCGATGTCGATGTTCCAAGAGTCACGCATGTATGAACGTACAATGTCGAGCTTGGCATTGATGAAGTCGGCACCATCCTGCTCGCCATCAGCCTTGTTGGGATTGGTAGCGTCGGCGATGATAGCGTTCCACTCTGCCTCGCTTATAGTAAGATACATTGACAGCATCTCGGCAAAGTCCTCAACAGGTTCAACCATTGCGTAAGGTGTCACGAAGCCCAACTGGTGAGCTGTGTGGTCAGGAATGTTGTACCAGTTGCCGCTCACATAGCTGCTCTCGGTAATGAGGTCGTAGCTGCGGTCGTACGGCACCTTCTGGTTGAGGATGTGCGTAAACTCGTGATGAAGAGTGTGGAAGTAGTACTCGTTCATCGTAGTGTAGTCGGTGAGCATCTCGTCTGTCAGACTGTTCACCATGTACAGAGTCACCTTCAGGCCACCCTCAGCAGTACCGAGCACCATGGTGCCCTCGCTGTTGTAGGCAGGTGAGCCTATGAAGTGAATCATTCGCGGCATGTTCTCCTTGATAAAGTCCGGACCTATCACCTCATTGTAGGCGTCGAACCACAGGAATTTCATGATGATGGAGAGCTTGGCACTCTTAGCAGAGTCCGCAGGCACAAGCGTGTACTTATGGTCGCTCTCTATGTCTTCCATCTTATACTTCACGTCCACGTTGTAGGGGAACGTGTAGTTCTTCAACAACCAGTTGTCGAAGTTGTCACGTGCCGGCGAGTCGGTGGGATAGATGGTGTTTGAGCTCGGGTCGTCGTCAGAGCAAGACACCAGTCCAAGGGCTGTGACGAAGGCGAGCATTATGATATATAAGTTCTTTTTCATCTCACTTACAGTTTACAAATTACTTGTTTGTGTTTCTTGGATTGGGCTGCATACCGGCGCTGAGAACCTCTACAGGAAGCTGAACGGCAGAACGAGGATCGTCGGCAGTCATCTTGTCGGTAACCTCAATCAGCTCGTCCGACTCGTTGAGTTTCATGCGATAGATTGTGATGCCGTAGCGCTTAACGTCCTGCATGCGCAGTCCCTCATGTATAGTGAGGAGACGACGGAGCTGAAGTATGCACTGAATCATCGGGTCCTGAGTCTCTTCCTCAAGGGTAAAGCCCATAGGATGAAGCTCATGCTTAACGGTAGGATACTCCGGTGTGTAGTAGTCTAAGCCTCCAACGTATGCGCCATTGGGTCGCTTCGTACCGTTGTAGAACTCTTTGATGCCCTCAATAGTAAGCGGAGCCGACATGTAAGGCATGAACTTAGACAGCTCGGTGTTGATATCGGCAAGTGCTTTTTCATATTCGCCCTTCAGAGCGTAAGCCTCTGCACGCACAACGAGGGTCTCGTCGGTGTTGAGAACAGAGAACTCGCTGTGAGCATAACCTGTTCCTGAAGACACGTCTGTAACCTCTGCCAGGAACGGAATCTTACGAAGGATGTACTTAGACAGACCGTTGGTGTAGAAGACTGCGCTGTTTTCCTCGCCAGCCATAGCTGTCTCGGTCTCACCCCAGGGGCCTTCTGCCTGCAAGGTCTCGTTCTTTGAAACACGTGCACCATGTGCATACTTCTCCGCCGCGCCGTAAGGACCGCCGTAGATGCCCCACATTGAGTAGGTCACCTGCAGCAGAAGGTTTGCAGGATTGGTAGAGCTGATGTATGCGTTAGGCTGCACCTGGTAGTTCATAGAGAGGCCATACCATGACGCCCAGTCGCGCAGCTTGGTTGCAGGATTGCTACCGAGCGCGGCAGTAGCGTGCCTTATTGCATCGTCGTACTTCTGATAGTACAGGTAGAAACGTGCGGCAAACGCGTTAGCAGCAGCCGGTGTGAAGTGGAACTTAGGATGCTCGTAAGTGTTTGTGAGCAAAGGAATACCACGTTTCAAGTCCTTGTCAATGTTGTCGTAGAGCTGTGCGAGCGTGCCGCGGTCGTACTCTACGAGCAGTTTGTAGTCAGGTGCTGTGGGATAAGGCAGTCCAAGCTCCTTGTCGGCGGTCTGCGGGTTGTATGCGCGGCAGAACACGGTAGAGAGGATGAACTCTGCGTAAGCGCGGCAAACAAGTGCTTCGCCGAGCTGTGCCTTGTACTCGTCCTGGTTTTCTTGCTTTTCGATGAATGCGATAGCCTCGTTAGCAGTACGTATTGCAGAGTAGTATGAGTTCCAAATTGAGCTTACTGACTCGTTACCAGTCTCCGTAATGTCTGCCCAAGCATAAGCCTGGTCCTGGAAGCGGCTCTCAGCTGTCCACGCGTTGTTGTAGTATTCGGTTGTGTTGTCCGAATACATCTCCAACAGATAAGCAGGGTTGGTCTCGGAATATGCATTCACGAGCAGTTTGCTCACATCCGAAGGAGAGCTTAACTCCATACGGTTGTCAGGCAGTTTGTCAAGATAGTCGTCGCACGAAGTGAATCCTACGGTGGCGGCCATCAGTGAAAGTGCTATATATAATTTTATTCTTTTCATTTTTCAATCTTTCTTTATAGAAGACTATGTGCGTCTTGCTGTGGGGATTTTAGAAGCCAGCCTTCACGGTGAGAGTGAACTGCTTAGGCATAGGTGCAGACACACCGCCGGCACGGAAGAACTCGGGGTCCTGGCCGTTGAGCTTCTTGTCGGCGTAAATCAGGAACAGGTCTGTGCCCTGAAGCTTGAGAGAGAGGCTGTTAAGAGCCATGTTCTTAAACCACTTTGTGGGGAAGTCGTAGCCGAGTGAAATCTCCTTCATGCGGATGAAGTCGCCCTTTGCAACGCGCTCCGTAGAGTAGTTGTAAGCGTTGTAAGCGTAGCGAAGAGATGTATTGTCATCATACTCACGCTTGCTCAGCAGCACAGGAATGGTGGTAACGTTCTCGTCGCCGGGGAGCACCCAACGATTCTTGAACTCCTTTGTCATAGACGACAGGTCGGTGTAGCGATAGCTGAACACCGGGTCGAGACGTACTACGTTGCCGAACGAGTAAGTAAGGAACACGTTCAGGCGGAATCCCTTATAAGTAAAGATGTTACCGAGTGAGCCAGTGTACACAGGATCGGTCGGACCCTCATACTTCAGGTAGCCGTTGTTCTCACGTTCCTGGAAGTTAATGTCCGTAACGGTCACGTTACCCTTCTCGTTAATGAATGTCGGGTAGCCCTTCTCGTTCAGTCCTACGAAAGGAATTGAGAAGAGAGCACGTACGGGATAGCCTGTCATGGCGAAGCCGTTGCCCGAGATGTAGTCCATAGTGTTGACCTTAGCCTTGAGTTCTGTCACCTCGTTCACTGCGTGAGAGTAGATGAAGTTGGTTGTCCAGCTGAAGTCCTTAGTCTTGATATTGGTGGTAGAGATGCTGAGCTCCTCACCGTGCGACTTCATTGAAGCCACGTTACCGTATGATGTCACGTCACGGTTCACACCCTGTGTGTTCACTACACCGATAAGGTCGTAGTTGTCGCGGTGGTAGATATCGAATGCAACATTGATGCGGTTGTTGAGGAAGCCAGCGTCAACGCCGAAGTTAAACTCATGCTTCTTCTCGTATGTCAACTCGTCGTTACCAGTCTGGTAGATAGTGATTCCCGACTCCTTGTCTGTTGAGAACGGACGGAAGGGGTTGTAAGCCTCAAAGATAGTGGTCGAGTTGGTGATGCTGGCCGGTCCGCGGTCAGCAGTAAGGCTGTACGAAGCCTTCAGCGTCAAGTGTGAGAACGTGGGCTGGAGAGGCTTGAAGAAGTTCTCCTCGTGCACGTTCCAAGAACCAGAGATGTTCCATGTCGGCAGCCAACGTGCGCTGCGGCTGCGGCCGAGCATGTTGGTACCCTCATAGCGGATAGTACCGTTGAGGTTGTACTTACCCTTATAAGAATAGGTGCCGTTAGCGAAGAAGGCAGCGCTACGCGAGTTGGTGTTACCCAGACTGTAGTATTCGTAGTTCTGCTCCTGTCCCTGCTTGAAGAACTGATAGATGTAGAAGGGCACCTCAGAAGCATAGTACTGCATGCCCACACCATTGAACCAAGAGCGTGAACGCTCAATGTTTGTGGTCTCCATACCTCCGAACAGGTTCACGATGTGAATGCGGTTGAAGGTGTGGTTATAGTTTGCTGTAGCACGGAAGTCGTAGCTCAGCATGCGGTTGTCGGTACGCTTGTAGAAGCCACCCTGCGGCAACACCGTGATAGGCAGCGCGTAAGCGTTGTCCGGGTCGGTGTAGAGCAGGTCGTTGTTGTCACGCACTGTGGTGTTCTTCATAGCACGGTAAGAGTTCGCCTGGTTAGAGAACTCGGTAATCTTATGCTCCTGCGATGTAGAAGCATACTTGATAGCGCCGATGGCAGAAAGCTCAAGGTCGCGGATGGGCTTGTACTTCAGCTCAGCCTGGAACTTGGCATCAATCACGTTGAGGTCGATATAGTTGTTGTCAAGCTCATTGAAGATGTTGAACGCAGCGTACTTTGTCTGATAGTAAGTGTCAGGATCGAGCGCACGTGATGAGTTCAAAGCATAAGAGTAGGGGTTGATGTCGAAGTCACGCTTCACCTCACCGGTAGCGGCGTTGACGTCCTGGCTCAGTGAGCCTGGCGCCTTCTGCTTACGGTAAGAAGCGCTGCTTATCACGTTCAACGACAGGTTGTCGATGATGTGGTGAGTCACATTAAGGTTTGCGGTGTAGCGGTTCACCTTGCTGTCTTTGTACCATCCCGGATCGACCATTGCCGAGATAGATGCGTAGTAGTTAGACTTCTCAGTACCGCCGCTAAGGCTTACAGAGTGGTTCTGTACAAGATTGCTATTGAACAGCTCGTCAAACCAGTTGGTGTTGCGCATCTCTGCCTGCTGCAGATAAGCGTACTGTGCCTCCTGAGTGTTGGCAAGTCCGAACTGACCTGTTACGGGGTTGTAAGTGTTGATAAGCTCATACATCTTACCATACACACCGTAGTCGCTGCCGTTGAGCACGTCAGTGAGACTGAGCCATCCCTTGTCGCGCATCTCTTTGTAGAGACCCATCTGGTCCTGCGAGTTCAGAATGTTGAAATTGCTGTAGCTGGGCTTCAGGCGAGTAGTGAACTCACCCGAGTAGTTGAGGTGAGCCTGACCGTTACGACCCTTCTTGGTGGTAACAACAATCACACCTGCCATGGCGCGCGCACCATATATAGAGGTAGCGGAACCGTCTTTCAGAATCTGGAAGCTCTCGATGTCGTCAGAGTTAAGACCTGCGATAGCAGAAGACACGAGGGTCTCGGCGTCACCAGAAGAGAGGTCGTCAGCGCTAATGTCGCTAACGTCTTCCATTATCACACCGTCGACAACCCACAGCGGCTTTGAGCTACCGTAGATAGAAGTGGCACCACGCACACGAATCTTCGGTGCGGTACCGAATGTACCTGACACGTTCTGCACGGACACACCAGCAGAGCGTCCCTCGAGCGAGCGGCTGACATCAGCCACACCACCGAGAATAGCGTCTTTCGCGTCCACCTTATCGGTTGCACCGGTAAAGGTACGGCGGTCCATCTTGGACATACCAGTCACGACCACCTCCTCGATGGTAGTGTTGTTTTTCAACGCGATTTTCATACCTGGCTTCGGGGTAAGGGTCTGTGTCTCCATACCCACATAGCTAACCTGAATTTTCTTTCCGGCGGGCACCTCCAGTGTGAATTCGCCGTCGATATTGGTAATTGTTCCTGCCTTGTTTCCCTCAACAAGCACAGAAGCACCAATAACGGGCTCTCCATCATCCTGGAAGACTACGGTTCCGGAAATCTTGGTCTGGCCTAATGCTGCCATTACGTTAAGGAGCATTACAGCCAAAAACAAAAGAAATCTTCTCTTCATAAATCTTCTAAAGACTATAATTTTTTTAAATACGGGCGCAAAATTAGCAAAAATTATTGAAAAAGCAAAATAAGGGTTGGGCAAAGTTACAAATACATGCATTTTTTTTAACAAACACCAATCAGAAAATTAGATGTTTGGAAGTTTTTGTTTAAATTTGACATAAAAATTAGTTTTTAGTTACACTTAGACCGCCTTAAACCTCCATCTACTATCAACCCGTCAGCCACCACTACCCTATTTTCACTAAATCAACAGCAACGGCGAAACCTGAAGGTAGCGTGTAAACCCAAACGGCGACTTCGTTGACACTTTGACAAGAATGTGCGGCTTTTCGTTAATCCAATTCTTAACAACCGTTAAAAGCACAAAGACCTTGCCAAAGAGCTAAAACGCTGTTTTATCGGCGCAATATTCACATATTATCATGCCCACATTTACACCTTATTATATATATAGACATCACAATTACACATATAGCCATCAAACGCCCTACGCCCAACCGCAAAACCAACCAATAACCATTGCTGCCCGCTAAAAGAAATTTCTACAATAAAGGTGGGCTATGAGCGGCTTTGGAGTTCAGTCCGCCCAAGCACAAGAGAGCACCTTATTAAAAACAAAGAGCCAGCAAGTCGCGGACCGACGGTCCACAACCTGTTGGCTCAGAACAGTCGCCTGCCGCAGCAGACGCTGACCGATAATGTTGGGTTAGATTATTCTATCACAGCACACCAGCCGCCGTTGCGTGCCAGTTCGATGCTGAACGTAGTGGAGCTGTCCACCTCACCCTGACGCTTGCGATACTCCATCGCCTGGCGGTTAGAGTTAGGTCCGTCCTGGAACCACGTGATGTGGTGTTTTCCTGCGCCGAGGAAGTTGAACGGTAGCGACAGCTTCTGTCCGTCCTTGCCAGTGATGGCAGCGACATACCACTTTGTGCCCTTGCGCTTTGCAACGACATAGTAGCTGCCCACCTTAGCGTCGATGACACGAGTCTCGTCCCATGTCACAGGCACAGAGGTGATAAACTCCGTACACTCGGGGTTCTCGTAGTAGCGTGTGGGGCTGTCGGCGAGCATCTGTATGCCACTCTCAAAAGCCACGAACAGCGCCATGTGGTAAGAGCGTGTGCCAGCAGTCATAGGCACGGGGTCGGTGTTTTTGACGTGCTCGGGCTGTGCGCTGCTCATAACACCAGGTGTAAAGTCCATCGGTCCCACGGCGTTGCGGATAAACGGCTGATAGATAGAGTTCTCTGGATCGACCCAGTCGTTGAACTCCAATCCGCGCACTCCCTCGTAAGACAGGAGGTTCGGGTAACGAATCTCCAGACCCGACGGCTTGTAGGCACCGTGGAAGTCTACCAATATGTGGTGCTTGGCAGCCTCCTTTACGACACGCTCGTAGTAGTTGACCATCCACTGGTCCTGACGGTCCATGAAGTCAATCTTCACACCCTTCACGCCCCACTCCGCGTACTTGGCGAAGATATTGTCGATATGAGCGTCTACAGTGGTCCACGGCAACCATAATATTATGCCCACATTTTTGCTCTTGCCGTAGCGTATAAGTTCAGGGAGGTCAATCTCTTTAGTGGTCTCAAACGGCTCGCGTGTGGTCTTTGCCCATCCCTCGTCCATGATGATGTAGGGCACACCATACTTCGATGCGAAGTCGATATAATATTTATAGGTGGGAGTATTGATGCCAGAGCGGAAGTCAACGTTCCATATCATCTTGTGGTTCCACCAGTCCCAGCTCACCTGACCGGGCTTTATCCACTCCGTGTCTGCCAGCTCGCAGGGCGACGATAGCTGCACGGTGAGGGTGTTGAGAGCAATCTCTTTGTCGTTGCGCGCTATCATGAAGTAGCGCCAGGGGAACGTCCGCTTGCCGTTGGTGCGTGCAATGTAGTCGGCGGTCTTGGTGAACTTCATGCTGCGGTCGCCGCTCAGCTCCTGCTCAAGTGGGCAGGGAGGGAATACCGACGTCATGCCGTTGTCGCCCGTGCCATGCAGGAACATGCCGGGATAGTCGCGTAGGTCAGACTCAGAGATGAGCACTCTGTACTGCTTGTCGGTGCGTATGAGTATGGGGAGATAAGACATCTCGTCCTCAGGCTTCCACTCACGTGTGTTGATGTGTGCCCATGTAGACTCGCAGCTGGTGCGGAAGTTGCGGTCGTGAGAGATGTCTGCCTGGTAGTCGCTGGGGAAATGGATGGTGAAAGTCTCGTCTTCGACGTTCATCATGCCCTTCTTCGAGGTAACGAAACGATAAGCCACGCCGTTGTCGAAGGCGCGAAACTCCACGCTGTAGTCGCCGAAGTTGAGGGTCATCACGTTGCAGTGGTTCTTTATTTCAGAAAACTTCAACGGCACGACAGGACGTATGGTGTTGTTGATGACAGAGCGCTTCACACCCTTGAGCTTGGGGTTGGCACCGAGTGTCTTGCCGTCTATCTTCATGGCAAGCGAGCAGTCAGTGAGTAAGGCGTTGTTGTCAGCACTGACAGTGTAGGTTATTGACTTGCCGACTGCCACCTTCACGCCGATGGTTCCGTCGGGCGACTTTAGCTCTGCGGTGCGTTGTGCAAACGCTGTTGCGGCGAAGAGCGTCGCAATCAAGAGGCTGAATATTTTTCTCATGTAACGAAATTATGGATTTTAATGTTATTAACTGAAGTTCCGCAAGTTTTCGACTTGCTGTCAGTAAACAAGTAGACGAGTAGACAAGCTGCTACCCAAGTTTATAAATAGCCGCTTTAAGGAGTTGAGCTATAAAGCAAACAGCTCGTCAACTTGTCATCTTGTCAACTATCAGCATGCCGCAGGCATGCGAAACTTAAATTATTAATCAAACAGACTCCGCATGTCCATGACACGCAAAAACTTAGTAGTTGAATAAACCAGTAAATAGAAAAAGCTGCGACCGGCAAACCGTTTGTCTGCCGGCCACAGCAGTTGTTTAATAGAGATGAAGCAGCAGATTACTTCTTGCCCTTCTTTGTTGTCTTCTTACCTTTGGCTGCTTTCTGGGCTGCCAGCTCGTTGGTGAACGAGTAAGGAGCGTCTTCGTCGAGGGTGCCGCGCTCCATGTTTGGCGTTGCCGACATGTTGAACACGATGTCTGCACCGTCGGTCAGCACGCTGTGGTTCAGGTAGTTGTGGTTGTAAGCGGCACCGTTGAGCGTCATGCTGTTGACGTAACGTGTGGCGTTGGTGTTGCCGTTGGCAGTTATGTTGACGGTCTTGCCATTGTCAAGATGGAGCTTCACCTTGTCGAAATAGGGCGTGCCGAGCACATACTGGTTGCTGCCGGGGCACACAGGGTAGAATCCCATTGCCGAGAACACATACCATGCAGAGGTCTGACCGTTGTCTTCGTCGCCGCAATAGCCGTCAGGATTGGCGTTGTAGAGCTTGTCCATAGTCTCGCGAATCCAGTACTGGGTCTTCCATGGCTGGCCCGAATAGCCGTAGAGATATATCATGTGCTGTATGGGCTGGTTGCCGTGGGCGTAGTTACCCATGTTCATAATCTGCATCTCACGAATCTCGTGGATGACACCACCGTAGTAGCTGTCGTCGAACAATGGCGGTACGTTGAACACCGAGTCGAGCATCTGGTTGAAGTATTGCATGCCACCCATAAGGTTGATGAGTCCCTGCTGGTCGTGGAACACCGACCATGTGTAGTGCCAGCAGTTGCCCTCGGTGAAGGCGACGCCCCACTTCAGCTGTTAGAACGGACTCTGGAATGTGCCGTCCTGGTTGAGTCCGCGCATATGTTTGGACTCTTTGTCAAACACGTTGCGGTAGTTAAATGAGCGGTTGAAGAACGGATTGAGTACCTTCTCGCTCTTAACCAGCGCCTTACCAAACTTGTAGATGCACCAGTCGTTGTATGCATTCTCGAGCGTGCGTGCCACATTCTCGTTTATCTTCACGTCGTAGGGCACGTAACCGAGCTTGTTATAGTTTTGTAATCCTAAG
>JALEVZ010000075.1 GCA_022788105.1 Prevotella sp. | reverse complement strand
CTGCATTGAGTTCTGCCTCTTCCCCCATGCTGTCGCTGCCTCCTGTTGTCGCCGTTGCTGCTGCGTGGGCGGTTGTGGTGGCTGCGTGGGCGGTTGTGGTGGCTGCGTGGACGGCTGTGGGGGCATCTGTCGTGATGTAATGGTCAGACAGTGAGAGGGTGGGTCTGACGTCGAGCAGCGAGCAGATGGTGTGCATGATGTCGAGATTGAAGTCGAGCAGATAGGTCCATCGTCGCTCCTCGAAGTATGGTCGCAGGTCGTCGGCGTAGTATTCGAAGAACGGTGTCTCGCCGTAGGCAGACACCAGCGCTTGCCAGTGCAGGTGTCGCCAGTTGCCGTGGTCGGATATTCGTATGTCGCGCATGGGGCATTTAAGTCCGTCGTAGCGCTCCGTGGGCACGGTGAGGGTCTGCGGTCCGTTCGCCGATGCTATGACGCAGCGGTTGCGGTAGGTCTGCTTCACGAAGTTGTCGTGTTGCTCTATGACGCAGCGGTGGCGGTTCAGCTTCTGGTACCACTGCACCGGTCCGAAGTAAGTCGACGATAGCAGTATGGTCTTGTCTTCCATTTGTCGTTGTGGTTGTTGCGGCAATGGTGTCACACACCTACTTTATGTTGTCGACGAAGCGGAACAGTCGGCTCCAGCGTATGCCCGAAAATCCGTTGTGGTCGGGGTCGTGGCTCCACCAGATGAATATTGGTTTGCCCACGACATGGTCTTCAGGCACAAATCCCCAGTACCGCGAGTCGAGCGAATTGTGGCGGTTGTCACCCATCATGAAGTAGTAGTCCATCTTGAAGGTGTAGCTTGTCGCCACCTTACCGTTGATGTATATCTTTCCGCCGCGCACCTCGAGGTCGTTGCCTTCGTATGTGCGTATGGGGCGTTCATATATCGCTATGTTTGTCATGTCGAGCTTCACGGTTGCTCCCTTCTTCGGAATCCACACCGGACCGTAGTTGTCGCGTGTCCAGCCGAGGTTGCCGTTGAGCGGGTAGATGTCCCATGTGGTGGGGTCGTTGACCATTGTCACGCTCTCCACGAGGTCTTTACGGCTGCGCAAAGCCCTTGCCGATGCGTGTGTGAGGGGCAGGTAGCCCTGCTGGTTGAGCGATATGAGGTCTTCCTGTGAGATGCCCAGCTCGTCTATGAGGTCAGAGGGTAGCTGTCCGCGCAGCTTCACATAGTAGCTGTACTGCACGTTGTCAGGCTCTTTCATCGGCTTGCCGTCGTTGTAGATACGGCGGTCTTTTATCTGGAAAGTCTGTCCTGGCAGACCCACGCAGCGCTTCACGTAGTTTTCGCGGCGGTCGACGGGACGTGTCGTTATGTCTCCATATTCCATGCGGTTGGTCTCCACCACCTTACGTCCTGCGGCATAAACGGCGGCGTAGAAGTCGTGTTGCTGTTGCGGGTTCATGCTTGCGAAGTCGGGCATCTGTCCTCCGTGCTGCTCTATCCAGTTGCTCTCGCCGGTGCCGTAGACCAGTCTGTAGAAGTCTTGCGCCTGATATTGCGGTGCGGTGCACAGCGTGTCGCCAGCAGGGTAGTTGAACACCACGATGTCGCCGAGCTTCACGTCACCCAAGCCTTTGGCGCGGTCGTAGCCCCACTGCGGCCACTCTATGTATGAGCGGCAGTCGAAGACGGGCAGTGTGTGCTGTGTCAGCGGCAGCGTTAATGGTGTCTGCGGCTTGCGTGGACCGTAGCTCACCTTCGAAACGAAGAGGTAGTCGCCAGTGAGCAGGCTCTTCTCCAGCGACGACGACGGTATGACGTAGTTTTGGAAGAAGAACAGGTTGATGAAATACACTGCCACGAGTGCGAACACCAGGGCGTCGACCCACGACATGACGAAGCGTGTCACGCCCTCGGAGTCGCGCCACCACTGCCATTTTATCTTCTTCGTTATGTACACGTCGTAGATGAACGGCACCACGATGAGTCCCAGCCAGCTCTTCACCCAGTAGAGGAAGAGGAGGTAAAATGCCAGCACTGCTATGAATTTGGCCCACTGCTTGCGAGGGTTGAGGCTCGCCTTTTCCTTGTCAATCATATATTTTGTTGTTGTTATTTTTTGTAGATAGGAGGTGTTTCAGGGTTTTAGAACTTGAACATGTCACCGATGGTGAGCAGTCCCTCGTGGTCTTTCGTATATTCGGCGGCGAGCACAGCGCCGAGGGCGAAGCCTTTGCGTGAGTGTGCGTCGTGAGTGATGGTTATGCTGTCAGCCTCGGAGTCGTAGACGATGGTGTGAATGCCTGGCACCTCATCGCGTCTGATGCTCTCGATGGGCAGCTCCGTAGCGGCGCACTCGTTGGTGCCTTCCTGTGTGCCGTCGGCCTTCAGCTGCAAGCCTTTCACCCACGATGTCTTGCGGTCGAGGTCGTCGACAATCTCTTCTGCCAGCGTGATGGCGGTGCCAGATGGCGCGTCGAGCTTGTGTATGTGGTGTGTCTCCTCCATGCGCACGTCGTACTGTGGGAAGCCGTTCATTATTTTTGCCAGATAACGGTTCACCGCCGAGAATATCGCCACGCCGATAGAGAAGTTTGAAGCCCAAAACAAGGTCTTGCCTTCGTCGCTGCACATGCGGCGCACGTCAGCCTCGTGGTCGGTCTTCCAGCCTGTAGAGCCGCTCACCACCTTCACTCCCGCCTTCCAAGCGCGCAGGTAGTTGCCGTATGCTGCGGTAGGAGAGGTGAACTCTATCGCCACGTCTGCCGATGCAAACTCTGGCGATTCGAAGTCTTGTTGGTTGTCAACGTCTATTATGCTCACAATGTTGTGGCCACGTTCGCGTGCAATCTGTTCTATCATGTGTCCCATCTTGCCGTAGCCGATAAGTGCTATGTTCATATCCGTAAGTTTTGTTTTCGGTTATACAATCGTGCAAAGTTAATGAAAAAAACTCTGTGGCACAGGCCATTCGCTATTAATTTTGCTTAATTCCGCAGCCTCACGCGCGATGCAGAGGGCGGCAGAGGCGCCGCTGTGGGGGATTTATTGGGGTGCGGAGGGGGATTTAAAGGGATGTGGAAGGGGTAGGGAGTGGCATAAAACCTCCTCTATCCGCTGCGGCGACTGGCGTAAAATCCTCCCGCGACAGCTCCAAATGCTTGCGGTGCCTGCTTCCAAATTCTGCATCGACTGCTCCAAATGCCTCCTGCGTCTGCTCCCAAGACCTGCTGCGATTGGTCTAAAAGGCTGTGTGATTGTTCAATAAGGGTGACGGGGCGCAATCTTTTTTATTAAAACTTTTGGCAGTGAATTGTTTTTCAACTAACTTTGCAATTGATTTATAATGCGTTGGAAAAGGTGACGGGTAGCAGCCGATGCTACGACCGCTTTTCCCGTTTAAGGTAATTGTTTAAGAGAGTAATTGATTTTTAATGAGACTAAACTTTATGACCCTGGGCCTGATGTGTGCGTCGATGGCGCTCACCTCGTGCTTTAAGGACGAGCCGCTCAACGCTGAGTGCGACATAGAGCAGGCTTATATTCATGTAGACAATCCCACGGCAATGTTTTTCAGCGAAAACGACACGCTGCAGAACGTGCTCTATACAGAGAATGAGATAAACTTCGACGTGCGCAAAGAGACCGACCTCACGGCGCTCGCCCCACGCTTCGTGACGACAGAAGGCGCCACCGTGCAGCCCGCCAGTGGCTCGGTGCAGGACTTCTCGCGCGGACCGGTGGTCTACACCGTGACGTCGCAAGACGGCAAGTGGTCGAGAAAGTATAGCGTGAAGTTCAACATCGTGACACGCACCTTCACTGACTCGCTGCGCTACGACTTCAAGGACTACGCCCTGAACGAGGCTACACAGCAGTATTATGAGTGGACAGAGACGGCAGCCGATGGCACCCGAACGCTCAACTTCTGGTCTACAGGCAACGGCGGATTTGCCATCTGTCGCGGCAGTTACGAGCCCGACCAGTATCCCACCATTCCGCTGCCCGGCGAGGGAGTGTGTGGCACTACGGCTGTGAAGCTCACCACCAGCGACACCGGCCCACTGGGAGCCATTAAGAACATGCGCATCGCGGCAGGCAACCTGTTCATCGGCAAGTTTGACCCGCAGACAGCTCTCAACCCCTCCAAGACTATGGAGGCAACCAAGTTTGGCCGTCCCACCGATGCGAAGCCGCTGTCGTTTTGCGGATATTACACCTACAAGCCGGGCGCGAAGTTTCAGAATGTGAAAGGCAAGCCCGTGGCAGGACGTGTAGACGAGGGCAGCATCTATGCCGTGGTCTACCGCAACAAAGACGCCGAGGGCCGCGACGTGGTGCTCTATGGCGACAACGTGCTCACCAGTCAGCAGATTGTGGGCAAGGCAGTGCTCCCGAAGGTAGAGACCACTGACGAGTGGACCAAGTTTGAGGTGCCGTTTGAATACACTGAAGAGATAGACGAACAGGTGCTCGCTGCCCGTGGCTACTCGCTCGCAGTAGTGTTCTCGTCGAGCGTCGACGGCGCCAAGTTTGAGGGCGCTGTGGGTAGCACACTGAAGGTGTGCCACGTTCGTGTGGCATGCGCCAAGACCGAGTGATGCCCCTGCGTCACCACCATCACACCTCGCCATAAACCCATTTCAAGACAAATGATTATGAAAAGACATATCGCCGCCGCACTCGCGGCACTCGCCTTACTGCCCACAGCGGCATTGGGCGGCAACATATTCGACAACCTCACCTACTACGCCCGACTGGGCTACAATCTCGGCGGCACAGCACCCGTAGGCATGCCCGCCTCGATACGGTCGCTCGAGAAGTTCACACCCAAAGCCAACGGCACCATTGCCCTCGACGCATACAAGCCCCTCAACGGCCGCTGGGGACTGATAGCTGGCTTCCATGTGGAGAGCAAGGGCATGAAGACCGACGCAGAAGTGAAAAACTACCACATGGAACTGCGTCAGGGCGGCGAGACGCTTGAGGGCATGTTCACCGGCAATGTGGTGACCGACGTAGACATGTGGATGGTCACCATGCCCCTGCAGGCCACCTACGACCTCGGCAAAGTGCGCCTCAAGGCAGGCCCATTCCTGTCTTATCTGCTGTCGAGCAACTTCTCAGGCTACGCCTACGACGGACATCTGCGTGTCGGCGACCCCACCGGCACACGCGTAGACCTCGGCACGGAAGAGGCGTCGCGCGGCACATACGACTTCTCCGACGACCTGCGCAAGCTGCACTTCGGTGTAGATGTGGGTGCCGACTGGCAGTTCTCACGCCGCTACGGTGCCTATGCCGACCTGTCGTGGGGACTCATCGGAGCCTTCAAGCGCGACTTCAAGACCATCGAACAGACGCTCTATCCCATCTTCGGAACCATAGGTCTGGTCTATAAGTTCAACTAAGCCTACAGACACGGCGCCCTCACTACGGCCCTTTGGCGTTGCCATTAGGCCCCTTTGGGCTTCTCACTACGGCCCTTTGACGTCGTCATTCGGCCCATTTGACGTCGTCATTCGGCCTCTTTGGCGTCGTCATTCGGCCTCTTTGGCGTTGCCACTACAGTCCTTTGGCGTTGCGGCTACATCCATACGCCGATAAATTTAAATCAAAACATGGATTTATCCATCCCAATACGAGGATTTATCCACCCCCAAAACAACGAGAAATTCTTATTAAAAACAAAAGCAAAATGAGAAAGTTATTTACAACAATCGTCATGGCAGCACTGGCGCTCACCGCTTCGGCTACCGACTACAATGACAACATGCGTGTGACACTCGATGGAACCACTATCTTCAAAGATGCCACAACTATCAGCGTAGACGTAGAAGATGCCAGCAAAGGCACCTACGAACTCAACCTGAAAAACTTTGTGCTCAACGCCGATGCAGCTGTTGGCAACATCCACGTCACAAACGTGCCAAGCACAACATATAGCGACGGCACCGTGACCCTCGCCACAGAACAGGAGATAGTAATCGAGCCTGGCGACCTGCCAGGCGTTAAGGACTGGATCGGTCCCATGCTCCAGGAGGTGCCTGTAAAGGTGTTCGGACGCATAAAGGGCGGAAAACTCTATGCCAACATCGTTATCGACAACTCTTTGGGATACATCACTGTAGACTTCGGAGAGAACGGTTACCAGATTGGCAACTCCGACTTTGAATTGTTCCACGAGGCAAAATACGAAGAAGCAACCAGCGATGAGCCAGATTTTTGGCACTCGTTCATGAGCAGCACAGGCTCGCTCGCCAGCAAGGTAAGCAAGGCTACTCATACCTACATCAACGATGTCTTAGACGACGACAATAATGTGCGCCCTGGTTCAACAGGCACGAAGTCGCTGAAGGTGGTTTCTACGATAGTAGATTTTTTTAACATTCCTGCAAACGGAACCGTTACCACAGGACGCCTGCAGGCAGGAAGTCCCATAGCTGCCGATCCTTCTAACTGCTCGTTCATGGACCTCAGCAAGACCGATGTCGACTCTATCGGCGACCCGTTCGAGGCACGTCTCAACGGTCAGCCCGACGCTTTGAAGGTGTGGGTGAAGTTTAAGCAGGGTCCCCTCGCCAAGAAGAATAGGGCTTATGTCTACGCCACTGTGAGCGCTGTCATCACCGACGGCACCTACTATCAGGACCCGGAGGCAAAGGGTGTGACTTATAAGAACGTGGTGGCAAAGGCTACCAACAACAAGATCGAGAGCAAAGGTTTCGCATGGCAGGAGCTGACAGTGCCGTTCGACTATGACACCTATGCTGCCAACAAAGCCGATACAAAGGCCATTCTCGTGACATTCTCTACCAATGCACAGCCCGGCGTGGGCAGCACCGATGCCAATAATGTTGACGTGCTGTGCATCGACGACATGTCGCTCGTCTACTACTCACAGCTCAGCAGCCTCACAGTGAAGGGTGCCAGCGTGACAGGTTTCGACAAAGACACTTACGAGTATAACATGACCTGCGAGGGTGAGGTTACTGCCGACGACATCAATGTGGTTGCTACAGGCCGCCAGGCCGTCGTAGGCAAGAAGGTGGAGAAGACCGCCGAGGGCTACAAGGCTACCATCAGCGTGACCGCAGCCGACTATCGTGAGACTCATGTCTACACCGTCAAAATCAAGACTGCCGCTCCCTCAGGCATCAACGCTGCTGTCAACAACACCACCGCCGCTCCTGCCGCCATCTACAACGCAGCAGGACAGCGCGTAAACGCTGCCGCAAAGGGTCTTAACATCGTTAAGAACAACGACGGAACCGTTAAGAAGGTGATGGTGAAGTAAGACTCATGCTACCAGCGCCACGGCGCGGTAATGAAATAAAAAAGTCCCGTACTCTCTGTGAGTTCGGGACTTTTTTTGTAGCTTTGCAGAACAGATTACCCCTCAAAACACTATCCGTCATGGAAAAACTCCTACACTACGTCTGGAAACACAGGCTGTTCCCACTCACACCACTTGCCACCACGCAGGGACAAGAGGTTGAGGTCATAGACCCTGGACTGCACAATAGCAACGCGGGGCCCGACTTCTTCAACGCCAAAGTGCGCATCGGCGGCACACTGTGGGTGGGCAATGTGGAGGTGCATGACAAGGCGTCGGAGTGGTATAGCCACCGCCACGACCGCGATGCAGCCTACGACAACGTGGTGCTACACGTCGTGGGCGACGCCGACACCGACGTGACGACCGCCAACGGAGGCCGACCGCCACAGCTGGTGCTGCCTGTGCCGCAGACCGTCAGCGACAACTACGCCGAGCTACTCAGCACCGACAGCTACCCACCGTGCTACCGTGTGATAGGTTCTCTGCCGCGTCTGACCGTTCACTCGTGGATGAGCGCCCTGCAGACCGAGCGTCTGCAACAGAAGACCGAGGCCATAGAGCAGCGCGTCAAGGCAGCGGAGGGGGCGTGGGAGCGCGCGTTCTTCACCACGCTGGCACGCAACTTCGGCTTTGGAGTCAACGGCGACGCCTTCGAGGCATGGGCAAACGCGCTGCCCCTCGACGCCGCGGCACACCACCGCGACGACCCGTTCCAGATTGAAGCGCTGTTCTTCGGACAGGCAGGACTGCTCAATGTGGCGGCGGTGGCGGAGCGACGACAGATAGAGACGGCTGCCGACAGCTATTTTCAGCGCCTCTCAAAGGAGTACGACTACCTCGCCCATAAGTTCCGCCTCACACCGATGGACGGCAGACAGTGGCGCTTTCTGAGGCTCAGACCGCAGAATTTCCCGTACATACGCATCGCACAACTCGTCCATCTCTACTGTTCGCGACACTGTTCGCTCAGCATCATGGCAGACTGCGAGACCCTCGACGACGCGCGACGCATGCTCTCGACAGAGACAACGCCCTACTGGCACAACCACTACACGTTCGGACAAGAGACCGCCGACAGCACGAAGGGGTTGACAGAGTGCAGCGCACAGCAGGCGGAAGGGGCAGGTGGGCGGAGCGAAGGGGAGGCTCTGCCGTCCTCTGATGGTAAGGGACTGCTGGTGAAGGCTGGCGGTAGGCGGAGCGAAGGGGAGGCTCTGCCGTCGGCAAAGAGTGCGAAGCGCCTCTCCAAAGCGTCGAAAGACCTGCTCATAATCAATACGGTGGTGCCCATGCTCTACGCCTATGGACGTCATACGGCATCGGAGAAGTTGTGCCATCGCGCCTTCGCCTTTCTCGAAGAGCTAAAGGCTGAGAACAACACCATTGTGCGCATGTGGCAGCAGTGTGGGCTTCCGGTCGAAAATGCTGGCGACTCACAGGCACTCATACAGCTCAAACGACAGTACTGCGACCGCAAAGACTGTCTGCGATGCCGCTTCGGGTACGAGTTTTTAAAGGTAAAAACGAAAAGTGAAAAGTGAAAAATCACGCGACAATGAACGACAAATATATATTTGAAACAGAGATGGACGTGCGCGATTACGAGTGCGACATCCAGGGCATAGTAAACAATGCCAACTACCTACACTACACCGAGCACACGCGACATCAGTTCCTGCTGTCGCTGGGGGTGAGCTTCGCGCAACTCCATGAGAAGGGCGTCGACGCCGTGGTGGCACGTATGAACCTACAGTACAAGACCCCGTTGCGCTGCGACGACCGCTTCGTCTCACGCCTCGGCATGAAGAAGGAGGGCTTGCGCTACGTCTTCAACCAAGACATCTACCGCAAGTCCGACAACGTGTTGTGCTTTAAGAGCGTGGTGGAGCTGGTGGTTCTCGTCAACGGACGACTCTCCAACAGCGAAGACTACGACCGCGCGTTCGCTAAATATATCCATGCCGACCCTTCCAACTCTGCCAAATAGAAGCGGAAAAGGGGGAACTTGAAAAAATAACTGAAGTTTCGCAAGTTTTCAACTTGCTGTCAGTAAACGAGTAGACAAGTAGACAAGCTGCTACCTTAACTTATTTATAGCTTTTAAAGAGTTTGAATATTAGAGCTAACAGCTTGTTAACTTGTCAACTTGTTAACTATCAGCATGCTTTAAGCATGCGAAACTTGAAAACAAAAGAAATGACTGACAATGCTACTGTCCCGGTGGAACGGGAGGCGATAAACGCCATTGCCATGGCGTGTGCCAGCAACTTCGGGCTGACAGACATGACGGAGCTGTACCGCAAGGCGGGGTCGGCGACGGCGGTGGTGGAGCGCTGTCGCGACATCAGGGCGCTGCTGCCCGACGCGTCAGAGCGTCTGGTGAAGGCAGCGGCAGCCATCGGCGACATGATAGGACGTGCCACCGACGAGTATGGCTACGCGCAGGAGCACGGCATAAAGGTGGTCTCCTTCAGCGACAACCGTTACCCGGCACGCATGCGCCAGTGTCAGGACGCACCGTTGGTGCTGTTCATGCGCGGCAACGCCGACCTCAACAGCCGTCGCATAGTGAGCGTCGTGGGCACACGACACTGCACCGCCTACGGCCAAGACCTCACCAACCGCTTCGTGCGTGAGCTACAGACGCTCTGTCCGCAGACGCTCGTGGTGAGCGGGCTGGCCTACGGCATAGACATCTGCGCACACAACGAGGCGCTCAAAGTGGGACTGCCGACGGTGGGGGTGCTCGCCCACGGACTCGACACCATCTATCCGCCGCGCCACAAGACGGTGGCAGAGCGCATGGTGGAGCAGGGTGGGCTGGTCACCGAGTTTGCCTGTGGCACACGCATGGAGAAGCTCAACTTCGTGCGACGCAACCGCATCGTGGCAGGCATGGCAGACGTCACAGTGCTCGTGGAGAGTGCCGCGCACGGCGGAGGACTCATCACCACGCGCCTGGCACGTGAATATTCGCGTGACGTGTTTGCCTTCCCCGGCGCCGTGGGAGCACCCTACAGCGCGGGCTGCAACAACCTTATTCGTGCTCAGGGCGCCCGTCTGCTCACCTCTGCCGCCGACCTCGTGGAGACCATGGGGTGGCAGGAAGACAAGGAGTTGGCTGTGGCGCGTCAGCAAGGCATAGTGCGCGACCTTTTCCCAAGCCTCTCACCGCAGGAGCAGGCGGTTGCCAACCTGCTGTCAAAACATGGCGACATGCAGGCAGACACCATCGCCGCACACCTCTCTCTGTCTATACCGCAGCTCACTCCGCTGCTCTTCGCACTTGAGATGAAGGGCGTAGTGAGGTTGTATGCAGGAGGGAAATATCATTTTATCTCTTAGTTGACGAGTTGACGAGTAGACAAGTAGACGAGGAGATTTGCTTAAGTAAGTAGACAAGGGACAAGTCTTTTAGTAGACAAGGGACAAGTCTTTTAGTAGACGAGGGACAAGTTGACAAGTAACAAGTAGACGAGTAGACAAGGAGATATGCCTGCTTGTCTCTTGCCAAAAGCTACAAGAAGAAAGGGTAATCTCCTTGTCTACTCGTCTACTTGTTTACTCGTCAACTTTGAAAATACTTTCAAAATGAAAATAGGAAATATAGAATTTGGACCACACCCCATCTTCCTCGCACCGATGGAAGACGTCACAGACATCGGCTTCAGACTGCTGTGCAAGCGTTACGGAGCATCGATGGTCTACACCGAGTTTGTCAGTGCTGAGGCGCTCGTGCGCTCGATAAAGTCGACAGTGAACAAGCTGACCATCAGCGACGAGGAGCGTCCCGTGGGCATACAAATCTACGGACGCGACGTCGACGCCATGGTGGAGGCGGCAAAGATAGTGGAACAGGCGCGCCCCGACGTCATAGACATAAACTTCGGATGCCCCGTCAAGAAAGTGGCAGGCAAGGGTGCTGGCGCCGGCATGTTGCAGAACATTCCGCTCCTGCTCGAAATCACGGAGAAGGTGGTGAAGGCTGTCAACACCCCCGTGACGGTGAAGACACGTCTGGGCTGGAACTCCGAGAATCTGGTGATAACCGATCTTGCCGAGAGACTGCAAGACTGCGGCATACAGGCGCTCACCATACACGGCAGAACACGTGCGCAGATGTACACCGGTGAGGCGGACTGGACGCTCATCGGCGAGGTGAAGCGCAACCCGCGCATACATATACCCATCATCGGCAACGGCGATATCGCCACGCCGGAGCAGGCAAAGGCGGCGTTTGAGCGCTATGGCGTAGACGCGGTGATGGTGGGTCGCGCCACCTTCGGGCGCCCGTGGATATTCAAGGAGATGCGCGACTACCTCGACGGACTGCCCGCCGACCCCACCCTCGACTTCGACCACAAGCTCGACATACTCGAGGAGCAGCTGCGGATAAACATCGACCGCATAGACGAATATCGCGGCATATTGCACACACGGCGCCATCTCGCCGCCTCGCCGATATTCAAGGGCATACCCGACTTCCGCCAGACGCGCATAGCGATGCTACGCGCCGAGACCGCCGCCGACCTCCTTGCGATACTCGAAGACTGTCGCAAGCGGTTAGGATGAAACGTTGTTGGTTTTGCACTACGGCTTAATTGTAAAACCACTATCACTGAAGTTTCGCATGGCGAAAGTATGATGTCAGTTGAGGAGTTGACGAGTAGATGAGCTGTTAGCTTTAAGGTTTAAACTCTTTAAAAGCTATAAATAAGCTTTGGTAACAGCTCGTCTACTCGTCTACTCGTCTACTATCAGCATGCTTAAAGCATGCGAAACTTGACCACCATCACTTTATCTCCATCAGTGTGAGGCGTTCTGCGTCGAACAGCTCTTGCGCCACACGTTGCATGTCGTCGGCGGTCACGGCGTCGATTTGCGCGTATAGCGCCGTCATGTCTTTCTCCACGCCGTAGTGGAGGAACACCTTTGCGAAGTCGAGGGCGAAACTCTCGCGGCTGTCGCATGCCACTCCGATCTGTCCTTTTATCTGACGCTTCGCGGCGGCGAGCTGCGACGGTGTGAGCGGCTGTCGCATAAAGCGGTCGAGTTCGCGTCGCACGAGTCGCAGACAACGCTTCGTGTCGTGTGGGTCGCAGCCGAAGTATATGCCCCACAGTCCTGTGTCGCCGTAGCTTGTGACAAAGCTCTCGACGGTGTAGACCAGCGCGTGGCGCTCACGCAGCGACAGGTTGAGGCGCGCGTTCATGCCTGGTCCGCCGAGCATGTTGTTCATAAGATATAGCGGCATGCGACTCTTGTCGCCCACGGCGTAGGCGCGGTTGGCGAGCATGACGTGTGTCTGGTGCGTGTTCATCACCTTCTCGCGGTGCGTGGGGAGGTATGGCGTGAGGGGCGTGGTGCGGCGGTTGCGGCGCAGCGTCTCTGCGGCGGCAGGGCAGGGTAGCAGCGGCTCGCCGGGCGCTATGCCGTGTGCGCGGCGCAACATTGCCACCAAGCGTGTGAAGCTGATGTCGCCATAGGCAAAGAACACGGCGTTGTCGGGGCGGTAGAGACGCTGTGTGAACGCTGTGGCGTGGGCTGTGGTGTAGGTGCGCAGCTGCTGTGCGTCGCCCAGTATGCTATGTCCGAGTGTGCAACCCGAAAACACCGCGTTCTCCCCTTCGTCATATACCAGCTCCGATGGTGAGTCGTTGTAGCTCTCTATCTCGTCGCATATCACCTCCACCTCTTTGTCTATCTCTGCCTGTGGGTATGTGCTGTGAAACACGATGTCGGTCAGCAGGTCTACGGCGCGTGCCGTGTGGTCGTGTAATATGGCGGCGTGGTAGACTGTGTCCTCCTTACCCGTGAACGCATTGAGGTCGCCGCCCACGCGCTCCAGGCAGTTCAGGATTTGCAGCGGACGTCGTCTGTCCGTGCCTTTGAACGTCATGTGTTCGCAGAAGTGTGCCATGCCCTCTTCCCCTGGCTGTTCGTCGCGTGTGCCAGCGTTTACGGCGTAGCCGCAATACACCACTGGCGACGGTGCCTCGCGGTGTATGATGCGCAGCCCGTTGGGCAGCATGGCGGTGTTGTATAGTCGTTGTGTTGTCATGTTCGTAACTCTTTTTATTTAAGTTTCGCATGCCTTTGGCATGCTGATAGTTTACAAGTGAACGAGTGGACGAGCTGTTTGCTTTTACAACTCAAACTCTTTATAACGACTTTGATAAGTATGGGTAGCAGCTTGTCTACTTGTCAACTCGTCAACTTGTCAACTCGTTTCTCGTCTACTCGTCTACTTGTCAACTCGTCAACTTGTCAACTTGTCTACTTGTCAACTCGTTTCTCGTCTACTTGTCAACTTGTCAACTTGTCAACTTGTATAATAAATACAAAATTACGAATAATCTTTTTGCTGTTTCCAAAATAATTAAGATATTTGCATCGGGCAACGCAAAATAGGGCATGGCATGCTCTGCCGCCCCACGCCGTTGTCTCATATAAAAATCAGGAGTTTTATAATCAAATCAGAACAAGGCATTATGCGAAAAGTCATTGGCATCGGTGAGACGATGCTCGACATCATTTTCAAGAACAGCAAACCCATAGAGGCGGTGCCAGGCGGTTCGACGTTCAACGCCATCGTGTCGTTGGGACGTGCCGGCGTGCCCTGCACCTTCTTCTCAGAGGCAGGCAACGACCGCGTGGGCGAATACATAAAAGAGTTTCTGCGCGACAACGGCGTCGACGCCGACAACGTGACCACGCTGCCAGGGAGCAAGTCTCCCGTGTCGTTGGCGTTTCTCAACGAGCGCAACGAGGCCGACTACGTGTTCTATCGCGACACGCAGCACGACCACCTCGACTTCAGCTTCCCCGACATACAGCCCGACGACATCGTGCTCTTCGGCTCGTTCTACGCCGTCAACCCCGCCGTGCGCCCGCAGGTGGAGGGGCTGCTCGAATATGCGCGTAGCCGTGGTGCCATCATCTACTACGACATTAACTTCCGCCCCTCGCACCAGAACGACGTGATGCGCGCCACACCCAACCTCATAGAGAACCTCGAATTCGCCGACATAGTGCGTGGCAGCCGCGACGACTTCAACGTGGTGTATAAGATAGACAGTGCCGACAAGGCTTACAACGCAGAGATTTCGTTCTACTGCAAGCGCCTTATCTACACCGACGGGGCACGTCCCACGGTGGTGTTTTCTGACGGTGGGCTGCGCCGCGAATACGTCACGCCACCCACAGAGACGGTCAGCACCATCGGCGCCGGCGACAATTTCAATGCCGGCATTATCTATGGCATGCTGCGCGACGGCATCTGCCGCGCCGACATTGAGCGTGGACTGACCCCCGAACAGTGGGATAGCCTCGTAGACTGCGCCCAACAGTTTGCTGCCGACTGCTGTAAAGACATCTTCAACTATGTGTCGAAGGAGTTTGGAAAAGGGCTTTTAAAGGTAAAAAGGTAAAAGGGTAAAAAGGTAAAAAGCCCCTCTCCATCTCTCCCCACCGGGGAGAGGGCCGTTGATGGAGGAAGAAGGGCATTTAAAGGTAAAAGGGTAAAAAGGTAAAAAAAGCCCCTCTCCATCTCTCCCCGCCGGGGAGAGGGCCGTTGATGGAGGAAGAAGGGCATTTAAAGGTAAAAGGGTAAAAAGGTAAAAAAAGACTTATTGAGTGCTTCCTCCCGCCTCCTTTTCGCAAGCAAGCCAGCCCTCTCCCCGGCGGGGAGAGCTGGAGAGGGGTTTTCCTGTAGAGCTGGAGAGGGCTTCCTCCCGCCTCCTTTCCGCAAGCAAGCCAGCCCTCTCCCCGGCGGGGAGAGCTGGAGAGGGGCTTCCCTGTGAGCTGGAGAGGGGTTTTCTGTGAGCTGGAGAGGGGCTTCCCGATAAGAATAATAAATCAATAAAATCAATAATAAATAATGAGACTAATAACAGACAACATCTACTATGTAGGCGTGAACGACCGCAACAAGAACCTGTTTGAGGGCTTGTGGCCGTTGCCCAACGGAGTGTCGTACAACTCCTATCTTATCGTCGACGACAAGGTGTGCCTCATCGACACGGTGGAGGTAGACTTCTTCACACAGTTCATCGAGAACATACGCGAGGTGATAGGCGACCGCAAGATAGACTATGTGGTGGTCAACCACATGGAGCCAGACCACAGTGGTTCGCTGTCGCTGCTCCGACAGTACTACCCAGAGGTGCAGGTCATCGGCAACAAGAAGACGTTTTGCATGATGGCAGGATTCTACGGCATAGGCGGCTGCGAACACGAGGTGAAAAACGGCGACACGTTGTCGCTCGGACACCATGAGCTACAGTTTGTGCTCACGCCGATGGTACACTGGCCTGAGACCATGGTGACGCTCGACACCACGACCCACACGCTGTTCTCTGGCGACGCGTTCGGCTGCTTCGGCGCCCTCAACGGTGGCGTGGTAGACAGCGACATCTGCTGCGACACGTTCTGGTTGGAGATGACACGCTACTACAGCAACATCGTGGGCAAATATGGCATGCCTGTGCAGAACGCGCTAAAGAAGCTCGCTGGCGTGCAGATAGACTATATCTGCTCTACCCACGGCCCTGTGTGGCACGACCATGTGGCTAAGGTCATCGGCATCTACGACCGTCTGTCACGCTACGAGGCGGAGCCAGGGCTTGTCATCTGCTACGGCACTATGTATGGCAACACGGAGCGCATGGCAGAGGTCATAGCACAGGCTGCGAGCCGCTGTGGTGTGAAAAACATTGTGTTGTATAACGTGTCAAAGACTCACCACTCCTACATCCTGCGCGACGTATTCCGCTATCGCGGTCTCATCGTGGGTGCGCCGACCTACAATGCAGGTCTCTACCACGAGATGGACGTACTGCTCTCGGAGATAGCCAACCGTGACATCAAGGGTCGTCTGTTCGGATGGTTTGGCAGCCACGGCTGGGCAAGCAAGGCTGTCGCCAAGATTGGCGAGTGGAACGAGACACGCCTCAAGTTCCAACCCGTCGGCGAGCCGGTGGACATGAAGCAGGCTCTCACGCCAGAGGTGCGCCAGCAGTGCGAGGCGTTGGGCGAGGCTATGGCAAAGGCGTTGGCTGAGGCGTAAGCGGTGGCGACGCATATAAAAAACTAAAGGGCTCTGATGGCGTTGCCATTAGGCCCCTTTCGCGTTGTCACTACGGCCCTTTGGCGTCGTCATTTGGCCCCTTTGACAATGCCCCTACGGCGTAGTGGAAAACTGGTGTGCTGTAAACAAAAATGGGGCGCCGTCTCTTCACAGAGATGGCGACCCTCTATCATTTGTAAAAAAGCATTATGTACGTTGTAAAAGCGCGGGGCTTCTATCCACAGCTGCTGCGCGGCTTATCCATCGCTGCTGCGTGGGTGTGGTAAAAGCGCGGGGCTTTCGCGTTATTTTCTGGGCTTACGACGTGCCCATCCCTCCTCGCTGAAGTCGGGTTCTGCGCCGCGCAGCTCCACGTTGTCGTGCTGGAAGAACTGTTTCCAGTCGTCTTTGCGGCCACTCTCGCGGAATGTCGGCTCTTCGTTTTTGGCGTTGCGGCGCTTCGACTTCTTCTCGTAGCGTGCGAATTCGTCGCCCTGGCCGTAGCTGTCGCGACCCTTGCGTGAGCGTGTGGCGTCGCGTTTGCCGTCGCGCAGACCGTTGTCGCGCTTGCCACCACGTGCGTTTCCGCCGCGTGTGCCGCCGTCGCGTGAGCTGCCGCCACGGCTGTCGGCGTCGTTACATCTCACGGTGCGACCCTTGTATGTCGTGCCGTCGAGTGCGCGCATCACCTTCTGTGCGTCCTGCTCAGGCACCTCTATGTATGAGAACTTGCTCAGCAGGTCTATGTGTCCTACGTCCTGTCGTCCGTTTACGTGGCGGTTTACGAACTGCATCACCTCACCGGGGTAGAATCCGTCTGCCTTGCCGAGGTTTATGAACAGTCGTTTGTAGCCTGCCTCCGCCTTGCGTGGTCCGCGTGTGCGGTCGCCGCTCTTGCCGCCTTTGGCGTTGCGGTCGCCGCCGCGTTGTGCGCGGTCGCTGGTGGGTTTGAGTATCTCCGGTGCGTCGGCGTAGTATTTGAGGAATCGTCCGAACTCCAGGCTCACGATTTTCTTCAGTATGTCTTCCTTGTCTACGAACTCGAAGTGGCGGTTTATGTCGTCCATGAAGGGTGCTATCTCCTCCTCGTCAACGTCGGCCTTCTCTATCTCGTCTATCGCCTTGTAGAGCTGCTTGGTGCATATCTCTTTAGGTGTGGGCAGTGTGCCGTCGACGAAGTCTTTGCCTATCTCGCGCTCTATGTCGCGCACCTTACGTTTCTCGCGGCTGTGTATGATGCTTATCGACGTGCCCTTCTTGCCGGCGCGGCCTGTTCGTCCTGAGCGGTGGGTGTAGCTCTCTATGTCGTCGGGCAGTCCGTAGTTGATGACATGTGTCAGGTCGTCGACGTCGAGTCCGCGTGCTGCCACGTCGGTTGCCACGAGTAGCTGTGTGAGGTGCTGGCGAAACTTCTGCATGGTGAGGTCGCGCTGCTGCTGTGACAGGTCGCCGTGCAGCGACTCGGCGTTGTAGCCGTCGCGTATGAGCTTGTCTGCCACCTCCTGTGTCTCCTTCTTCGTGCGGCAGAAGATGATGGCGAATATGCGTGGGTAGAAGTCTACGATGCGCTTCAGTGCGAGGTACTTGTCTTTGGCGTTCACCATGTAGTAGATGTGGTTCACGCTCTCGGCGCCCTCGTTGCGTGAGCCTACGACTATCTCTTTGAAGTCGTGGAGATAGCTCTTGGCGATGCGTTCTATCTCGCGGCTCATGGTGGCGGAGAAGAGCAGCGTGTTGCGGTCTGCCGGCACACCCTCGAATATGGCGTTTATGGAGTCGGCAAATCCCATGTTCAACATCTCGTCGGCCTCGTCGAGCACCACGTTCTCCACCCTGTCGAGCTGTGCCACGCCGCGGTTCATCAGGTCGATGAGTCGTCCTGGTGTCGCCACGATGATTTGTGCGCCGTGCTTCAGGGCGTGTATCTGGTCCACGATGCTGGTGCCGCCGTAGACCGCTACCACGTTGATGCCTTTTATGTATTTTGAAAAGTCTTTCAGGTCGTCGGCTATCTGTAGGCACAGCTCACGTGTGGGGCTGAGCACGATGGCCTGTGTGTGGCGCTGTGTGGGGTCCACGCGTTGCAGCAATGGAATGCCGAACGCGGCGGTCTTGCCTGTACCTGTCTGTGCGAGGGCAATGACGTCGTTGCCGTGTCCCAGCAGATAGGGTATTACTTCTTCCTGTACTGGCATGGGATGCTCAAATCCCAGCTCTTCGATGGCGCGGCGAATCTCTTCGCTGACGCCCAGTTCTTCAAATGTCTTCAATGTGTCTTGATGTTTCTTCTGTGCG
Source organism: Prevotella sp. (assembly GCA_022788105.1). Taxonomy (GTDB): domain Bacteria; phylum Bacteroidota; class Bacteroidia; order Bacteroidales; family Bacteroidaceae; genus Prevotella. The sequence goes on along the minus strand of JALEVZ010000075.1, from coordinate 26,980 downwards.
GTCGGTGCCGCTGTGATGCGGCGTGGTGTTGCCGCTGATAATAAAATTTCTCTCTTGGGAAGTGCGCTCACCCTCCCAGCCATAATCCTCAATATCTCTAAAAAAGATGTATAAACAGGGTGAAGAAACTTCCCTTACGGGGTGCGCCAGCGGTGATGCCGGCGACTTAGCGGCTGCAAAATTACAGAAAATTTATGACTCAGCGCCCTAATCGGCTGATTTAGTGACGATAACGTGGCGTTAAAAATATTTAAAGCACGCTACAAGTCTGTTTTACCTTTTTACCTTTTTACTTTTTTACCTTTAAATGTCCTTAATTTGACATCTACTTTTTTATAGTCTTATGGATGTGCCTAATGCGTTGTAAATAAGTAGTTTAGGGTTTTAGACACTTTGCTTTTGACTACTATTTTGTTATATCATGCCGTTGTGCATTGATTATTCCCTTAAATTTGCGTCGGTATTTTTGAAAACTGAAAACTTTAACCTATTATATTATATAACAATGAGAGCTTCCCCGTCAGCACTGTCGCCGACCTGCGTATTGGCTCTAATGCGGGTGAATATACGGTGACCGACGCCTCGGGCCGGAAAGTGGTCTCCCAGGTCGTAAATGGGGCCAATGGGGAGCACCGTCTGCTGTTCGATGCCAAGGTTCAGGGCATGGGCTTTGCCGTCTATCATGTCAAGGCGGGCAAGCAAAGTACGTCCGGCAGCTCGTGGCCCAGGGCAAGACTTTAGGCCTTGTGGTGTTCAAGGATTGTGAGTCATACCTTACCGATACCTCTGGACAATATGGCGTGACCGTACTCAATGACAGCAGTTTTCTGACATAATCTGAGACGAGGGTCGGTCACCGGACTTGTCTGACGGTGGCAGACCCTCCATATAAACACTTGTATTGCCTTGAACTTTGCGTCATGGCAACTACAATTGTGCGTGAACTGTGAATTAGCCAAGCAACTGATGAATAATCAGTTAAACATCTTTTAGAGTCTTTTGACATCTACTATTTGTTTATACTGTGAAATCTGAGCGGATAATTACCTTAATTTTGCGGAAGCTAAAGGCAAACCTAAAAAAAACTTAACAATATAATATATGATGAGCATTAGTAATATGAAACACAAGAGGACGAAGTTTGGGCAGGCCACGACAGGTCGGCTTTTGGCTGTTGCTGCCATGCTGTGTCTGACTGCCAAGGGCGCTAGTGCCCAGGCAGACCACAAGACCTTGTTTTTCATTTCCAACTCGCATCTTGACTCGCAGTGGAATTGGGATGTCCGTACTACAATCGGCGAATATGTCCGTAAGACGATGACCCAGAATTTCCCGCTGCTGGATAAGTATCCTAATTTTAATTTCAATTTTGAGGGAGCCATCAGGTACCGTTGGATGAAGGAGTATTGGCCATCGGACTATGCTAAGCTGAAAAAGTATATTGCCTCTGGCCGCTGGCATGTCTCTGGCTGCTGCGTTGATGCCAATGATGTGATGACCACGTCGGCCGAGAGCATTATGCGCAACTGGCTTTACGGTACCACGTTCTTCCAAAAGGAATTTGGCGTAAGGGGCGGGCACGATATCATGCTGCCCGATTGTTTCGGATTTTCTTATGCCTTGCCGTCGCTTGCCAGCCATTGCGGCATGACGGGCTTCCACACGGCGAAGTTGGCCTGGGGATCCTCTGATTATGGGAAGTTGCCTGACTGGGGACTGTGGCAAGGTGTTGACGGCTCGCAGATTTATGCTGTCTACAAGCCTGGCGCTTACGACACTCATGAGGATTACAACCATGACCTGGCCACGGACGCAAGCCTTCTCTCGGAGATCAACAACAACTACAAAAACTATGGCACGGCTGTTGAGATACGCTATGTCGGCCCGCGCAGCGACCGTGGCGGCGGTCTGCAGGACAATACCTCGTCATCGGGCGAGAATACTCCCTACTGGCTCAATTACAGTGCGTCGAAGACAACTGGTCAGATAGATGTCTGTCTTGCAAGTCCTGACAGCATATTCTCTTACCTCAATACCTATCGGAATCAGAAATACAGTGTGTGGAACAATGAGCTTCCCATGCTTACCCACGGTGTTGGCGCTTATACCTCACGCGGGATGCTCAAGCGGTGGAACCGTCGTACGGAACTGCTGGCCGATGCTGCCGAGAAAGCCTCTTCGCTGGCAACATGGCTCGGTACTGAGACCTATCCTCAGGAAGCCATCAGTGAGTCGTGGATGAGAATGCTCTGGCAGCAGCACCACGACGGCATTACCGGCACGTCCATTCCCCGTGCCTATACTTTCTCGGAAAACGAGTACGTCCTTGCCAACAAAACCTTGGCCAATGTACTGACCCAAAGCGTTGGCTCTGCCGCCAGGATGCTTGACACGCAGGTGGAGGGTACGCCTGTCATCGTGTATAACCCTTTGTCCTTTGTGCGCACGGATATAGTGGAGGCATCCATTCATGCCGACAGACGCCCCAGTCCGTTGGCCGTGAGCGTGTTTGCCCCTGACGGAAAGGAAGTCCTGGCTCAGGTTACCGGGTATGATGAGGCTGCGCAGCGCCTTAAGTTTATCTTTGCGGCCACGGTGCCGTCCCTCGGCATGGCGGTCTATGATGTCCGTATAGGCACGCCGTCGTCATTGACGGGCAGTCTCTCCCAGAACGCCAGCACACTGACGCTGGGCAATGGCGCTTACAGCGTGACCTTGAACAAGTCGACGGGTAATGTGCAGTCGTTGACGAGAACCAGTGACAGACGTCAGCTTGTGAGCACTTGCTCGCAGCAGATGCTTCACGACAATTCCACGACATGGCCGTCGTGGGAGATAAAATACTCTGACGTGGCCGCCCAGCCTTACGCTACGGTGGATGATGTGGTCAGTATCACGGCCTCGGAGTCTGGCCCATTGCGCAGCTCCTTCCGCGTGGAGCGGCAGAAGGAGGGGTCGCGTTTCGTGCAGTATGTCAGCATGAATGCTCTTAACAACCGTGTGGACTTCAAGAATGAAGTTGATTGGCAAACACGTGCCACCATGCTCAAGGCAGCCTTCAACTTCATGTTTGGTAACGCTAAGGCCACCTACGACATTTCCCTTGGTACCATCCAGCGCGGCAACCGCAGTGAGGGGCTGTATGAGGTGCAGGGACACCAGTGGGCTGATGTCAGCACCCCCGCAGGGACATATGGCGTGTCGGTGCTCAATGACAGCAAATACGGCTGGGACAAACCCAACAACATGCAGCTTCGCCTTACACTTATCCATACTCCCGGGGTGGACAATAACTATACATACCAGAGCCTTCAGGACCTCGGTGTGAACCAATTCACCTACTCGCTCTTTCCCCATGAGGGAAATTGGGGGACGGCGACCCAGAAGGCCGCCTCTGAGCTGAACCAGCCTTTAACGGGCTTCGTCACTGACAAGCATGCCGGCGCTCTCGGGCGTACGGTCAGCTTTGTGTCGGCAAGTACTGACAGTGTTTCCATCAAGGCGCTGAAGAAAGCGGAGAACAGCGACGAGACGATAGTCCGTGTGTATGAGTGGGCAGGCGCTGACCTCAAGGATGTCAGCCTTACATTCCCGACAGACATCGTCTCGGCCCGTGAGGTCAACGGTTTGGAAGAGCCTGTGGGCGATGTGGCCTGGTCGGGAAACAGACTTACCTTTGATATTGGGCATTACCAGCCCAGGACATTTGCCGTACGGTTTGCCGCTCCCTCGGCCGCCGCGCCTGACAAGGTGAACAATATGGCTGTCGGTTTGGACTATGACGTTGACGTGATGAGCTACAATGACAAGCGTACCGATGCGACGGGCAGTCTGGTCAGTCTTGCCTATCCCGCCGAGCTTGTGCCTGATATGGTGTGCGATGGGAATGTGACATTCCGTATGGGTGACCGTACGGCCGGCCACTGCAATGCGGTGCGCTGCAAGGGGCAGACCGTCCGTCTCAGCAGAGCTGCCGGGCAGAACAAACTTTATGTGCTGATGATGAGTACGAGACAGGGTGGGGCTGACGCAACGTTCAAGGCCGGTGATGCGGCCTATACTTTCCATGTGCCTTACTATACAGGCTATGTGGGCCAGTTGGGCAGTCATTTCTCGGCCGGTACGCGCTATGTCAGGGACGATGTAGCCTTCGCGGCAACCCATGCCCACAATTGCCAGAACGGTACTGATAAGGATTACACCTATCTTTATATGTACAGGTATGTGATTCCTTTGACCGACGATGTTGAGTCGGTAACTCTCCCGGCCAACGATGATGTGTGCCTGCTTGCAGCCACACTGTCAGACAACAGGGCTGACGATGTTCAGCCAGCTACGGCCATCAACACTTACATTGACTACGACGAGCTGGCCCCTGATGACGAGAAGGACTGTGGGAAGCTGCTGGCGCCGGTATCGATAAAGTGCTCTGCACAGAATGGAACGGCGGAGGGAGCCGCACTTGCTGCTGATATGGACGAGACGACAAAATGGTGTGTCACGCCCGGTCAGGATGAGTCGCCGTGGATAGAATATGATTTCAATGAGCCGGTGGAGGTTTGCCGGTGGATGGTGCTCAATGCCGGTTGTGAGAGTACGGACTGGATATCGTCTGACTTTGCGCTGCAGGCCTACATTAATGGCAGTTGGCAGAACGTGGACAACGTGTCAGGCAATACGGACAATTATGTCTCCCGTGGTGTCACAGCTTTCAGGGCCTCCCGCATAAGGCTTCATGTGATAAAGGGGCAGCAAGACGACAATCACACGACCCGTATCTATGAGTTTGCCGTTTATGGCCATGACAGTTCCACCCCCTCAGGCATTAACCGAATTTCCGCATACAGCGGCAAGGGTGGAATTAGGCTCTTCGGATGCCATCCTAACCCATGCAGCGGCTCCACGACCGTAGAGTTCAAGGCACCGGAAGGATTGCAGGGTGCCTGGCTGGAGATGTTTGACAATGCGGGAAGAAAGGTCAGTCATCAGAGAATACCCCTGTCGGGCTTGAAAACAGACGGCGGTGTGACGTCTTTCACCTGTCCGATAAATCAGTCCGACGGCGTATATCTCTACAGAATCGTTCCTGAAGGCAAGGGCAGTATGCCGTCGGAGACGAAGAGAATGATAGTTGTTTCTAAATAACTATATTAACTTATTAACTTTTAACTTATAAAACATTAAGACTATGGGTAAAGATTTACAGACCAGAGCGAGATCGATGGCTTTCGCAGCCGCCATTTTGCTTTCCTCGGCAGTAAGTGCGCAGACGCAGATCACCGACGAGGCAGGATTGAAGGCTATAGCCAATGATCCCAGTGGTAATTATGTACTTGCCGCTGACATCACCTTGACGGGGCAATGGACTCCTTTAGGCACTGAGGCCTCTCCGTTTACAGGTACCTTTGACGGCGGCGGACACTCCATCAAGGGACTGACGGTGACAGCAAGCCGTGACCTTGACAACTCAGGACTTTTTGGCTATGCCAAGGGTGCCACTTTGAAGAATGTATCTATCATTGGTGCGAAGGTTGACGGTGACGAGCACGTCGGCATCCTTCTCGGCAATGCCAAACAGGTGAACATCAGTGGTGTTATGACGAGCGGCATCGTCACAGGCCGCGACCATGTAGGCGGCATTGTGGGTGACGCGAGCGGCAGCGCGGACAATGGAGAGTTCACCTCCATTTCCAACTGTATGTCAACCGCCGGCGTGTTCAGCCGCACCTATCAGGCTGGCGGTATCGCTGGCATTGTCAATGCGGGTAACATTGACAAGTGCTTCTTCTACGGCTCGGCAACTGCAGAGGACAGAAATGCCGGTGCCGGCGGCATCTCCGCCCTAATCGACGGGGGCTCAGGCACATTCACCAATAATGTCAGTGCCGCCATCTACATCAAGGGAGCTGCGTCGGTCGGCAATTCCGATCCTAACAACAACTTTGAGCATGCTCATTCCATCGTGGGCTGGAACAATAATGGCTCGGAAAACTTCGGAACCAACCTCAGTTCTACGGCAACCGTCATCTACAGTGCCGGAAAGGAACGCGACCATGCCGAACTGGCCGGTGATTTCCAGGGTACGGAGACCTCGGTTGCCGACCTGCAGAAGGCGGTCACCTATACGGGACTTGGCTGGGGCACCGAGTGGTCGCTGGCCGACGGGCGCTATCCTGTCTTGGCGGGCATGACGGTACCGTTTGACGGTGATGACATTGCCGTCAACACACCCGCCGACGTAAACGTGGTGGGCGGAACTTATGAGAGCGGTGCCAAGTCGGCTCTTGGCCGCACGGTCACCCTTTCATCTTCCAATGAAAATGTGGCTACGGTCACTGGAACGAAAATTAGCTTCGTGGGTGCAGGCACGGCTACCATTACCTATACCACGACCGGTGACGCTTATGTCAAAGGTGCCACTTACACGCAGACCTTTACCGTGACGCAGACCAACTACGATATTGCCACGGCCGAGGACCTGCTCAACATCAAGTTTAATACCGAGGGTGACTACAAGCTTGCGGCCGACATCGACATGAGCGGTGTTAGCTTTACTCCGCTGCCTGATTTCACCGGCTCGCTTGACGGCCAAGGTCATGTCATCCGCAACCTGACTTTCAACAATCCCAATCAGGACCAGGCAGCCCTGTTTGCAACAACTCATGGGGCCACAATCAAGAATCTTGGTATTGAGAACGCCAACATCGTGGGCAACGCAAATGCTGCAGCTATCGTGGGCCGTGCCTATGGCGGCACCATCCAGAGCTGCTACGTGGCCAACTCCTATATTGAGGGCCGCGACCACGTAGGCTCCATCGCTGGCGACATGAACGTCAACGGCAATGACGGTGTCATAATTTCCGACTGCCTCTCCGATGCCAAACTCAAGACCCGCTCCTATCAGGTTGGCGGACTCGTAGGTGTGACCAATGGCGGCACTATCCAAAACTGCTATTTCTCTGGAACGATTGATGGTAATGAACAATGGTCGGCCGGTGTCATTTCTCTGATTGACTCCGATGAACATGAGACTATTATACAGAACAACCTTTCGGCTGCTTCGCATCTCTATAAAGGCAGCCAATCCCGTATCGTCTATACGGCAGGCCGCAAGGCAACTATGATCAACAACCATGCAGTGGAATCAATGAACATTGGCAGCCGCGGTGCAGGTTTCTCCGGTACATCTGACGCCTCCAACGAAGATGGTGAGACCGTCAAAGATGCAGAGGCCAAGACCCGCGACTTCTATGTCAACACGCTTGGCTGGGATTTCGATAATACTTGGAAATTCCTTGAGGATGCTGAGGGCAAGATGTACCCGGTGCTCAGCTGGATGAACGCCCCTCTGCCGGCGGAGATTTTTGACATGCCTAATGAGAATACGACAGTGGTTTACAGTGAGGGTGCCGAGTTCCTTGACCTCTCGCCGACACATGGCTCTTGGGGCCAGGATTTGGAGTACAACATTTCTGATGGCGCAAGCCTGGTGTCGACAGTGGATGAGGAGCCCAACAGGATTTATGTGGGCAATGATGACGGTGAGTTTGTGGCTGCTGGAAAAGTGACGGTATCTGTGGAGAACTCGGCCGAGGTCGCTTCTCTGCTCACCCTGTCTCCGACATCGTTCACGTTCTATGTGGACCAGTCAGGTGTCACCACTAAGATTTCTACTCCTGAGCAGTTTGCCACTCTCATCAACCGCAACCTGTCTGGTAATTACCAGCTGGCCAATGACATTGACATGAGCAGCTATGACGGCTTCAAGGGCATTGCCGTAGACGACATGCCGTTCTCGGGTACTCTTGACGGTCAGGGCTATAAGGTGTCCGGCCTTAAGGTGACCTATACCGACGGCCACAGCAATGAGGGCATATTCGGACAGACTGCCGGCGCAACCATCAAGAATATTGCTTTTGAGAACATCCTTGTTGACGCAGGTTCTGCCGCCGATCATGTTGGCTTCATAGGCTCTGCCTCCAACACGACTTTCGACCAGGTGGCCATCACAGGTAAGGTTATCGGCGATGACCACGTGGCTCTGCTTGCCGGTGACGCCGACGGCATCACCGTGACCAATACCACGCTCTGGGGTATCGTTGACGGCCGCTCGCAGTGCGGTGGCTTCGCAGGCTGCACCCTTGAGGGAGGCGCCTCGTTTGACAAGTGCCTGAGCAACGTCAATGTCAGCTGCTCATTCCGCGGCTGGGCCGGCGGCTTCGTCGGACTTATTGACAAGGCCAACAGTACGGTTTCTATCAACAACTGTGTTTCACTGGGCGACATGACGTCGGTCGGTGACGCCACACCGAGGATTGCCGCACCGTTCATCGCGGGCAATGGAGCTGGTGACGAAGCCAATGCTGTCATCAACTTCAACGAGAACAACCTCTACAATTCAGAGGCCACGATGACTGCCGACAACCTTGACCAGGCGTGGCCGTTAAAGAATGAGACTGCCGATGGCGGATCTGTGTCGGCTGCAACTGCCCAGAATTCCACAACTCTGAAGACGCAGGCTACTTACACCAACATCGGCTGGGACTTTAACGAGATATGGAAGATGGACGAGGGAAGCTATGGCTATCCTGTCCTCCGCATATTCTCAAATGGCGTAGCTAATGGCATCGACGGTGTCGCCACTTCGAAGGCTACTGTCAGTGTGGTTAACGGCAAGCTGAATGTGAATGGCCTTGCAACGGGTACCCGTCTCAGCGTCTACAGCGTGTCCGGCCAAAAGGTGGGCGAGACCGTAGCCAGCTCATCTTCTGTCAGAATGAGCCTTCCTGCCAAGGGACTTTACATCGTTTCTGTCAAGGGTGGCAAGACCCAGGGCTCTTTTAAGGTTCTGAACAAGTAATTTAAGGTTCTGAACAAGTGATTTATAAGGTTCTGAACAAGTGATTTAAGGTTCTGAACAAGTAATGTGACTATAGACAGGGGATGCGTTCATGAAGGCCGTGTCCCCTGTCAATATAATTGAAATCTCAGCGGCATTTGCCGTATGAAACTAACCATTATATCTATAATAATGCGAATTACAATCCAACATAAAATAAAGTGGGCCTGCTTGATGCTGACCCTGCTTCTTAGCATTCCTGCACTTGCCGCCGGACCGTTGAAGGTCACGGGACGTGTCGTCGATACCAATGGTGAGGTGCTGATAGGAGTGACCATTAAGGAAAAAGGTACGGATGTCTCTGCCGTCACTGATGTCAATGGCAACTATACCATAACCTGCAAGAGTGCTCATCCTGTTCTCACGGCTCAGTACGTTGGTTTCCAGCCGTTGGAGTCGAAAGTGCATGGAACCTTGTGCGATATGATTATGCACGAGGATGTGGGAAAACTCGATGAGGTCGTCGTCACCGGCTATACGACATCGAAAAAGGTGTCGGTGCTTGGCGCGCAGTCCACGTTGAAGATGGAACATGTCAAGGCGCCTGTAGCCAACCTCAGTTCGGTGCTTGCCGGCCGTGTGTCCGGTGTGATGTCCGTCCAGCGTACAGGTCTTCCGGGACAGGACGACTCTGATATCTGGATTCGCGGCCTGTCCACGCTGACCAACCGCAACGAGGGACCATTGGTGCTTGTCGATGGCATAGAGAGAAACTTCAGTCAGCTCGACCCTGAGGACATTGAGTCCATCACAGTCCTCAAGGATGCGGCCTCCACGGCTGTCTATGGTGTGCGTGGCGGTAACGGTGTCATCATCATCACAACGAAGCCCGGTGTCGTTAGCAAACCGAAATTCACCGTTGACTTCTACCAGGGTATGACACAGCTCACCAAGATTCCTGACCTCGTGGATGGCATAGAGTACATGCAGGCCGTCAATGAGGCTTACCAGCATTCCCGCGGGCGTGTCTACTACTCTGACCAGTATATCATGAATACCAAGATTGCCAACAACATGCCGCTCAATGCCGAGGAGCAGGCCTATGCCCAGACCGTTGCCGACAATCCGACCATCAACAAGTATCTCTATCCGAATGTTGACTGGATGAAGGAACTCTATCACCAATATGGATGGAACCGCCGTGTCAATGTCAACATCCGTGGTGGTGCCCCCAATGCCACTTATTATATATCTTTGTCTTATTATAATGAGAAGGGTCTGACCAAGGACGACCCGGCTCAGGACTACAGCTCGGAGATTAGTTACGACCGCTATAACTTCCTGTCAAACATCAATCTCAAGGCTTCCAAGACCACTACTATCGACATGGGCGTGAGCGGCTATCTCACGGGCGGTCATTATCCGGCCCAGTCCATCGGTACCATCTTCGGCAAGGCTATGAGTACCAATCCTGTCATTTATCCTGTGCAGTATGCCAATGGGGCCAACCCGGGTATCTCTCCTGACAACCGTGAGCTTGACAGCCCGTGGGTGACGCTCACCCGCCGTGGCTACTCCCAGCAGAACACAACCCAAATCAACACCAACCTCAAGCTGCATCAGGACCTGGGCTTCTGGAACTGGAGCAAGGGACTCTCAGCAAGGGCACTGGTCTCTTTCGATGTCAAGGCCAACCAGAACCTTAACTATAATGTGGACATGTCCACGTGGCGCCCGACCGGCACCATGGACCCGACCACAGGAGTATGGCTTCTCGACGAGCATCTCTACCCGGTGCTGACGACAGATGCCGACGGCAATCCGCTCACTTATGACACAGACCCGACAAAGCTCATCCTCTCTGAGATGTACAAGGGCAACAACTCCATGTCGGTGAATTCTGACAAGTGGGTGTACCGCACTTTCTATTTTGAGGCAGCAATGGATTACAAGCGCATATTCGCAAAGAAGCATACGCTCTCGGGACTTGTACTTTTCAACATGCGCAACTATCTCGATGCCAACAACGCATCACTCTTCACAACCCTTCCTTACAAGCAGGAAAGCTTGTCGGTTAGGGCCACTTACGACTACGCCAACCGGTATTTCGCAGAGTTCAACGGCGGCTACACAGGCTCAGAGAACTTTGAGCCAGGGCATCGTTTCGGCTTCTTCCCCGCGTGGGCCTTTGGCTGGGTACCCTCAGAGGAGCCTTGGTGGAAACCCCTTTCCAACATCATCTCTTTCCTGAAGTTCCGCTATTCTGACGGTTATGTGGGCAACGACTCGTCAGGCAGCCGCTTTGCCTATTTCACGCAGATTGGCAGCTCCGGCGCCAATTATTCCACATACTGGACCCGCAATGGTGCCACAGGTGCCATGTACTATGACAATTACGGATATAAGGCACAATGGTCTAAGATACACAAGCGCGACCTTGGCATAGAGATTAATTTCTTCAAGGACGATCTAACGTTTGTGTTTGATTTCTTCAAGGAGCGCCGCACGAAGATTTTCGTGTCGCGTGAGAACGTGCCTCTCATTGGGGGTTTCGCCAAAGGCATTTCTGCCAATATGGGTGTTGTGAAGAATACGGGCTTCGAGGCCAGCTTTGAGTACAGCCACACGTTCAACAAGGACCTGTGGATCTCTATCCGTGGCAATATGACCCAGAACCACGACAAGGTTATTGAGAATGCGCAGGCTAACCCGGCCTATCCGTGGCTTGACCAGCGTGGGCACAACGTCCTTGCACAGTGGGGATATGTGGCTGAGGGCCTCTACACGAGCGAGGAGCAGATCAAGGAGCGCAACATCACACAGTTTGGTGAGACTTATGCAGGTGAGCTCGTCAAGCCGGGCGACATCATGTACAAGGACCTGAACGGTGACGGCCACATCGACGAGTACGACCGCATGTGCATCAGCCGTGGTGACCTTCCGGAAATCTATTACGGCTTTGGCGGCGACCTGCGCTACAAGAACATTGGCCTGGGAGTCCTTTTCCAGGGTACGGCCAAGGCCGACCGCATACTCTCTGGCGACGGTATCCTGCCTTTCCAGAGCTCGTCTGGCGGCGGCACGCTTTATGCCAACATTACCGACCGCTGGTCTGAGGATGACCCGACGAACACAAACGTGTTCTATCCGCGCCTCGCATGGGGTGCCAATGATGCGTCCAACATCAACAACTACGTGTCTTCTACCTGGTGGAAGCGTGACATGGGATTCCTGCGCCTGAAGCAGTTCACCATCTCGTACTACTTCCCCAAGTCATGGCAGCGCGGCGGATTTATCAAGGGAGGCCGTTTCTACTTCATGGGCCAGAATGTCTTGACGTGGAGCAAGTTCAAGCTTTGGGACCCGGAGCTCAACACCTCCAATGGCATTTCCTATCCGAATGTGCGCACCTTCTCGCTTGGTGTCAATTTTAACTTTTAACTTTGAATAATACATTATTATATATGAACAAAAAGATTTTGGCAATTACATTCGCGGCGATGGCCATGTTTGGCCTCTCTTCCTGTGAGGACTACTTCGATGATGTGCCGGACAACGCCACCTCGCTCGAAGATGTCTTCACCAACCGCGGGCAGTCGCTTTCCTGGCTGACCAATGTCTACCATTATATCCCGGACTGGAGCAACCGTTACGCAGGCACTGGAGGAGGCGATGTGTCTTTCTATATAGGTGCCGCGACGACGGAGGGTTATCTGCCGTGGGACTGGGTGCCGGCGCTTGACATCATCCACGGTACGCTCTATCCTTCAACGGGGCTCGTCTCCACCATTTGGACTAACTATTATCGTGCCATCCAGTACGCCAACATCTATCTGGCCAACATAGACAACAATCCCAATATGGACAGTACGGAGAAGGAGTGGACCAAGGCCGAGTGCCGCTCGCTGCGAGCTCTGTTCTACTTTGAGCTGATGAAGTTGTATGGTCCTGTACCGGTGGTCGGCGACCGTGTCTACGGTGTAGATGATCCCTTGGCGGACATGCAGCTTCCGCGTGCATCAGTGGACGACTGCTTCAATTACATTATAGGCGAGCTTAAATCAACCTTGGATGGTGGCCATCTGGTCTCGCAGTTCACCAACGGGGCTTATGAGGCCCAGATGAAGGGTAATCTTACCCAGGAGGCTGTCGAGGGTCTTCTTGCGGAGGTGTATCTCTTCCGTGCCAGCTATCTCTTCAATGGCGACCCTTATTACCAGAGCCTGACCAACAAGGACGGAACCAGTCTTTTCCCGCAGCAGCGTGACGAGCAGAAATGGCGTGACGCCCGCGATGCGGCAAAGCGCATCATAGACAGCAAAAAGTTCAGACTGGCACTGCGTGATGCCAACGGTAAGCTCGTCTCTTCGGTAGGCAAGTCGTGTCCGTTCCGCTCAGTCTTTGCCGCAAGCATGGGCTCGTCTGACAATGAGGAGCTGATTTATGGACGTACCAGCTCAAGCAACGAGACCTATTGCATGGTACCCCGTTTCCAAGGTCTCGGCTCCAACTACGATAAGGGCGGCGGCGCATTCTCCGTGCCGCTTGAGTTCATTGACCTCTATTTCACCGACAAGGGTCTTGACATCAACAAAGACCCGGACTACTTCACCTACGACACCAGTGACCCCAAGTATTATCCCGTGCGCAACCCCCTGTCCATCACGCAGTCGAAAGCGTGCATAGACCCCCTGACGAGCTACCAGTATTTCTCACCGGGGTCGGGCCATTCCGTACTTAAGCAGTTCTATGGCCGCGAGCCGAGGTTCTATCTGGCCATTACGTTCCAGAACCGTCCGTGGGATTTCGACAAGTCAACTCCTGTGGAGATGAACTATAATGGCAACTCAGGCCCTAACGGCAACACGCACGACTATCCCATCTTCGGCACGATAGCCCGCAAGAACTATTATGCCAAGGAGAGCAATGTAGACATGCTTCCGCTGCTACGATTGGGCGAGGTCTACCTTAACTATGCTGAGGCTTGCGCCGAGCTCGGTGAGCTGGGTGAGGCCATGCATTATGTCAACCTGATCCGTCAGCGCGCCGGTGTCCGCGAGTATGTGGGCATCAACGCGGAGGACCGCACTGCCACCGATGTCTGGGGCAAGCCGCGCATTGACCTCGGTGACCTGAACCAGGAACTTGTGCTCAAGGTGGTCTACCGTGAGCGCCTGCTTGAGCTGGCCTATGAGAACAAGCACTATTTCGATGTGCGCCGCTGGGGTGTTGGCGAAGGAAAGTGGCGTGACGGATCCGAGATGACTGACGGCTGGATTTATCCTGCCTATCACCAGGGCGGCGAAGGCGGTAACTTCACCGGCTTCAATGTGATGAACACCGGCGTGACGGAACAGAACCAGCTGGTCAATTTCTACAAACGTTTCACCCAGGACCACCGTATCTACACCAAGCGCATGTCCTTATTCCCGATTCCTCAGGATGAGGTCAACCGTGACCCGCAGATTGTGCAGAACACGGGGTGGACAACTGAGTAACAGGATAGGTAGAAGTGTTATACGGAAAGGAGAGTGCCGGTATCGCCTGGCACCTCCTTTCCCTTTTTCAAATGACTTAAGATAATATGAAAACAGATAGAATATGAAAACAGGTAGAATCGTCTCGGCACTTTTCGTCGCCTTTGCAGTCCTGACCTGTCAGGCGCAGACGCTGGGAAAGTATTACCGCATTGCCTCCGGCACCCAGTCGGTGTTCCCACCGAATGCCTCCGGCTCAACGGCGCGTGTGGTGTTATGGACAGAGACTGGTGTCGCTGCGCAGCGCTGGCAGCTTGTTGACTTAGGCGATGGCCTTTATGGTTTCCGCAATGCTTACTCCGGCTTGTATCTTGCCCGCGAGAATGGCAACAAGTCAGGGCAGCCCGTTTCCCAGCGCCCGCTTACAGATGCAGGTGATTACGCGAAATGGTCTGTCCAGCCTGTGGAGGGAGTAGAGGGCGCATACAAGCTCTTTACGGATAATACCAATAAGTATTGTCTGTCAAAAAATATCGCGCAGGGTGACGGTGTCATGCTCTCAACCATCTTCGAGTCTACGACGGCGGCTGAGCGGACGCAATTCTATTTGGTGGAGGATGCCGCATGCCAAACATCGTTTACGGCAGCAGTGCGCGACTCCATGATGAACGGCTTCCTCAACCAGTATTATCACACGGCGGCCAATGGCCATGTGCTTGGCAATGGCGGCTGGTGGGGTGACGCCGAGATGTTCGAGACCATACTCGATGCCTTTGAGACAACAGGAGATGCGAGGTACCGGGAAATCTTCAGCGAGCTGTACAATAATTTCCTGCAGCGCAATGGCACCGACTGGACGAACAATGAGTTTAATGATGACATCACCTGGATGGTGCTTGCCTGTGTCCGTGCCTATAAATTCTTTGGAGTCCAGGATTATCTTGACAAGGCGCGTAAGAACTATGACGCCATGTACAACCGTGCCCGCCAGCGCTTTGGCACGCTTGTCTGGAAGCAAAGCCAGGAGAACAAGCTTGCCACGAACTCCTGCATCAACTGCCCGGCTACCGTGGCGGCATGTTATCTGGCCGAGGCCACGGGCGACGAGGCCTACTATGGCAAGGCTCTGTCCATCTATAAGGCCCAGCGCCAACTGCTGTTCGATGCCTCCAACGGACAAGTCTATGACAGCCGTGCATGGACATCCGACGGCTCCATGGAGGCGGATTTCAACCATTGGGCATCCACTTATAACCAGGGCACCATGCTCGGCGCAGCTGTTCTGCTTTATGAGCATACGGGCAATACCCAATACCTGTCAGATGCTGACAAGATATACAACTATACCATTTCCAACCTGTGCGACGGCGACAGTATTATAAAGGTCTGCCAAACCATTAGTGGCGACTTGTGTGGCTTCAAGGGTATCTTCATGCGCTACGCCCGCCGCTATGCTCAGGACCTCAACCACGAGGACGCTCTGGCGTGGATGACAAAAAATGCGTGGCGGGCCTGGCAGAACCGGAACTCCAAGGGAGTGACCTGGTCGGCGTGGCTCACCAAGACCAGTGAGGACTTCAAGCGCAAGGAGGGCAATGACGAGAAAGATATTACAAATGATGCCTTCGGGGCATCTACGGCTGTTTCCGTGGCCTTCAACGCACATGTCAACCACATGTTCAGCAAGAATGCGTTTTCCACTAATCCGGCTGCGTGTTTTGACGACCTGAAATTCATGCAACTGAGTGAGGAAGATGGCGATACATGTGCCGTACTTAACTTGCGCGACGGATATGTAGGCTTCCGTCGTGTTGATTTTGGCGATAGCGGAGCACAGAATGTGGTGCTGCGTGTCAATGCCACCCAGTCACGTACCAAGTTGATTGTCTATGCCGATTCTGTTGTGGCGGACAGACGGCTTGGTGAAACTGGGTTCATTACAAAGGGACAATGGCAGGACAAGACAATAAAACTGTCCGAGAGGCTTACAGGCAAACATACCCTCTATTTTGTGACCAACAATGCCGGGGCAAAGCTGCACGACTTCCGTTTTTTCGCTGATGCCGACGGGATATCCGCTCTCGTTCCTGACAGACCGGAGAATGCTGGCATATACACTATAAACGGAATGAAGGTCAGCAATAACAGCGACATCAAGGCGCTGCCCAGTGGACTTTATGTAGTCGGCCGGAGCCACGGTAAAGTCATCAAGGTGATAAGGTGAGTCTTATGCGAATGAAAATAAAAATAAAAAGATATACGATTGACCAAGTGATAAACTCTTTTTTTCAGATAATCGTTAAAACCGTATGATATGAGACTTAGAAATTTACTTTTACTGCCCATAGTGGCCTATGGCTGTATGGCATCAGCGGCAATCATCCCCAGTGACCAGGCCAAGTCACGGGCCTTGGAATTCCTGGCGAAGCCTATGGCAAAGGGCATGATGAGGGCGCAGTCGGGACTGAGGGAGTCCAGCCTCAGAGAGGTCATCTCCGCCGACTCCGCGTATTATATTTTCAATGTCGGGCAAAGTGGGTTCGTAATTGCCTCAGCGAGTGACAGGACACAGCCCGTCCTGGGCTATTCCGACAATGGCACGTTCTCTGTCTCTGGCATGCCAGTCCAGCTCCGCCTGTGGCTGCAGCGCCTCAAGGAGGGCGTGCGTGCCATGGAGACAGGCACTGTGGCCCGGTCCAAGCGGGCGCAGACCGTAAGCGCGACACCGCGCCCCACGCGCAACGCCATACCCGCGCTGGTGACGTCAAAATGGAACCAGGGCGCACCCTATAACCTGTTTTGTCCGTACTACAAGGACGAGAATACGGGCGAGATGACCACAGGAGACAACCGGTCGGCCACAGGATGTGTGGCTACGGCAATGTCACAGGTTATGTATTACTGGAAGTGGCCCCAGGACTTGACGGAGGTCATTCCTGGCTACACCTCCACATGGAACATGCCCCGCACGCTTGACCCGCTGCCCCCTACCAAGTTTGACTGGGGCAACATGCTGGATACGTATGGCGGCACCAGCCCCGATGCATCCAAGATTGCCGTGGCAGAGCTGATGCAGTATGTCGGCCATTCCATCCATATGGGCTATGGTCCGGCTTCAGGTGCCTATGGCGGCAATTGCGCGACGGCACTTATCAAATATTTCGACTACAATCCCTATCTGTATTACGCCATTCACGACAACTATACCTACGACGGATGGGAAGACCTTATCTACTCTGAGCTGGCTAAGGGCCATCCGCTCATGATGAGCGGTGACAACAGCGACCTTACCGGTGGCCACGAGTGGGTGTGTGACGGCTATGACGGCAACGGATGCTTCCACATGAACTGGGGATGGGGTGGCATGGACGACGGTTATTTCGTGCTTACGGTCATGTCGCCCGACGACCAGGGCATCGGCGGCTCTACCAGTTCCGACGGCTACTCCATGAGCCAGACCATAGTGGTGGGCGTGGAGCCCAATGCCGGACAGACAGCGGATGAGGCCGACGTGCGGCTGTCGCTCATGGCCGTGAACACGCCAAGCAAGACACGCTTCACGCGCAAGGACAAGACGGTGCCCTTTACGCCGGTGTTCCGTTACGACTTGGCCACGCCTTGCCACTACACGCATGCCTACGACCACAAGTTCTCTCTTTACAATGAACAGGGCGAGGTGGTCGTTGACCGTTTGTGCGGCACCAACAACCTGACGCTGAAGCCAGGCAACCGTTCCCTTAATAATTTTGCGCAGGTGCAGATGGATAATGACATCCCCAATGGCACTTATTACATCCGCGGCCGCAGCCGCCTGCATACTGCAGCCGGCACCGGGGAGTGGCTTGATGATGAGGGTTCTGGCGATACCTATCTTAAGATGGTCATTGAGGGCGACACCGTGCTGACACTGACCGCCATCCCAAGTCCCTACGATTTGTGTGGAGAAACCATCATACTGGAGGGTGATGGCTGCAAGGGTACTGAGCAGCGGGTACACGCAAGGGTGACCAACAAGGGCGGCCGTGAGTTTTACGGCAACATGTTCCTGCTGGAAGGCAGCCAGTGGAAGTCGGGCAACTGCGTGCAGGTGCCTGGCAACAGCACCATAGACCTGTTTTTCAAATACACCCCCACGGTGTCTGGAGATGTCCGCCTCGCGCTTTCCACGAGCAAGTCTGTCGCCGATGCGTTCTATACCCAGACCACTGCCATCAACACCGTGCGCGCCACCACGCTCACAGTGAGCAGCAGGATACTCAACCCGGTCAGCAACTCGCAGATTTACGGCAATCAGGCCCGTGTGGCAGTTTCGGTACGCAACACCGGTGACGCCCCGTTCAAAAACAACATCAAGCTCACCCCATGGCACCTCGTGGGCAACATGTATTATTTCAGTGGCGGAGAGAACCGCTTCATCAGTCTTGAGGCTGGCGGTGACACTATACTGTATTATACCGTAAACGACCTGGACTATAATGAGCAATACTGTTTCCATGCGCAGGCCACCGGCGTTGACGCTTCCAACAATTCTGCGACCGTGCGTATTGTCCGAGGCATAGATTACTGGACAGCCGACGGCTCAAGGTACAGCGTGTCAACCACCAGCAAGCCAAAGTTTGGCGCTGACGTGGCCGCCGTCTATGTACCCGGTGAGACCAATGTCCCCTCGATTAGCATCGATGATGTCTACAATCCCAACATCATCATCTACTTCGACGAGAACGCCACGGTTGGCAAACGCACACTTAATGTGTTGAAAAAGAAGGCAAAGAACATTGTATTCGGCGCACAGGCCGACGAGATTACGCTGACCGACACGGCGGCGGTCTTTGTGCCAAAACCCATTTCGGCCAAAACGGCTGTCTTTACACGCACCGTTCCTGCCACAGTAAGGAGTGAGGCATGGGCTACCATTGTGCTGCCGTTCACCCCGGCATCCATCAGCGACAGCAAGGGACAGCAGATAGACTGGTATCACAGTGACGGTGAGACGGGCAAAGACTTCCGAATTCTTGATTTCACGTCGGCAGCCGGACAGGAGCTTTATCTCACACCTGCTGCGGAGTTGAAGCCGTTCCATCCTTATGTCGTCGAATGGAAGGGCACCTGCGGTGGAAGCTCCTTTGACGTGTCGGGGCAGACGATAAGCTTCAGCGGTACCGATGTGAAGCTTGACCAGCCGGAATATATCTCGACTTACAGCAAGGACTTCAAGTTTGTGGGGACGATGGTGCAAGAAACAGTTGCCGATGCTTATACCTTGTCGGCCGACGGCACTTCGTTTGTCCGCACAGCCCCGTTGATTGCGTCGCCGTTTACCGCCTGGTTTGTGGCCAACAATGACCGTGCCGCCCTGGTGGCCAGTCTGCCCGTCCATAAGAGCGACGGCACTGCCACGGGTATCACCGACATTACCGGGGACGCTTCAGATGGTCATGGACCGGTTGAGGTCTATGCTGTCACTGGTGTCCGCGTCGCAGTGGTGACGGACAAGGCTCAGCTTGACGCGCTGCCGCGCGGTGTCTATATCATCAGGGGGCGCAAGGTGATTTGTGGAAAGTGAACTAACAGTTTCGTAAATAATTAACTGAAGTTTCGCAAGTTTTCAACTTGCTGTCAGTAAACAAGTGGACAAGTAAACGAGCTGCTACCCATACTCATCAAAGTGGTTATAAAGAGTTTGAGTTGTAAAAGCAAACAGCTCGTTAACTCGTCCACTTGTTAACTATTAGCATGCCAAAGGCATGCGAAACTTAAATAATTAATAATGATGAGTAACAGAAAATATGTGCTTTGCTCCTGGCAGTGCTGCATGAGCTGACCCATGCCTTCCAGCTTGAGCCGCAGGGTATCGGTATATAGGCTACTTCTTCGACTGGGTGCGCCGCAACAAGGACAAAAATTTCATCCGTAAGATGAACAAGTCCTGTCTTGAGGTCGTCCCCTGGTCGTGGAATGGCGCCGTGGCCTACGCCCTTGGACCGGGGCACACTGTTGACACGCTATGGCATGAATATCAGGTGGCCGTGGGCGACATCAGGGATGCACGATAGCCGACAGGCTAATGATTGCCAATCTTGCGCACCTGATCCTCGAAGGTGGAACGGTCTCCGGCTGCGTGGCTTCTGAAACGTGTGCGGTAGTTGTAAACCGTGCTGTTGGCCAGATTGAGCAGCTGAGAGATTTTTCCGCTGTCGTCAATGCCCAGCTTGATTAGGGCAAAGATGCGCAGGGGAGTGGTCAGCGTGCCTTTCTTGGGTTCGGCGATGCGGTGTTCCAGGGCCAGAAGCTCATTGAATTCCTGTACAAAGCTCGGGTAGATGGTCAGGAACATGTTGTCGAACTGGTCATAGAGATTCTGCAGGGCGGCCTCCTCTTCCGACGACGAACGTACCATGTCGGACAGCTCCTCGAACTTGTGGCTGCGCAGCAGCTTGTGTGTCCTTGTGCGGATATGGTTCACGCTCTCAATGTAGTGGGTACACAGGGCAAAGAAGGTGGCGATGCAGTTCTCCTTGACCACGTTGGCCTCATAGAGGTGGCGGTTGGTCTCCTTGTTGGCCTCTATCGACAGCTGGAGCTGTCGGTTGACCTCAGTGAGGGTCTGGTTGCTCTCTTTCTGCTTCAGCGCATAGTCGCGCAGCTTGCGGTGCTGTTTCAGCAGGACTATTGCCAGCAGGATGACCACGACAAGCATCAGCGAGAGCAGAATGGAGACGATGAGCATCATGCGGTTGTGTCCCTGCAGCGTGTTCTGAAATTTGGAGTTGACGCTCTCCATGTCCTTGGTTGCCCAGTCTTTCATCTTCCCTCCGAAGATGGTCGAGGCCTCGTAGGCGTATTTCACGTAGTTCCTGGCCCGGCCTATGTCGCCGCGGTCGCGCAGGATACGGCATAGATAGAAGATGGCAGCCTGGTCGTAGGTGACGGTGGTCACGTCGTTGATGGTGGACAGCAGCAGGTGGTGCAGGGCCTCGTCCTTAAGGCCCATCGCATCGTATATCTGGTAGCGGTAATATTCCACGATGGCATAGTCATGCTTGCCGGGTCTGGTGTAGCTGGCCCACTTGTCCAGGGCGCGCAGCGCTTCCTGGTACTTGCCGGCTTCCGAATACACCCCTTGCATGTAGTTTAGCCAAACCAAGGAATTGGGGGGGGTAATACTGAGCAGGCTGTCCTTCATGGTTTTTTTGAGGCGCTGGAACCGGTTCTGGTCTGTCTTGTCCTTGGTGTAGTAGGCAAGCTGGTTGTACATGTACAAGGTGTAGTCGTAGTAGGCTATACGGTTCTTGGCATTCAGCGACTTGGGGTCGATTTCGTTCATGGTGAGCACGGCTTCCCCGAAAAACCCCGTCCTGGCGTAATGGTACATGAGCTGGCATTTGCAGTGGTCTATCTTGTCGATGTCTCTCAGGTGCTCTGCGGCGCTGAGTCTCAGGTGCAGGTAGTGGAGAGCCATGTCGGTCTTGTAGGTGTAGCACATTTCGTAGATTTGCTGGGCAACGTCGTAGCGCACGCTCCACGACGAGGTGTTGCCATAGGTGTTGCGCAGGGCGTTGATGCGCTCCTCGTGCCGCTCCCTGAGGGCCTTGCTGTCGGCGACAGCCTTGTCAAGTACGCGCAGCAGACTGTCGTTGACTGCCGCGACATCCTTGGCGTTGCCGCCTTTTGCGTCTGCGGGAAGAAGAAAGCATGACGCGAGGATGACGAGAAAAATGCGAAGCTGGTTTATGATGGTAAGCTTTAATGGTTCCATGTTATTAATAATTTGCGACAATTTAAAAGAAATATTTGGGTTTCATCTATTAAATGCCTATTTTGTCGAAAGATAAGCGCATAAGATAAGTTATTTCCGTTGGCGGAATTGATTTAAGTTGACAAATATGAGTAAAATTTGTACATATCGCTGATTTTTAGTGACTTAGTGGTGATTAAAACATTAAGTTCAAACCATCGTATATACAACCTTTATGCAAAATTCGTCAAAATACTTGAGATATGCAAGCAATTCTCTGAAAATTTCGTCAATGATTCGGGTAATGTTCCACGTCGTGGTCCTGTTCCCAAGTTTTCGGATTTCTCTTTAACAATCAACATGTTATGTATATAGTTAAAGAGAGGGGCTTGTCTTATATGCGGGCGGGCTGCGCTCGGCTTTCTTGCTCTGGCAAGCGGCAAAGCCGAGCGCAGCCCGTCCGCGTTAGCGAAATATATTTTTAGCGGACAGTAATAAACACGAATCTAAACACGCGGTCTTTGTACTCCACTCTGTACTCCGGCAGCGCCAGACCATTCTTGCTCCAGCTGTCCACGCCGCCGACGCCCGTCTGTGCGAGGTCTATGCAGAGGTTGGTGTAGCGCGACTTCGGCACCTGTGGCGAGTGGCGTTGCTCCTTCTCGTCGCCGTCGTTGAGGTCGGCGATGGAGTAGTGGAGGGCGCTTGCGGAAAACTCCTTGTCAGAGAGCACGGTGAAGCCGTTACCCTCGCTGTCGGTCTGTCGCCACCAGCGGAGGTCACACTTCGTGCCTGTCTCCTGCGGACGGATGTATGGATAGAACTGTTCGTCAGCCGTCTGGGTGTATATGCCGATGTTCTGCGACAGCTTACGGTCGGCGTAGTTCTCCACCGGTCCGCGGCCGTAGAAGGTCGACAGGTCCATGTCGTAGGGCAGCTCCATCACCATGCCGAAGCGGAACATGGGGCTTATGTCGGCGCCCGACGTGGTGGTCATCGCCTCCGTGACAGCCATTGAGCCGTCGGCGGCCACGTTGTAGGTCAGCGTGAGCTGTGCCTTCACTGTCGGCATGTCGTAGTGTGCCGTCACCACTGCCACGTCTGCCGACCCTTTCGCGCCCTTCTTTATGTTCAGACTCTTGAGTTTCATCTCGGGGTTGAACCACGCCTTGTATTTCTTGTTTATGCCGCCGCCCATGTCGTTGTCGGTCACGGCGCGCCAGAAGTTGGGCTTCAGCGTGCCACCCTCGCCGAGGAGCTGCTTGCCGCCGACGGTGTAGCGTGTGAGCAGACCCGTTGTCTTGTCCCATGCCACGTTCACACTGTGTGTCCTGACACTCAGCTCCTGAGTCTTCTTTCCGTTGTCTATCTGCGCCTTCTTGCCTTCCTTCGCCATCATTGCCTTCTGTTCTGCGGTGGGCGTGACTATGTCGTTGCCCTTCCAGCTGCCCATGCTGAACTGCTGATATGCCACCACCTGTCCTGCCTCCATGAGCGGCTCCGCCTTCTTCAGACGATACACTATGTTGACCAGTCGCTCCTTGCCGTCGCGAGCGGTGCTCACGGTGAACGGCAGCTCTATCTGCTTCGTCTCCTGCGGCTTCACGTCGATGTCTGTCATGGTGCCGTTGGCGGTCTCTATGCCGTCTTCGAGTATGTTCCACGACAGCGACATGTTGTCGAGAGATCGGAAGAAATACTCGTTCTTAACCTTCACCACACCCTTTGCGAGGTCTACAGGCTCGGTCCAGATGTTCTGATAGTAGTAGCCCGTCTCATACATGTGGGGGTTGGGCACACGGTCGGGCGACACCAGACCGTTGCAGTTGAAGTTGTTGTCGGAGGGGTCGTAGGCGTTGTAGTCGCCGCCGTAGGTGTAGATGGCGCGGCCCTCAGCGTCGGTGCCGTGGAGCGCTTGGTCTACGAAGTCCCATATAAATCCGCCTTGATAGCTTGGATATTTGCGCACGAGGTCCCAATACTCTTTAAATCCTCCGCCGGAGTTGCCCATGGCGTGGGCGTACTCACACTGTATGAGTGGCTTTGTGATGTCTGTCCGTGAGGCGTACTGCTCGCAGCCTTTTTGTGTGAGATACATCGGGCAGTAGATGTCGGTGTTGGCTCCCAGTTCTGCGCGCTCCCAGTGTATGGGTCGTGAGGGGTCGGTCTGCCGAATCCATTTATATGCCGCCGTGAAGTTTGGCCCATCTACAGTCTCGTTGCCCATCGACCAGAAGATGATGCTGGGGTGGTTGAAGTAGGTCATCACGTTGTGTTGGTTGCGCTCCATGATCTGCTTCGCAAACTGCGGCTTCTTTGCCTCCGACGTGTCGTCGTATCCGAATCCGTGGCTCTCCTGGTTAGCTTCGGCGCATAGATATATGCCGTACTGGTCGCAGAGGTCATACCACACGGGGTCGTCGGGGTAGTGGCAGGTGCGCACGGCGTTGATGTTGAAACGTTTCATCAGCGTCAGGTCTTCAATCATGCGTTCGCGGCTCACGACATATCCCTTGTCGGGGTCCATCTCGTGGCGGTTGGCGCCCTTTATCAGCACGGGCTGTCCGTTGACGAGCAGCTGTGCGTTCTTTATCTCCACCTTGCGGAACCCCACCTTCACAGGTATAGCCTCCAGCTCGCGGTCGTTGTGTTTCACTGTCGCCACGAGGGTGTAGAGGTCTGGCGTCTCGGCGCTCCACTTCTTCACGTCCTTCACGTCAAACTTCAGCGTGTGCTTCAGCACTGCCGGTCCGCCGTCGCGGCTTTTCACCTTCGCGGCGTTGATAACCTTTCGGGTGATGTGGTTGCCTTGTGGGTCGAGCAAGTCGAATACAAACATTGCCGACCCTTTCATGTTCACCTTCACGCTGAGTTGTCCGTTGCGATATTGCGCGTCGAGGTCGGGTGTCACCTGCAAGTTGTCGATATGTGCCGTGGAGGGTCGGCTGTAGAGGTAGCAGTCGCGTGCCACGCCGCTCAGTCGCCAGAAGTCTTGGTCTTCGCTGTAGGAGCCGTCACACCAGCGGAACGTCTGAAAGGCTATCAGGTTTTTGCCAGCATGGAGGTAGGGCGTGATGTCAAACTCCGCCGCCACCTTCGAGTCTTCGGCATACCCGACAAACTGTCCGTTGACATAGAGATAGATGTTTGATGTCACCGAGCCGAAGTGTGCCACCACCTGTCGTCCGTTCCACGACGCGGGGAGGTCTATCACGCGGCGGTAAGAGCCCACGTGGTTGTCTTTCGTGGGCACGAGGGGTGGGTTGTCCTTAAAGTGTCCGCGCCACGCGAAGCCAATGTTGACATATTCCGGGTCGCCGAAGCCGTTGAGTTCCCACATCGCAGGCACCTGCATGGTGTCCCATGCCGAGTCGTCGAGGGTGGGAGAGAAGAAGTCGGTGGGTCGCTCGTCGGCGTTCCTCACCCAGCGAAACTTCCATGCTCCGCACAGCGACAGATAGTTGCTGCTGCCCCGCATGTCGCCCTTCAGCGCCGCGTCGCGGTTTTCGTAGGCAAAGAAGTGGGAGTGTAGTGGAAAGCGGTTGATGGCGTTGACCTGCAGGTCGTGCCACTCGGTGAATGTAGGCGCCGCCGCCTTGCGCTGCTGCGCCGCCTTACGCTGCGTTGTCGCCTTGCTTTGTTGTGCCGCCGCCGTAGCCGTGCATAGTGCCATCGCGGCAAGTGTCAAAAGAAAATGTCTCATATTGTCATGGTTTATGTTTTGTCTACAAAGAAGAAATGCAAACAGCTCGTCCACAAAGAAGAAATGCAAACAGCTTGTCTACTTGTCAACCAAAAAAGCAAACAGCTTGTCTACTTGTCTACTTGTCAACTCGTCAACTTCTCTTCTAATCCACAAAGATATTACATTTTGTTTTCATTCCCATCAAACTTCCTTGTCTTTTTGCTTTTTGGCAGACATTTATTTTGCTGTTATCCAAAAACTTGCTAACTTTGCAGCGGTATGCGCATGTTCGTGCGCGATAGTGGCGTCGCGCATACTCTTATTCTACTTTGAAAGGTATAAAAGAACGTAATTGATATATTTTAAACACATTATGGCAAAGAAAGCTCTTTTGATGATTCTCGACGGATGGGGAATCGGACAGCATGGCAAAGGCGATGTAATATTCAACACACCGACACCTTATCTCGACTACCTCACAGCAGTGAGCGCACACTCTGAGCTACAGGCGTCAGGCGAAAACGTAGGTCTGCCCGACGGACAGATGGGCAACTCAGAGGTAGGACACCTCAACATCGGCGCAGGACGCGTCGTGTACCAGGACCTCGTGAAGATAAACCGCGCATGCAAAGACGGCTCCATACTCACCAACCCCGGCATCGTGGCAGCATACAGCTACGCTAAGGAGCACGGTAAGAAGCTCCACCTCATGGGCCTCACCTCAACAGGCGGCGTACACTCTTCACTCGACCACCTGTTCAAGTTTATTGAGATAGGTAAAGAATACGGACTGAAAGACCAGCTCTTCGTACACTGCTTCATGGACGGTCGCGACACCGACCCGAAGAGCGGTAAGGGCTTCATAGAGCAGGTGCAGCAGTGCTGCGAGAAGAACGATGCCCACATTGCCCACATCGTGGGACGCTTCTACGCCATGGACCGAGACAAGCGTTGGAACCGCGTGAAAGAGGCTTACGACCTGCTCGTTGAGGGTCAGGGCAAGCAGGCCACCGACATGGTACAGGCCATGCAGGAGAGCTACGACGAGGGCGTGACCGACGAGTTCATCAAGCCTATCTGCAACAGCGCCGTCGACGGACGCATCAGCGAGGGCGACGTGGTGATCTTCATGAACTTCCGCAACGACCGCGCCAAGGAGCTCACACAGGTGCTCACACAGCAGGACATGCCCGAGGAAGGCATGCACACCATCCCCGGTCTGCAATATTACTGCATGACTCCCT
>JALEVZ010000003.1 GCA_022788105.1 Prevotella sp. | reverse complement strand
TTACAAACAGTATGTTGCGCTCCATGTCTTTCTTCACCGCATACCACGGTCCGCCGCCGAAGCCAAGTCCGTGTCGCTGACCGATGGTATGGAACCAAAGACCCTTATGCTGACCAATCTTCTTGCCGGTCTCCAGCTCGAGCACATCGCCAGGATTTTCACCGAGATAGCGACGTATGTAGTCGTTGTAGTTTATCTTACCGAGGAAGCAAATGCCCTGCGAGTCCTTGCGCTTGGCGTTGATAAGATGTTCGCGTTCGGCAATGGCGCGCACCTCATCCTTCATGTAATGGCCTATGGGGAATAGCGCCTTACGTAGCTGCCAGTCGTAGATCTGCGCGAGAAAGTCGGTCTGGTCTTTCACCGGGTCGGGGCTTGTGACGAGCCATTTGTGTCCGTCTATCATCTCGGTCTGCGCATAATGTCCCGTGGCTATGAGGTCGTAGTTGTGTCCCATCTTAGCATCGAAGGCGCCGAACTTGATGAGTCGGTTGCACATCACGTCGGGATTGGGTGTGAAACCCGCCCTCACCTTGTCCATGGTGTAGCTTGTCACCTGGTCCCAATACTCCTGATGGCAGTCTACTACCTGTAGTTTGCAACCGTAACGGCGCGCCACAGCGGTAGCCATCTCGAGGTCTTCCTCTGACGAGCAGTCCCACTCCTCCTGTTCTTCCGGACCTATCTTTATATAGAAACAGTCTGGGTGCAGCCCGTGTCGTGCCATTTCATACACCACTACCGAACTATCGACACCGCCGGAGAGCAGCACCGCTATCTTCTTGTCGTTCAAATTTTCGTTTGTAAATTGAATCATGTTCTTCTTTTGATGGTTCATTTTTGCACCTTGCAACACGCCATGACGCTTGCTACAATATATGGTTAGCCCAACGAATAGTCCGTTGCGGCCTCATGTGCAGTGCAAAAATAGTTATAATAATCGGAAAAAAGGCGCATCGGAAAGAAAATGTGCAAATTCACATAGACTGTCCGATGCGCCTCATTGTGTTGTGTTCTCACGCTGCCTACCACCACGGGGCGGCATCGTGACATGTTTTTCTGCCGTGCGTCACCGCATGGTGGATGTGTGACGAGGAGGCTTATTGTGGGCGGTTACATAGAGACGATGTGCTCTTCGGTCTTGCCCGAATGTGTACCGTGACCCGTACCGCCGTCTGTCTTACCGTTCTTGTCAGGACGGTTGTGGCCGTCTTGCTCACCCTCTTTGTTAGGCTGCGCCTGTGTGCCGTGTCCGTTGCTCTGACCGTGAGACCCTCCTATCTTCGGGGGTACTATCTTACCGGGCAGACCATGCGTCCCCTGGCCCTCAACTTTAGAAGGATTGGTCTGCGGAGTTTGACCCTCGCCGTTGGCATGAGAGCCGTTGGCGGGCTGGGTAGTAGCGGGTGTTCCTGTGGTGGTTTGGGCATTTTCGGCAGCCGAACCAATGGCCTTGCCGGGCGCTGTAGTGCGTCCTGCTGAGCTGCTTTGGCGCTTGCCGCCCGTTCTGCGAGCAGGTGTTCTGTCGCCACCGTCGTTGTCACGAATCTCGATTACACTTGGCTCGGCTTTGCTCGGCTTGCTATTTTTCTTGGGAAAGAGCACGAACAGAATCAGCGCTACAAGGGCGAGAGCTATGCCAACGAGGTAGATGACCTTACCACCACGACGCTTACCGCCTCCGTTTCCAATGCCGTTATTAGTGCCGCGACTGCCGATGGGAGCGCCTTGCACACGTCCTGTCGCAGACTGTGCATTACTCTTAGGCGACGCAGGAGGCACAGAGGTGGAGTGTTCGGGGCGACGCGGCGCGTCGGCAGGCATGCTTGCCTCTGGCGTGGGAGCCACTGGGGGCACGTCACCATCTTCTGCTTCCACTTCAAAAGCGTCGTCAGAAGTGTTTGCCAGGGCTGCCGACGCTGTGGCATTGGCACCTGCTACTGTCGGCGCGGCGGCTTGTCCCACTGCTGTTGCGCCCTGTTCCGCTGCTGTAACGGCAGGTTCTGGCATGCGCTCAGGTTCACCTTCCACGTCGAGTATGTGTATTATAAACGCTGTGTGGTTGTCGCGGTTGAAGCGTGTAGCCTCTGTCAGCACGTGTACTTTGTTCTCGTCGTCGCCTGTCATGGCAGAGAAGTTGAAGCGAAGGTTGTCGTCTTCCATCTGCTCAAGCATACCATCAGAGCACATATAGAAGTAGTCGCCGGGGCGAATGTCGGTCGTATGGTAGACGTCGGCTTTCGGTCGGCGGTCCATGTGCGGCTGCATGGCACGCGTTATGATGTTCTTCTGCGGCGACACACGTGCCTCCTCAGGAGTTATTGCCTGCACTTTCAAGAGGTCGTTGACAAGCGAATGGTCTTCTGTGCGGAACATTATCTGCGTGTCATCAGCGGTCTTTCCCGGACGGATATGGTAGACACGACTGTCGCCCATGTGGGCAATGGTGGCGCCACCAGCATGGAGTTTCAAGAAGGTCATGGTCGTACCCATCTTCTTTGCTGCCCCCGTGTCCTTGCCGTCGAGTGCATCAAACGCGCTCGCCACTGCCTTTTGTAACATGTCATCGGTAAACAACGCTTCCGCGTCGGCAACGCTATTGGCAACAGAACGCGCCATAGCCTCGCAGACAGTAGCACTCGCTACCTCGCCCGCATCGTGTCCACCCATGCCGTCGCACAGCACAAACAGGCGGTCAGACGCACTCAGTGCTCCGTGGGCGGGGTACATGCTGTCTTCCTGATGGGGCTGGCCCTGCGCATCGACACGCTTTCCAAACTCATAGATGCTATATGCCTGTAACTTATATTTCATGTTGGTCTCGTTTTAAAATTAATATGTTGTGCCCTCAATATCTCTGAAATTGAACTTCAAATCGGCGTCGGGCAAGTGTATGATGTCACCGTTTTTGAGCACGATGCAGTCGCCATAGCATAGCTTTCCGTCGTTGATGAACGTGTCATTCACATGCTCTTTGTACAACTTGGCTATGTACATGTACTCCGTTCCCACCTGATTGACATCAATAACAAGGTGTTCGCGGCTCATGCGCTTGCCTTCTCCCGTCGCAATTTGGAAGTTAGCGGCAGACGCCTGCGCCTTGCGGCCAATCACATTACGGCCCGGACGCAGCACAAACGCCTGTCCTGTGCCCACCACCGAGAGCATTCCGAGCACCGCAGCACCGCCACCATTCCACGCTCCAGTGGTTCTCTCGTCAAACTGAGTATTGTCTCCAGAGTGTTGCTTACGGCCCGGTAGGTCGGTTCCTGGGTCTGCATTGGCGTTTACAGTCTTAAACGCTACGAACGGCGATTTCTGCTTACAGATGGGGCATGTCACGCTCTTTGACTCTATGTCCGGCTGGTTTTTCACCGACAGGACGGCTCCACAATGCGGACACCTTATCTTTATTACGTCTTGATTCATTTCCTTTTTGTTTATTGTTAAGTTGTATTGAAGTCTTAATTTCAGTTTTATGAGGATTTATTTGAAGCCTTACGAAGCTCAGGACTAAGCCCTATGAAGCTCAGGACTAAGCCCTATGAAGCTCACGATAAAACCCCACGAAGCTACCATTTCATTACAGGCATGTTGTCGGGGAAGTTACCCCACATCACTGGATGCTGTCGGTTGCGCGTCGCACGGCTCACCCCTGTGTGAACGTAGTTATAGAGTTCTTTGGCTGTAATGATGCGGTCGCGGTTGGCATCAGCGCCTCCTCGCAGTCCCTTCTGCAAGTAAGTGGTGAAGAATCCGTTAGTCATGCCGACGCGTTCGAGTGATGTTTCGTTGCTGCGCGATGACAGAAAGAGCATCACATTCGCCTTCTTTGCCGACGACACAGAACTCTGTGACGAGGTGCCTTCGGTGCGAATCTTGCCTGAGAAGCACGCATCGGCGAATATCATCTTGTTCTTACACTTGCTGGAAGACATCCCGTTTCTTATTACCGAGTAGTCCATGATGCCGTCATAAGCACAGAATCCGCCCTGGTAGCCGTGTCCGCTGAAGAAGAAAACGACAATATCCTTCTCCTGTGCCTCACCGAACACCTTTTTCATAGCGGCCTTCACCCTCTTGCGTGTGGCGTCGGAATTGAGCAACAGCGCATATTTCACCTTGTCATTCTTGGCATACAGCCACGCAATGGTTTGCGCATCCTTGTCTGGAAGCCTCAAGTCCATTTTGTTACCGGGGTAGTCGCTTACTCCCACTGCCACTAAATAGATTTTCGACTCGGCAGCCGTCGCAACCAGCAACAGCATGGCGATGGCAAGAAACAATATCTTTTTTATGTTCATTTGGTCTGATAGTTATATTCGTGCAGACTATTCAAACTTTTCAAACAGTCTATTCAAGCCTTTCAAACAGTCTATTCAAACTTTTCAAACAGTCTATCCGCTATTCCGTATGACACGCAATCGCAAGAAGTGTGTGTGCCCAACAGCGAGCCGTGTACACACACTTTGTAGTGCTTTAGATGCTAAAGTCCTGCATATCGTCCATCATTCCCATGTCGTTGTGGGCTTCCATAGCGTCATAATGCGCATCTATGCCGTCGGCACTGTCGTCGCTTGCTGCCACAACCCCTTGCGAATCGTCTACCACACGCGATACGCCCAACGACTGAAGTGTGATGTTTTGCTGCGAGACGTCTATCACCTCGTTTTCTGTAATCTGGTTATCGTCGTTGACATCTATAGCCAACACGTCGAACGTATTGTTGTCGTCGAGGTCGACAAGCACCGCGTCGTGACCGCCGACGGCAAGGTTTGCATAGGTAGCCCCACTATCATCGTCGTGGTGTACGCCCAGAATCTCGACCTCAGCATCGCCCGTCTCGTCGTCAGAGACAGCTACCACCTCTGCCTGTCCAGTGTGGACACCAGTCGTGTAGTCAGGTTCGCCGTTGGAAGCAGGCTGTGCCGTAGGCTGCGCCGACGTAGTATGAGCGGCGGGCTGAGCTGCTGCGGTAGCGTGACCGCCACCCGATGCCGCTGTGACATGAGCCTCGTGGTTGTCTGACGAGGTCGAAGCGTGCCAGTTGAAGTGCGAGCCGTACTCGTCGCGCTGCTCCTGTGACATGTTGTCCCACTCCTCTTTCGTGTATGTGTTGTATATTTTGCCGTGCCATTCAAACACACCTCCTGCGCCCACTTCGCTACGTGCGGCGCTGAAAGCCTCGCCAAACGACATGTCATCGTTCACGCTCTGTGCCACTGCCACCTCTCCATCGGTCCACTCCGGATGCTCTTCGGGCTTCACATCGTTGTCGGCTTCGTCTGCCGGTGTGCCACTCGTAAGCACTGCTGCGCCTGCGCCGAGAGCGGCAGATACGCCAAACGCCGTTGCCATGCGCTTTCCGAGCGACTTCTTCTTAGGCTGCTGCTGCGCTGTAGGGGCGTTGGCAGGCTCTTCTGCTTCGTCAAAACGTGTGCTCTCGTCTTCTCCGAAACGGGTCTCATCAAACGTTGTGCTCTCGTCTTCTGCACCTTTGTTGTTGAAACGGTCGTCGTACTGAGTGTCTTCGTTGTTGTTAAAACAGCGTTCATTGTCGTATATTGTATTCTCGTTATTCATAATATGATATTGTTTAAAGGTTAATAATAAAACTGTCTGTAATCGCTGTTTCGTCTGTCCGTCTTGCCTTTTCTGCCTTACGCCATGTAGCTGTCTACGTCGGCATTGTTAACATAGTCGGGGCAACCAGCGTTCTGAGCCATCAGGCTGGGGTCTTCCATACCAGCGTTGAAGACGTCGGGGTTGGAGGGCATGACAATGTTTTGGTCGTGAATGTCAGCCACTTCTTCATCGCAAATCTGTCCATCGTGGTTTACGTCTGCCACCATCACGTCGGCAATGCCGTCTTGGTCTGCGTCGATAAGCGCCAGATGGTTGGTGCCATCAGAGAGCACTGCCACGTTAGAGTGGCTTCCGTCTTCGTTGGTTGTGGTGTGAAATGCCACCACCTGCACCTCGCCAGAGGTCTGAGTGGTCTGCGTAGTAGGTCCGCCAACCGTGCCGCCAGTCTCGCCACCAAGAGTTGTTGTCTGGGCACCTGTAGTCGTTGCCTCACCGCCAGTGGCTATGGTGCCAGCGCCAACCGTGCCTGTCGTGGTGTCTGCGGGGTTCTGTGCTGGAGCGCTGCTGGGCTCAGAGTCGATGACCGGAATGTCTTCTTCGCCACCCTCGCTGCCGAGAACAGTCACTTCCTCCTCTGCTGTAGCAGCATGTATCTCACCCGAAGCCATCGTGCCAGCAATCACTCCTACCGCTGCACCTGCTGCAGAGCTGACGCCAGTGGCCACATTCGATTTCAAATTTTCCTTCTTCATAGCTGTATATTTTTATTGCGTTAATACTTGTTAGTTACTTATCACATTGCAAAGATAGCAACTAATGCGACACCGTCAAAGTCTTTTTCGTCATTCTGTATGAATTGTCGGGATTAATCCACAAACTGGTTCATACGCGCAAAAAACTCCCCCAAAAAGAATGTGAAGCAGAGGCGGCAGAAAGAGTAAAGGACAGTAAGACGGCAGAAAGAACGGAAAGCGCTGCCAACACCGCTGTCATGGAAAAACCGTTTTGCAGGATGTAAAGCCACATCGCGATTTTGTTGACACATTGCTACAATTTCGTTAGAAAATCTGACGCAAATTCTTAACGTCTGTTAAAAGCCCGCAGGCTTTCCCATTAGGCCCATTTGACGTCGTCATTTGGCCCCTTTGACGTCGTCAAAGGGCCGTAGTGACAAGCCCAAAAGGGTGCTATCATTTTGTCAAATGGGCATAGTGGTAAAATCAGTAGGCAAGAGAGGGCCTGTGAAGAGGCACAACGAGGTTTGTGAAGAGGCAAGAAAGGGCTTTTCTCAAAACTTCAATCGCAGCTGCAACTCCATGTCTGCCTGCGACGAACGCGCTATGCGCTGAAGTCCAGACCCTATCGCTGAGCGGTCAAAATAGTTGGTCACGGTGCAGCGCGCCATAGCCATGACACGGCGCGAGAGGTCGGCGCGCAGCCTCAACCCGTAGCGCAGCCCCTCGCCATAGAACATTGGAAACGAGAAAGAGTAGAGCAGTCCGCGCTCAAAAGCGTAGATGCGGCTGTCGTAAGAGTCGGTGTTGAAGTAGCCCACCCATGCGTCGGCAGTAAGCCAACGCAGCGCCACGCCACCGCCTTGCATCACCATCCATCCGCGCGAGAGGCTGTCACAAGCCGTCAACGCCACGTCGGCGCGGGTGGTGAGGCGCCACGTAGAGCGATCCAACGTAGCCGACAGACGCGCCCTGTGCTCCGTGCGGCTGACGAGAGCGCTATGGGTAGCATTGTCGCGCTGGCGCTGGCGCAGTCTGTAGCGAGCGTCTAACGTGACGGCGCCAAGCGCGAGCGACGCTGCCACCTGGCCGTCCCAGACGTGCGAGGGGAACGACACCATGTAGCGTGGCCACTCCGACCGCGCATAATCAGCATACGCCGACAGGGCGAGAACGTCTGTTGGGCGCCACGCCACAGACACAAGCAGTCCGTGTTCGTTGTTTATGGCGCCGCCATCGCTAAACCCTGCGGCAAAAAGTGAGCGGTAACGGTAAGAGTAGTAACGGTGGACGAGCGCCACATCGAGCCTAGACGACGGCGAGACGCCCACGCTATGGAGCGCCGCCAAGCCACCAGTAGACCCTGTTGCGGTCTCGCCTGCCACGCGCAGGAGTGGCGACGAGTAAGAATAAGAGAGCGAGCCATTGACAAAAGACTTGCCCACGGCACTGTAGCGACGATACACCACCGACGTGTCTGGCAGCAGACGGCGGTTGAAAGTCGTAGCCACGCCCGACAGCGCCACACGCCACGGGCCCGACCTCAGGGCGAGACTCGCGCCACCAGTGGTCTGCCTTGTGTTGCGGCGGCGCTCCATCTCGCTGCGCGTGCGGTGGTAGCCGGTCTTGAGCAGAGTCTTCACCGTAGAGCTGTCGCTATTGAGCGTGGCGTCGACCAGGCGGTGAGAGAAAAACGAGGTTAGCTCCGCGTGACGCGACAATGCCACCGTAGCGCCCACCCCTTGCAGGTAGTTGGCTTCCATGCGCGACGAGTGTGGGCGCAGACTGTTGGTTGTCCGCGTGAGCGACAGCAACGATGCCGCCTTGCCAAAGGTAAAGTCGGTGTTCATAACCAGTCCCATGCCGAGTCTCAGACGATAGCGGCCTGCCACCGCCGCCTTCACCTTGCCAGCATTGCGCATGGCTATATAGAAGCTGTAGAAGTCGTATCCCCAACGGTTGCGACCCGTGAAAAATGGTTCACCAGCATCTTGCGACGCCGTAAACCCCGCCTCAAGCAACCGCCCGTAGCCCACACGGTAGCGTGCCCAATGCTTGTATTTCGGTCCGAGATAGCCCTTGTCGGCGCCGCGCAGATAGCCGTCGCGCGTGTAAAACGGCACCGTGGCTGCCACCGTCAGCTCACTGCGGCAACGGCTAAGCAACGTGTCGACTGGCGGAAACAGCCGTCGCGCCCTACCCTCTCCAGCGTACATGAAGCACTGCAACAGCCTACAGCGCACAGCATCGAGCGACGGCAGCATGGCCAACTCGCCCACCGTGCGCACCGGACCATAGCGGTCGACATATTCGGCGATGTCTTCGCGTTGGCGGTCAGATAGGAAAACGAGGCGCTCGAGGTCGTCGCGTGTGACGTGATTGAGGTTTATGGGATTGGCGGCAAGGTCGGCAAGCATGTCGTACACATTCTCCGCCGTGCCGTTTTCCACGTCTTCGTCGTCGGCAAGCATGTCGTAATAGCGTTGCCACACGCCATCGTCGGCACCACGCACATTCTCATTCTGTCCACACACAACAACCGAAAGCAGTGCAAAAGCTACAAACGCTGCCACACGACGCAGACTTATGCCACGCGACTGTCTGCCACGCGATGCACCGTAAACGGTGCGAAGAGACATTGAACAGAATAAATACATTATTTATATAGGGGAAGTTTAAGGTTAGATGGAGGAGGATTTGATTTTAGATGGAGGGGGATTTAGTTTTAGATAAAGGGGAATTTAGTTTTAGATAAAGGGGGATTTGATTTTAGATAAAGGGGGATTTAAGGTCATAACGACAGATGGATGTAAACAACAAACGGCAACCATGCTGGATGCACGGCTGCCGTTTACGATATGGTTTGTTACTCTTTCTTGTCGGCGATGGCCTGCTTGATCTGTGCCTCCAGCTCTTCACACAACTCTGGATTGTCGCGCAACAGTGCCTTTGTAGCGTCGCGTCCCTGTGCCAGTTTGCTGCCACCGTATGAGAACCACGAACCGCTCTTCTGCACGATGCCGTACTCCACGCCGAGATCTAATATCTCGCCCACCTTAGAGATGCCCTCTCCAAACGTGATTTCAAACTCTGCCTTGCGGAAAGGAGGCGCTACTTTGTTCTTCACAACCTTCACTCGCACCTGGTTACCGATAACCTGGTCGCCGTCTTTGATGCTTGTCACACGACGGATGTCAAGGCGCACGCTGGAGTAGAACTTCAGTGCGTTGCCGCCAGTAGTGGTCTCTGGGTTGCCAAACATCACGCCAATCTTCTCGCGCAGCTGGTTGATGAAGATGCAAGTGGTGTTGGTCTTTGAGATGGTGGAGGTGAGTTTGCGCAGCGCCTGGCTCATGAGACGTGCCTGAAGGCCTACCACATTGTCGCCCATGTCGCCCTCAATCTCCTTCTTCGGGGTGAGCGCCGCCACAGAATCGACTACTAATATGTCGATGGCAGCGGAGCGGATGAGCTGGTCGGCAATCTCAAGGGCCTGCTCACCGTTGTCGGGCTGCGATATCCACAGGTTCTCCACGTCTACTCCGAGCTTCTCGGCGTAGAAACGATCGAACGCATGTTCTGCATCGATAAACGCTGCTATGCCTCCCGCCTTCTGTGCCTCTGCAATGGCGTGTATGGCGAGGGTGGTCTTTCCGGAACTCTCCGGACCGTAAATCTCTATGATGCGACCCTTTGGATAGCCTCCGACGCCGAGCGCAGCGTCAAGGGCGATGCTGCCAGTGGGTATTACCTCCACATTCTCGATGTGCTCGTCGCCGAGCTTCATGATAGCTCCCTTGCCGAAATCTTTCTCTATTTTCGACATCGCGGCTTGGAGAGCTTTGAGCTTTCCCTCCTGTGCGAGAGTCATTTCTTCTTCCTTCTTTGCCATAATATGTATATTTTTTATTTGATTTTCAAAAAGCGTTTAGGTCACAAAAGCCGTAGCTGCGACAGCTGTAGGAGCTGTGAGGCAGCCGTAAAAGGCTGCTGCGGCAACTATAAAAAACTGCGATGGGCAGCTATAAAAGACTGCGATGGGCAGCTGTAGGGGCTGCGCTGGCAGCTGTAAAAGCCGTGGCGGCAGCCGTAAAAGGCTGCTACGGCAGCGCAATGGGTCACTTCACGGAGTAGTCCATAGCCCTGGTGCGGTCGTCACGTGTCTCGCCACGATACCACACGAGGTTTTTCAGCATGTAGCGCAAGCGGTGTGTGCGGCTGCAATAGCCATAAAAATCCTCTTTGTAAGGATTGATTTTGTCTTTCCATCCGTCATGGGGCGACAGCTGAAAATAGGGCAACATGTCGACCACACTGTTGATTGTGTCGGGCGCTTCGCCCTCTGTGGTGGCGGTGACGAGTTGTTCTTTCAGCGGGTACAGACACTTGGTGCCAAGCTCTCCGCAGGCGTTTATGACGGGCTGTATGCACTCGTCATAACGGCTGACGATGGCTTCGCGCGAGAAATTGTTGTAGTCTGAGTCGCCAATCTTCTGTATTGGACGAATCTGTAACACATCAATGTGTAGCCCACGAAACACGTCCATGAAGAGCGGCAGGTCGCCAATGTTGTCTTCGTTCACCGTGTAGTTGACGCGTATCTTCAGTCCTTTGCCTCCCTCCGTGGCACGCACCTCGCGCAATATGTCTATAAGTTGGAGGAAACGGGCGAAACTCGCCCCTTGCATTAGTGCCTCGTAGGTGTCGCGTGAGAAGCCGTGGGCAGAGAGAGTGATTTCGTTCAGACCGCCCGCCACCATGTCGTCGACAAGCTGACGGGTAAGCAACATGCCGTTGGTGGTGATGGAGATGTAGGGCACCCCGTACTTGCGACCGAGCGCCACGATATGTGCCAGATCGGCACAGACCGTCGGTTCGGCGCCGCAGCCTATCTGTAGTTTAAGCATGTACGGGAACAAGGCACGCGCAATGGACTCCAAGTCTTCGCGCGAGAAGCGTCCGTGTATGTCGCGTCGGGCAACAGGGTCGCTGAAATAGCACATGCGACACCGCAGGTTACAGGCGAGCACTGGGTCGAAGAACAGGCACGAGTAGCGCCTGTGCAGCAGATGGAGCACAGCCAGTCCGAGCAGTTTGAGCCGCGGACTGTCTATGCGCCGATACAGTTTCAGTAGACCATAGATATTCATCACTGTCTATTCCGTAATGCCGTAAGGGTCAGTGGTCTACAGTTCAAGGTCGCCACCGAACACCTCGTGCCAGGGCAGACCCTGCTTGTTGAGCTGCTCCATGAATGGATCGGGATCGAACTCCTCGACGTTCCACACGCCGGGCTTGCGCCACAGACCCTTGAAGAACATCATGGCACCAATCATTGCCGGCACGCCGGTGGTGTAGCTTACACCCTGCATGCCAGTCTCCTTGTACGCAGCCTCATGTGAACAGTTGTTGTAGACATAGTAGGTCTGCTCCTTGCCGTCGTTGCCGATGCCACGAATGCGGCAGCCGATAGAGGTCTGGCCGTCGTAGTTTTCGCCAAGATCCTGCGGATTGGGCAACACAGCCTTTAGGAACTGCAGCGGCACAATCTTCACTTTCACCTTCTCCGAGGGGTTGTCTGCGAGCGGAGCCTCATATTCTATCTCGTCGATGCGTGACATTCCGAGGTTCTGAATGCAGTCAAGATAGGTCAGATACTGCTGTCCGAAAGTCATCCAGAAGCGTGCACGCTTGATGGTGGGATAGTTCTTTACAAGGCTTTCTATCTCTTCGTGATGGAGCAGGTAGCTCTCTTTCGGGCCGATCTCGGGGTAGTTGAGCGGCTTGTGTATCTCAAGCGGAGCTGTCTCCACCCACTTGCCGTCCTCCCAGAAGAGTCCTTTCTGCGTAATCTCACGTATGTTGATTTCGGGATTGAAGTTGGTAGCAAACGCCTTGTGGTGGTTTCCGGCGTTGCAGTCTACGATATCGAGGTACTGTATCTCCTTAAAGTGGTGCTTTGCAGCGTATGCTGTGAAGATGCTCGTTACTCCTGGGTCGAAGCCGCAGCCGAGTATTGCTGTCAATCCGGCATCTTCGAAACGCTTTTTATATGCCCACTGCCATGAGTACTCGAAGTGTGCCTCGTCTTTCGGCTCATAGTTGGCGGTGTCAAGATATGAGCATCCGCAGGCGAGACATGCCTCCATGATGGTCAAATCCTGGTAAGGGAGTGCGAGATTTATCACCAACTCTGGCTTGTAACTGTTGAAGAGAGCCTTCAGCTGCTCCACATCGTCGGCATCGACCTGCGCCGTTTTGATGTTGGGATTGCCAATGGCTTCAACGATGCGGTCACACTTTGCCTTTGTGCGGCTGGCAATCATAAACTCGGTAAACACGTCAGCGTTCTGAGCTATCTTGAACGCAGCGACTGTTGCGACGCCACCGGCGCCAATCATGAGTACTTTTCCCATTTTCTTTCTTATTGTTCTTGCTTTTGTTTTCGGTTTTACTTCAGTTCCTCAGCACGTATTCCGAGGGCATTCATAATAGAGTAGCCCAGTATCTCCTGTCGGAAATTGCCGCCCATCATAGGCTGCATGGCAAGCACCGTCACACGTTTGTCGTCGTCGACACGGCGCAGCGCCATACGCATATCGTCGTAAAGAGCCTGATCTTCGGCGTTGGGCACCACCATGACGCGCTTCACGTCTTTCTGTGCACACACCATGTTGAGCACGTCAAGGAAGAAGTCACTGCCACTCACCACGTCTTCCACGGGGAATGAGCTTACCACAAACTCGCCGAGACTGCTGCAAAACGCCTTGCCGTTAAGCTCTGTTTCGTAGTCGGAAGGTACGAAATAGTCCATCGACGCCTTCTCCTTGCGGTGGATAAGCACCACCTGTGTCTCGTGGTTGCCAGCGCGCAGTCCGCCGTCGAGCGCCACACACTCTATCCAACGTGCCATGTCGGCTTTCGGTATGCGACGATTCAGCATGCGCTCGAAGTTGACAGTAAGGTCAAACGCCACACTGTCGATGTAATCGGCATCGACGATTATCACGTTTTCGCTCCACTTTTCCTTGTTCAGTTTCTCATCAATCATAGCTGCAAAGATACAATAATTGAACGAAACGGGAAAATAAAACCCACCCTTTTTTGTATATACCATAATACTGCCACATGATAGCCGCCAGCAAACCACCAGCTACCGCCATCGCCCCGACTAACGCGAGGCGCTCCAATGGCGGTAGAACGGAAGGGCGAAGAGGATGAAAAGAATGGGGGAAAGGAGGTGGGAGGAGGGTGAATATTAATGAAATAAGAGAAGAGTGTTATTTGTAGAAACGGCCGATGCTACCATATAAAAAACCGCCGTAAATCCTCCGACTACATCATTAGCGCCAATTGACAAAATGATAGTGCCCTTTTGGCGTTGTCACTACGGCCCTTTGACGTCGTCACTACGGCCCTTTGGCATCGTCAAAGAGCCCAAATGGGAGCGTCACCATGTTTTTAAAATTTGTTAAGAATTAGCGTAAGTTTTTACGACGAAAACGTTGCAAAGTGTCACCAAAAGTCTTGTTTTGCTTTCTTTGCATTTTGTAGCAATAATATCTATAATGCAAATACCCATAAAAGACCGCGTCATTGCCATAAGAAACAGAGAAAGGGACAGCGCCACAGGGCGGTTTCTGTTTCAGAAAACCAAGACTGTGGTGCTGCCCCTTTTATTTATCATCTCAAAAAAGAGGTGCGGTGCGCCTTGCCTAACGATGGGCAAGAGCGAGTTAGATACTACGCATAAGCAATACGAAAGCTACGCATAAGCAATACGAGAGGCGGCGCATAGGCAGAGCGATAGATTGCCCAGCGTATGTGCGCCGACTCTTGTGGTTTTACCAGATCTGTGCGCGCTTGTTCTTAGGCAAGAACAGTTTGTCGCTCTTCTTCACGTTGAACGCCTTGTACCATGCATCGATGTTGGGCAGAGCGGCGTTTACACGAGCCTCATTGGGAGAGTGCGGGTCTGCCTTCACGAGGTAGTCGAGCACCTGCGGGCTGGCATTTGATGCCCACACACGTGCCCAGTTGAGGAAGAATCGCTGCTCAGGAGTGAAGCCGTCCTTCACCTCTAACGGGTGCTCCTTCATCGCGTTCTGCAGAGCGCGGAACGAGATGTTCAGACCACCGTTGTCGCCGATGTTCTCGCCGAGGGTCAGCTCACCATTCACCTTCACGCCGGGGAGCACCTCAAACTTGCTGAAACTCTCCACCAACACCTTAGCACGCTTGTCGAAGTTTGCCTTATCAGCCTCTGTCCACCAGTTGCGCTGGTTACCAGTCTTGTCAAACTGACAGCCCTGGTCGTCGAATCCGTGGCTCATCTCGTGACCTATCACGCCACCGATGCCACCATAGTTCACTGCGTCGTCAGCCTCGGGGTCGAAGAATGGGGGCTGCAGTATGGCAGCGGGGAAGCAGATCTCGTTTGTCGTGGGGTTGTAATATGCGTTGATTGTCTGCGGAGTCATCTGCCACTCGCTCACGTCTACGGGCTTGTTCACCTTACGGTTGATGTAGTCTGTGGTCTTGTAGCGTGAGATGGCACGCATGTTTTCGTAGAGCGACAGCGAGTCGTCTACCTGCAAACCAGAGTAGTCGCGCCACTTGTCAGGATAGCCTATCTTTATGATGAAGTTCTGGAGCTTGTCCTTAGCCTGATCCTTTGTGGCCTGACCCATCCATGTCGCCTCGTCGAT
This sequence comes from Prevotella sp., assembly GCA_022788105.1. Classification (GTDB taxonomy): domain Bacteria; phylum Bacteroidota; class Bacteroidia; order Bacteroidales; family Bacteroidaceae; genus Prevotella. The sequence goes on along the minus strand of JALEVZ010000003.1, from coordinate 18,001 downwards.
GCGCTGTGCGAGCGCTGTCTGCAGATTGTGTACCAGCTCCAGCATGCGCTTCTTGCTTGACTCAGGGAAGTATTTCTCCACGTACATCTTGCCGATAGCCTCGCCCAGCACGCCGCTGACAGCACCTACGCTGCGCTTCCAGCGCGGACGATCCTGGCTCACACCGCTCAGCACCGAGCTGAACTTGAAAGCCGCGGCGCGGAAGTCGTCGCTCAGAGTGCCTGTGCCGCTTGATATGACGCGCGACTCTGCGTATGCCTTCAGGTCGTCGAGCGGAGTCTCTGCCAATATCTTCTCCACCTCGTGAATAGGCTCCGGCTGTCCGAGGTCTACCGCGTCAAATGCGGGGAAGCCCTGTGCCAGGAACACGTTACCCCAGTCTATGCCTGGGTAATCGGTGATAAGCTGCAGATAACTCATCTTGTGGTAGTTGGCATTGATGTCGCGCAGCTTCACCGCGCCATAGCTTGCCTTTGCCAGACGAGTCTCGATAGCCATCACAGCATCGGTCTTTTTCTTTGCCGTAGCCTCGTCGTTGCCCACGAGTTTGAACAGTGTGGTGAGCAGTTCCTTGTATGCCTCGCGCACCTTCACGGTCTGTTCGTCGTCGTTGAGATAATAGTCGCGCTCGTCAAGGCCGAGTCCACCCTGTCCCACAGCTACGATATTCATTGAAGCATTGCGCTGGTCGGCGCCCACGCCCATATCAAACAACATTGCGCCGATACCCTCATAGTCGAGCTGTGAAGATACATACTGGAACTCATGTATATTCTTTATAGCAGCCACCTTGTCGAGATAAGGCTTCAGTGGAGCCGCACCCTCGCGGTTAAGGCGCACGCTATCCATCATCAGGTTGTAGATGCTGCCTATCTTCTGACCCAACGAGCCTTTCTGCTGGGGCTTCGATGCGAACTCATTGATGAGTCCCTGTATGCGCTTCTGGTTCTGTTCCTCGAGGTCGACGAACGCTCCGTTCATTGGGTGTTCGGCGTCGAGAGGATGGCTTTTCATCCATCCGCCTGCCGCATAGCGGTAAAAATCGTTACCAGGCTTTACCGACAGATCCATATTTGCCTTGTCGATGCCCGATCCAAGTGTCTGCTGTGCAAATGCCGACGTAGCGGCGAGCGACAGCGACAACAGTAACAGTCTTGTCTTCATGTTTATCTTTTGTTGAATAAATGTTTGTCTTTTGTTGAATAAATGTTTGTCTTTTGTTGAATAAATGTTTATCTTTTGTTGAATAAATGTTTGTCTTTTGTTGAATAAATGTTTGCCTTTTTGACGAATAATGTTATATGCTTACATCACAATAGTTTTACCAACACTCTGTCTTTTAGACGCTGCAAAAGTACAAATTGCTACAGAAACGACCAAGAAAATATAAAGAAAAAGGCACCCCTCTCCTTTTTTAGAGACTGGATGCCTTAGTCTGTCCATACCCGACAGAACACCATTCCGTAATCTCCATCACAGATTGGTCTTATATTTCGACACGAAATCAGACGGCGTCAGCACCTCAATGTCAGAGAAAGTGAAGTCCTTTACATTTCTTGTAATTATGCAATCAGCCCCGACAGACTTTGCAGAGCAATACTGCACGGCATCTTCAAAGTCGTTAGCCCGTAGGTTGATGGCAGCATCCACCTCATTTTCCGTCACCGGCGAGACGCTCAGCAGTTCTCTAATCTCAGAGAAGCAATCGTACAACGAGTCACCAGTGAATCTTTTCCTTGCTATATATGCAATATTAGAGAACGACAACGACGACATATACAGGCCACACAGCCCGTTATACCCCATTGCCATAATCAATCTTGCGTCTTCGAAGAAGCTCTCTCTACTGAGCAAGAAGTCAAGCACCACGTTGGTATCGACAAATACTTTCCTCATTTGTACTTCTCCATCAGGTAGTTTAACCTCTCGTCCTCCGAGTCTTCCACGCCAGCAAGACATCCTCCCAACTTCTCCAAATGGGGAGGAAGCTGAAGTCCCGCGGCCTTATCCGTTGTCGTTGGCGCCTGAAACTTCGTCAGCAGTCCCTCTACAAGCTGCTTAAAACTGATGTTATGCAGTTTGGCATACGCCGCAGCCTCCGGATATTGGTTGGCGTCTATTATTATCGTATTCATGTCTAAACCAGTTTAATACATATAATCTGTGACAAATTTAGCTCTTTCATTTCACATTTACAAGTGTTTTTCAGAAAATGTTTCCACATTCCCCTATTCATCACTCCGCCCCCACTTCCTTCCAAGCAGCCACCACATCGTCGATGGCGATGCCCAGTAGACGCATCTGTCTGAACATGTCGGGCAGCGCGTTGTGCATGAAAGCGCGTCGCCGCGAGTTTAGAATCTGTGCGCTGGCGCCTGCCGTGACGTAGTATCCCATGCCGCGGCGATTGTATATTATGCCGTCGCGCGCCAGTGTGTCGTATGCCTTGACGGCGGTGTTGGTGTTCACCTCCATCGCCACGGCATATTCGCGCACACTCGGCACCCTGTCGTCGTCGCCGTAGGTGCCAGCCAAGATCTCGTCACACAGGCGGTCTGCCATTTGCAGATATATCGCTTTGTCGTTGTTGAAAGTCATAAGCCTACACGTTTATCCATTTACCACTGACTATCTGGAGCCTGCAGAACATACGATAAGACAGCCACACGTTGAACACGGCAACCGCCGTCACCACTGCCGCCGCTCCATAGCACAACGCGACAGAGTTGTATAGCATCTGCATAAACAGTTCTTCATAGTTAGAAATGAAGCACGCCACGCCGAACGCCCACATCCAGAAGAGCACAAACAGCACCACAAACGCTATGGCGACACGCATGCGACGCAGCAAAATGCCGAAGACCATGAACACGGAGCACACCCACAGCCACACCGTCTTGCCCAAGACCGTCATGGCAGCAGCCACCCCGATGACGTTCTGTTCCAGTCCGTCGATGCGTACCAGCGTGTTTTCCGACACCGTGTCGCTGAAAAACTGTGCGAAAAACACCGGGACGCCCCATCCGCAGTACTTCATCCATCCTAACGACTGACACAGCACCCATCTCACCGTGTCGCCCGCCACAATAGCGGCAAGCACTACAAGCGCGCCCCCACCTACTGCCCATAGCACACGCGCCACAAACTTCTCAAGAGTTGTAGCAGGCAACATGAGCATGGTGAGCCTTGCACGGCGGTCTACAGACGTGGTGCCCATGAAACTGCCACACTGCGCTGCCACGAGACATACGAAGCCCACATGGAACAGCGACATGGTATAGTCTACCCCCTCAGAGCTGTTCGTCATCGGCATAAACATAAACTCTCCTATCACTACGAGTACAAAGCACGTACCAAACAGCCTCATCATGGTGTTGCCACACGCCCGGTACATCCAGTTCATCAATGCGCCGAAGCGCTTTATGTCAAACATACTGTTTCTCATAATCGTAACCTCACATTTATATAGTTTCACAATTGCCGCAGCCACACGCCGCGCCGTCCATACCAATCTTGCCCGCCGCTACAGCGTCGAACAGCAGTTCGAGGTTAAGCTCCGTCTCAGCGTCGCCACTCTTGCGCTCCGTCACCACGGCACAGCCCTGCAGCGCCTGCTCCGCATACACCACATCACTCATGTCGTCGCCCGCCTTGCGCACACCGAAGCAGTACTTCTCACACACGTCTGCCACCGCCGCGTCGAGCGCCTTGCGCCCATTGTCTACAATCACAACATGGTCGAGCAGCGCCTCCACGTCGTGAACCTGATGAGTAGAGATGACAATGATGCGGTCGTCGGTCATGCAGCGCGCCACCACCTTGCGAAACTGGCTCTTCGACGGAATGTCCAACCCGTTTGTCGGCTCATCCATGAGCAGCACACGTGTGCCGGCAGCGAGCGCAAAACTCATATACACCTTCTTCTTCTGTCCCATCGACAGCTTGCCAAGACGCAGGTCGGCAGGCAGCTCAAAGTCGCTAAGACACTGCATCGCCACCTCGCGGCTGAAGTGAGGATAGAACGGTTCGTTCATGCTGATGTACTGGTCGAGCGTAGTGTCGGGCAGGTCAAACTCTTCTGGCACGATGAATATGTCGCGCAACACCTCCACACTGCGCTGACAGGTGTCTGCCCCGTCGAACGTGATGGTGCCACCCTTCGGTCGCAACAGACCGCTTATGAGGTAGAGCAGCGTGCTCTTGCCCGACCCGTTTTTGCCCAGCAGTCCGTAGATGCCGCCTTCTCTGAAGCACATGCTAAACTGCGAATACAAGAGATGTTGCCCCTTGTAGCTGAAGTCAATGTTCTGAATGTCTATCATAACCTTATGTTTTAAAAGTCTATTTTCACCTGCCTTTTCCACCATCTGCGCGCACCATATAATAAAGGTGGACGAAAGGAGAAACGGTGTACTACCGTAATAGTACACCACAAAAGTATATTCTTTTCACGAAACGACCAAACTTTCAGCCTCTTTTTTTTCGTTTCACCCCTAATTTTTAACATTTCTGCCCGTTCACACCCCATCCACCGTGCTTTCAGTCATAATGTACAAATTCTGCGACACGCCACCGACACTTCCTCACGCCCCTCCCCTTACCGGCGCAGCCACGCACCGCCATGCGCCACGAAGCCTGCAAGGTCCATCACGCCACCACCCTGTCACAAACCCCAAAAATCAAAAAGAAAGCGAAACCGCGGTTTTCACAACTTTATGTCAGAAACCGACGGCTTTTCGTGACGCCAATTCTTAACGACTGTTAAACACCGCATGACATTGCCATTAAGCCCATTTGAGCTCGTCACTACGGCCCTTTGGCGTCGCCACTACGGCTCTTTGACATCGTCAAAAAGGCGCTATCATTTTGTCAAACAGCCCCTTTCACAAATCCGATACGCTGCGGCGCCATTTACCCCACACCCCGTCCACCGACTAACGAAGCAACGGCGGCAGCGCCATGAGGCAGAAACGGCAATAAAAAAAATAGTAAGATAGTACAAGAAAATAAGAATAAAAAAAGTTGAGCGGTATGTTTTTAATCGCTAACTTTGCACCATCAAAATACACCGAAGGACAAACGGTAAACAAATTCACATCACTATTCCTATATAAAAATTGACACTCCTGCCGTATGCCTAACGTGCAACGGCAGGAGCTTTCATTTATCCACATATAGCCGTCTTAACCTAAGACGATGTGAATAAGGCAGATACGAGGCAGCGGCAGCACCGCCGACGCAGCGTCAGGTCTCCTGACTGCGATACTGCGACGGCGTGACACCCATCACCTTCGTAAATATGCGCGTAAAGTAAGCGGCGTCGTCGAAGCCCATGACCGTGGCTATGTCGCTGAGCTTCATGTCCGACAGCTCTATGTACTGACACGCCTTCTGCACCTTCAGACGTATAAAATAGGTAATGGGCGAGATGCCCGTCTCGCTGTGAAAGAGCATGGAGAAGTGCGACTGCGAGTAGTGGAAATGCTCCGCAATCTCGCCAAGTCGCAAGTTATGGTGTACGTTTTCGTGCATGTAGTGTATCACACGGTTGGAGAACGAGTCGTCGTGGCGACGCACCATGTTGATGTGTCGGTACTGCGGCAGGAGCACAAACGAGGCGAGAAACGCCTGTAGACACGCCGACGAGTAAATCATGAAGTCGAGCGTGTAAGCCATCGAAAACGACGCGTACAGCTCTTCGAACATGTCAAAGCGGTGTTGCAGTCGCGAGTTGTCGTTGGGTTCGATAGCCATCGGCTCACGTCCGCGGTCGACATAAAAGTCTGCCTGGTCGCCACGAAAGTGCAACCAGTAGATGGTCCAGGGCTCGTCGTCTGACGACCCGAAAGCGTAGGGCACATGAGGAGGCAGTATGATGTAGCTGTTGGTACACAGGTCGTAGCGTCTGCCGTCCACCTCACACCATCCACGCCCCGCCGTGCAGTAGATGAGCATGGCGTAGTCGGTGCCTTCGGGCTTCTGTACGAAGTGATATTTCACACGTGGGAAAAACCCTATCTTACGCAAGTAGAGAGGGCGCACCATAGGGTGGGACTCATATTGACGCAGCACACTGTCGGGCAACGACAGCAACCGCTCGTTCTTAAAACCTTCTTTCATTCTTAATACAAGACGTGAAACATTCGTGACAGGCGACACGCCAAACAGACATGTCGCTGCCGCGATGCAAAAATAAGACAATCTGCCCACTTACGCAAGACAAGAGCGCAAAAAAGCAGAACACCACCCCACACATCAACAGTAAAAAACTATCATAAACATTGACACGCGCCGGCAACCCCTGGCGCAAGACCACAAGACATACTCACTATGAGAAAAAGCAATTACGACAAGTTCCCGGCAACAGCCATAGAGGGCGACATCTGCTCCGGATGGCAAGCCATACGCTCGCGCCTCGCTGCTGCAGCCGCCGACAAGGGCGACAACTGCACCATAACGGTGGAGTGTTATCAGGGCGTAGACCACGAAGAGCTGCGCCGCGAGCTGGCACTGCTGCCCGCCGCACAGTTTGTAGACACTGCCACCCTGTTCAGACCCGTGCAGGAAATGCGCGACCTGACGCAGCCGTGGATTACCGACGACCGCCTGTTCGGCTACAGGGCGCGGTTCTCCTACGCCGACTTCCTCGACAGCAGCAAGGTGGAGGCGACACGCCAGCGCCTCAACGGTGCCGAGGGGCTGACCATCGTCTACGGCCACGGTGCCGCCACGGTGTGTCCCGACGCCGACATCACGGTCTATGCCGACATGCCTCGTTGGGAGATACAGATGCGCCAGCGCCGCCACGTCATAAGCAACCTCGGCGTAGACAATGCCGACGAGATGCCGTCGAAGCAGTACAAGCGCGGCTATTTCCTCGACTGGATAGTGTGTGACAACCTCAAGAAGCAGCTGTTCACGACCATAGACTTCTGGCTCGACACCACCATCGCCTGCCAGCCACAGATGATAACGGGCGACACGATGTGTCGCGGACTGGAGAAGACCGCCCACACACCGTTCCGCGTGGTGCCGTTCTTCGACCCAGCGCCGTGGGGCGGACAGTGGATGAAGGAGGTGTGTGGCCTCGACCCCACGCAGTCAAACTACGGTTGGTGCTTCGACTGTGTGCCAGAGGAGAACAGTCTCTACCTCTCTGTCAACGGCACACGCTACGAGATGCCGTCAAACAACCTAGTGTTCTACAAGACCCGCGACCTGTTGGGCGCACCCGTAGAGGCACGTTTCGGACAAGATTTCCCCATACGCTTCGACTTTCTCGACACCATGGGCGGCGGCAACCTCAGTCTACAGGTACACCCCACGACGCAATACATACGCGACACGTTCGGCATATACTACACCCAGGACGAGAGCTACTATCTGCTCGATGCAGAAGAGGGCGCCACGGTCTATCTCGCCTTGAAGAGCGGCACACGCCCGCAGGACATGATTGACGCGCTGAACCATGCACAGCAGACCGGCGAGGCGTTTGACGCGGAGCGCTATGTCAACCGCTGGCCCGCAAAGAAGCACGACCACTTCCTCATACCCGCAGGCACCATACACTGCTCCGGAGCTGGCGCCATGGTGTTGGAAATCAGTGCCACACCGAGCATATTCACCTTCAAACTCTACGACTGGGGACGCCTCGGCCTTGACGGGCTGCCCCGCCCCATCAACATAGCACACGGTTCGCACGTCATACAGTGGGAGCGCGACACGGAGTTTGCACGCCGTGAGCTGGTCAACTGTGTGGTGCCGACAGGCGAGGGCGACGGATGGCGCGAGGAACGAACCGGACTACACGAGAACGAGTTTATAGAGACGCGCCGACAGTGGTTCACCAAGACCGTCACCCTACACACGGATGGCAGCGTGAACGTGCTTAACCTCGTCGAAGGCGACGAGGCGGTGGTGGAGAGTCCGAGCGGAGAGTTTGAACCGTTCGTGGTACACTACGCCGAGACCTTCATCGTGCCAGCATGTGTAGGGACATACACCATACGCCCTTACGGACTGTCGGAGGGTAAAGAGTGTGGCACGATAAAAGCGAATGTGAGATTCCACAACTAAACAACAATACTATTATGAGAAAAAGACTTCTGACACTGCTGCAATGCGCAGCACTGCTGTGTCCGGCTACCGCCAAAGACTACACGCAATATGTCAACCCCAACCTCGGCGTGACACACAGCCGATGGTTCTTCTATACCCCTGCCGCCATGCCATTCGGAATGGCGAAACTGGGCCCCTCTACCAACGGCACATACGGCAACGCCAACGGATGGGAAGCGGTGGGCTACCAGGACGACCACCGCACGATAGACGGATTCCCATGTCTGCACGAGTTTCAGGTGGGCGGCATAGCGCTGATGCCTGTCACTGGTGAGGTGAAGACAGTGCCCGGCAAGGTGGAAGACGCCTCGACAGGCTTCCGCGGCGCCTTCGACAAAGCGTCGGAGCTGTCGACCGCCGGCTACTACCGCGTACACCTTACCGACTACGATGTGACCACGGAGCTGACCGCCACGCTGCGCACGGGCTTCCAGCGCTACACGTTTCCACAGAGCGACGACGCCCACATACTGTTCAACATCGGCAACCGCCAGGGCGAGAGCGGCGCGGCTATCGACGCCATGATTCGCCAGACCAGCGACCACGAGATAGAGGGTTACGTCATAACGAAGCCCGAATATGTGAAGAAATATCAGCCCGATGCTGTCGTGCCGATGTATTTCCACGCATGGGTGAGCAAGGCGCCGAAGGGCACAAGGGTGTTCATACAGGGTCAGTCGCCGAAAGACGGCAAGGAGATAAAGGGGGCGGGAGCCATCATGGCACTCGACTTCTCTACACATAAGGGCGAACAGATTGTGGTGAAGGTAGGCCTGTCATACACCTCCATAGCGAACGCACGCCTCAACTTCGAAGCTGAGGCTGCCAAGACAAGCTTTGACAAGGCGCGTGCCGCAACACGTAAGTCATGGAACGAGTACATGGGGCGCATCAGCGTGACCGACGGTTCGACCGCCAACCTGACGAAGTTTTACACGGGTCTCTACCACGCTCTGCTCGGACGAGGACTGGCATCTGACATCAACGGCGCCTATCCAAAGAACGACGGCACCGTGGGACAGATTGCGCTCGACGCCAACGGACGTCCGCAGCACAACCACTACAACACCGACGCCATCTGGGGAGCATACTGGAACCTCACGCCACTGTGGGCAATGGCTTACCCCGAATACTACGCCGACTTCATAAGCAGCCAGCTGCTCGTCTACAAAGACGCGGGATGGCTCGGCGATGGCATTGCTGCCAGCCGCTATGTGTCGGGCGTGGGCACGAACATGATGCCTATCGTGTTTGCTGGAGCATATAACAGCGGCATACGCGGCTACGATGTGGAGACAGCATATGAGGCAGCACTGAAGAACGAGGTGTGTGGCGAAAACCGCCCCGAGGGTGCTGGCAAGACCGATGTGGAGCTGTTTACGAAGCTCGGCTATGTGCCGTTCAGCGACAGCATAACGTTCGGCACACACAAGCGCGGCTCACAGTTCTGCGCCTCTCACACCCTGGAATACAGCTTCAGCAGCTATGCCACGGCACAGTTTGCGAAGGCTCTCGGCAAGACCGCAGACTACGAGCGCCTTATGAAGTTGTCTAACGGCTGGACAAACCTGTTCGACGACAGTCTGAAACTCATTCACCCGCGTGGCATGGACGGCAAGTTCTTGCCCAACTTCAAGCCCACGGAGCCGTGGCGCGGCTTCCAGGAGGGCAACGCCGTGCAGTACACGTTCTTTGTTCCGCAAAACCCTGTGAAGCTGGTAGGCATGGTAGGACGCGACCGTTTCAACACTACGCTCGACAACATATTCACACAGTCGCGCAAGACGCTATTCTCTGGCGGCACCGTGTCGGAGGCGTTTGCAGGACTCGAAAGCCTGTACAACCAGGGCAACCAGCCCTGTCTGCACACCTCGTGGCTCTTCAACTTCTCTGGCAAGCCGTGGCTGACACAGAAGTGGACCCACATCATCTGCGATGAGTTCTATGGTCTGACCGGCGAACACGGCTACGGCTACGGCCAAGACGAAGACCAGGGACAGCTCGGAGCGTGGTATGTGCTCGCCTCTATGGGTCTGTTCGACGTGCAGGGTGGCGCTCCCGTGCGCCCGACCTACCAGATTGGCAGCCCCATGTTTGACGAGGTGAAGGTGAAACTCAGCCCTGTGAACTCCAAAGGCAAGTACTTCGTCATAAAGACCGACAAGAAAGGCACAAACAACTACTACGTGCAGAAAGCCACTCTCAACGGCAAACCGCTCGACAACTGCTGGCTCTACCGCGACGAAGTGTATAGCGGCGGCGTGCTGAAGCTTGAGATGGGCGACAAGCCTGCCGAGAACTGGGGCACCGCCACGACGCCCTCGTGTCCGCAATAAGGACTATTGGGTGGCAAAAACTAACATTTGAAGATGTAACAATTCATATCTGAGATTATATAAACAGAAAAAAAGGGAAGGCCGTGAGGTTCTTCCCTTTTCTCTTAATATCTTTTATCAGCCGTGCACCGCACTGCCTCTCATCCATCGTCCGCGCACAAGGCGGATGAGGAACATCGTGCCTCGGAACGTGAGTTCTATCGCCATGGCTACCCACACGCCCTTCAGACCGTAGCGCGGGGCAAGCACCGCAGCGAGCGAGAGGCGCACACACCACATCGACACAAGGTTGATGAGCATCGGGCGCAACGTGTCGCCAGCGCCGACACACACACAATAGACCACTATGGAGGCGGCAAACATTGGTTCGGCATAGGCTTCTATGCGCAGACTCATGATGCCGAGCTGCTGAATCTCGGTCACAGGGGTGAGCAGCGACATCATCTCTGGCGCAAAAACATACATCACCAAGCCCATGACAGCCATTACAACCATGCCTAAGGCGGTAGTGATGTAGGCGAAGCTACGGCACACATCATCGCGCCCGGCGCCACGGCTCTGTCCCACGAGGGTGGTGGCAGCGTCGCCGATGCCGTAGCCTGGCATGTAGCACAGGCTCTCTGCGGTGATGGCGAAGGTGTTGGCGGCAATGGCAATGTTGCCGAGTGGCGCCACAATCATGGTGCTGACAATCTGTGCTCCGTTCATAAACACCGACTGCATAGCCATCGGCGACCCTATCTTCAGCGCGCTACGCACATACTGCCCCATCCACTTGAACAGCCCGCCGTCTTGTCGCAGGTTGAGTATAGAGCTGCGGAAGATGGCGTAATAGCCCTGTACGGCAGCGCCACAGATGATGGCAAGCGATGTGCCCAATGCCGCACCAGGCACTCCCCACCCCATGACGAAGATGAAGAAGAAGTTGAACACCACGTCAAGCGCACACACCATGACGCTCACAATGCTTGGTATCTTCATGTTACCGGCACACTTCAGCATGGCGCCGCATAAGCCAGAGAGCTGGAAGAAAGGCACGGTGAGGGCGAAAATAAGGAAATAAGCCGACGACATGGGGGCGATGTCGGCACCACCTCCAAGCCAGTAGGGCAGCTGACGAAACACCATAAGTCCTACAAGCGAGATGGCGAAGCTCACGAAAGCAGTGCCCATGATGGCGTTGCGGAACACGTCGCGGGCGCGTCGGAAGTCGTTGGCGCCGATGTAATGTGCCACCTGTACGGAGAAACCCATAGACGCAGCATTGGTGATGCTACCCATCAGCCACGTGGTGCTCTCCATCAGACCGATGCTTGCCGACGCCTCCGCACCGAGATGGCCCACCATAGCGGCGTCGATGAAGAACATCATCACGCTCGTGACCTGCGCAAGTATGGACGGTACGCTAAGCCCCCAAATGAGGCTTAGCTTCTCTCCCATCGTCAACGGCAGCCCGTTGCGTATGTTTGCCAATAGTGCGTCGCTTCTGTTCATATATGCTTTACTGCTAATATCCTTGTTCCTCGTCTACTTATCTACTTGTCAACAAATCTACTTGTCTACTCGTCTACTTGTCACTTGTCAACTCGTCTGCTCCTCACTCGTCACTTGTCTACTCGTCACTTGTCAACTCGTCTACTCCTCACTCGTCACTTGTCTACTCGTCAACTTGTCAACTCGTCAACTTAAATAAAAATATACTTCATAACAAACAGCACCGCCAGCACACAGATAGTGACGTTGAGTTTTCTCCAGTTGCCACACAACGCGTTGATGGCTACATAGGATATCATGCCACACAAGATGCCGTCGGAGATGCTGTAGGTCAGCGGCATCATCACAATGGTGATGAATGCAGGGATGGCTTCAGCATAGTTGTTGAGGTCGATGTCCTTGACCGGGCTGAGCATGAACAGTCCCACGATGACCAACACGGGAGTGGTGGCAGCAGCAGGGATGGACAGGAACAGCGGCGCAAAGAACAGTGCCACAACAAAGCAGACAGCTGTAGAGAAAGCAGTGAGACCCGTACGGCCACCCTGTGCCACACCAGCAGCACTCTCTACGTAGGTAGTGGTGGTGCTTGAACCCAGACATGCGCCAGCCATAGTTGCCACGGCGTCGGCCATGAACGCCTTGTTGAGTCCGGGAATACGGCCGTCAGGACGCATCATGCCAGCCTTTGTACACACGCCAACGAGCGTGCCCATGGTGTCGAACATGTCGATAAACAGGAAGGAGAACACCACAATCACCATGTCGATGGTCAGTATGTTGTGGAACTCGAACTGGCAGAAGATGGGAGCGATAGACGGCGGTGTGTCGACAATGCCATTAAACGACGTTATGTTCATAGGAATGCCGATAAGGGCGGTGCCGAGAATGCCGATAAGAAGCGAGCCTGGCACGCGTCTGATGACAAGCACCGAGGTCAGCACGATGCCTATAACACCGAGCAATGCCGACCCATGGGTCATGTCGCCGATAGTCACATAGGTTGCCGAGTTTTCCACAATGATGCCTGCATTCTTCAGACCAATGAACGCTATGAACAGTCCTATGCCTGCGCCGATGGCGCGCTTGAGGGTGGCAGGGATGGCGTCGACGATGAGGGTGCGCACCTTTGTGACAGTGAGCAGCACGAAAAGGAAGCCCTCTATGAGTATGGCGGTGAGCGCAAACTGCCACGAATAGCCCATCGTGAGGCACACGGTGAACACGAAGAAGGCGTTAAGACCCATGGCCGGCGCCAGTCCGAACGGTTTTTTGGCGTAGAACGCCATGAGGAGCGTGCCCACTATCGCGGCGAGCGCCGTAGAGGTGAACACAGCGTTGGTGTCCATGCCCTTTGACGCGAGGCTTGAGAAGATGTTCGGATTGACGGCAAGGATGTATGCCATTGTGAGGAATGTCGTGATGCCAGCCATCACTTCCGTCTTTACCTTGTGCTTCGAGGCGTCGAAGCCGAAGAGTTTTTCTAACATGATGTTATATGTTTTTGTTCTTTTTTATATTTGTCTTTCATCATAGGGCGCCCTGTTCCACAAGCAGAGGCGGACGCCGTGTGACGACCGTTTGGCATTAGAAGTCCCACTTTATGCCAAGACAGGGACGGCACTTGAAGTCTGATGTAGAGCCGAAATTGTTGGTAAACTCTATCTCTGAGCCTACGCTGAGATTGTCTACACCGAAGTGCTGACCCACATTGTACCACAGCTGCGGCTCGGTAATGAACACGGTGCTCTTCTTGTCCCACTCGCCATCGTCGTTCAGGCAGTCGTGGTCTTCCCACCAGAAATCGGCAAAGCCGTTAAAATTTAGGCCCTTCACGCCGAACAGATCGTTCATTGCCCACACGGCGGTTAGCTGCATTGGCACGTCGCTCGAGTGTTTTCTTACATTCTTGTACAGCACTTTGAGGTTCAAGGTGTTCTTATAGTCTTTGCTGTGAAGGAAGTAGTCGAGACCCACGAGCACCGCGCTGTTGATAGGGTAAGAGCGTGTGATGCCACCGTTGTACTCTACCTGCAGGCTCAGAGCCTTCAACGGAGACTCCTGCCAGAAGTTAAGGCAACGCGCAATCTCAAGATAGGTGCCGCCAGGAGCGAGGTTTGGGCCCTCGACATGTTGGTCGTAGTTGAAGTCGTGGTCTACAAAGAAGTAGGTATTACCCCACTTGTCGGCCTTGAACATCTCAAGTGTGAGCGTCATGAACTTGCGGTCGCTTCCGAAATCGTAGAACAACTGTGCGTTGACCTGTGCGCTTGACTTTGCTGGCACGAGCAACAGCATAAGTAGCAAAGAGGCCATTAGGGCCAGTCTGTTGGCTTTCATTTTACGGATGTGTTTTATTTGTTAGTTGGTTGTTTATCTAATATTTACGAGGAGGATGACGCATCGCATAATCTCTACGCCACTTTCTTCGTCTTAGGGAGCACAAGGTTGAGCACCACTCCCACCACGGCAGACAGTCCGATGCCCGAGATGGCGAACGAACCGCTGGACAACACGGCGCCGCCGAGACCCATAGTGAGCATGACGGAGATGATGATGACGTTGCGTGTGTCGTTCATGTCCACCTTGTTCTGCATGAGATTCTGCACTCCTACGCTTGCGATGGTGCCAAACAGGAGCAGCATGATGCCGCCGAGCACAGCCTGGGGTATGCTCTGAAGCAATGCGCTGAGCTTACCAACGACAGAGAAGCAGATGGCGGTGGCTGCCGAGATGCGTATGACGGCGGGCGAAGTGATTTTCGTTATAGACATGGCACCCGTCACCTCCGAGTAAGTGGTCTCTGGCGGACCGCCAAGAAAGGCGGAGGCAAGACAAGCGCAACCGTCGCCCAGCATGGTGCGGTGTATGCCGGGATCGGCAACGAAGTCTTTCTTTGCGACTGCTCCCACCACGTACACGTCGCCGATATGTTCAAGCACTGGGGCTATGGCGACAGGAATCATGTAAAGGAACGGCGCCCATTGGAAATGGGTTATGGTGTCGAAATGAACGGGCATGGCAATCCACGAAGCAGCAGCGACGCCTGAAAAGTCGACCTTATTCATCGCCACAGCGACAACATAGCCCACAAGAATGCCCGATATTATAGGCACAAGTTTAAGCATGCCGCGACTGAAGGTGAGCACCACGATGGCAGTGATGAGTGCTACGAAGGCAAGCATCCAGTCGGTTTTAGCCATGTTCACAGCACTGCCTGAGAGCGAAAGGCCGATAAGTATGATGACTGGTCCTATCACCACGGGCGGGAATATGCGGTCGAGGAACCGCTTGCCCTGCCACTTCACGAGGGCACTCATCACGAAATAGACCAGTGACACGGCGGTAAGACCTGCCAATGTGCCGGGCAAGCCCCACTGTTTTGTTGCAGCAATGATGGGCGCGATGAACGCAAACGATGACCCGAGGAAGATGGGCACCTTGCCTTTGGTGACGAAATGGAAAATGAACGTGCCCAGACCTGCTGTAAACAACGCCGTGGCGGGATCGATGCCGATAAGCAACGGCACGAGCACAGTAGCTCCGAAGGCGACAAACAGGAACTGTACTCCCACCACCGTCTTCTTCACTAACGAAAGGTTTTCTGTATTCATAGAAAGTCAAAATGTTATTCTCTCAACCCGACTATATGACTACACGCGTGCCACCGACATACACTGCTCGTCTCTCTACTGTCAAACAAATACCCTGCGGCACATGAAAGAAAACAGCCGAAAGTCTTCTGTGAGAAAAACTTTCGGCTGTCTCTGTGTCGCGACGGCAACATTTCACCATCCGTTGCCGTTATCTATAACTCGTTTATCGTTAACACTTTGTGCAACTTTTGGGAGTATTGAACCTTGTAGCCGACCTGTAACGTCTTGTAGCACAGCGTTGCATCTTATTCAATTGTCGCTACAAAGTTAGCACAAAACCTTTAAATAAAAGAACTTTCCCGATGTATTAACACAAACTTTATCCAAAACTGATGAGGCTTGCAGGCTACCGTAGTGTCGAAACCACACAACGCAACGATGCACCAACATCAGCTCTCGTCCTCCGCCTAATCGCGTCTGAAGATGTCGCGCGTGTAGACTTTATCCTCCACGTCTTTCAGACTGTCGTCGAAGCGGTTGGCAATGATGGCCTTGCTCTGTGCCTTGAACTGCGACAAGTCGTTGACGACACGGCTGCCGAAGAATGTGGTGCCATCGGCGAGCGTAGGCTCATAGATTATGACCTCGGCACCTTTGGCCTTTATGCGCTTCATGATGCCCTGTATGGCAGACTGTCGGAAGTTGTCGGAGTTTGACTTCATGGTCAGTCGATAGACGCCTATCACACAGTTACCAGGCTCTGTCCCGTACTGGTTGTTGCTCGTGTAGTCGTACCAGCCCGCCTTGCGCAGCACGGCATCGGCTATATAATCCTTACGCGTGCGGTTCGACTCCACAATGGCTGTCATCATGTTTTGCGGTACATCCTGGTAGTTTGCCAACAGCTGCTTGGTGTCCTTAGGCAGACAGTAGCCGCCGTAGCCGAAGGAGGGGTTGTTGTAATGCGACCCGATGCGTGGGTCCAGTCCCACGCCTTCTATAATGGCCTGCGAGTCAAGACCCTTCATCTCGGCGTAGGTGTCAAGCTCGTTGAAGTAGCTCACACGCAGGGCGAGATAGGTGTTGGCAAACAGTTTCACTGCCTCCGCCTCTTTCATTCCAACAAAAAGCGTCGGTATGTCTTCCTTGATGGCCCCCTCCTGCAAGAGCGCAGCAAACGTATGGGCTGCCTCCTCAAGCTTCTTCACATCCGACACCGACTCTATCGCCCGGTTCTCTGTCTCAAACTCTGGCTTGTCTATAATCTTGGGATAGCCCACTATGATGCGACTCGGGTAGAGATTGTCGTACAGCGCCTTGCTCTCACGCAGGAACTCAGGCGAAAACAGGAGATTGAGCTGCGCGACGCCCTGCTTGGCATACTTCAAGTAAAGGTTGCGAGTATAGCCGACGGGGATAGTAGATTTTATGACCATGACGGCGTCAGGGTTCACCTCCAACACCAGGTCTATGACCTCCTCCACGTGTGTGGTGTCAAAATAGTTTTTTACCGGGTCGTAGTTAGTAGGTGCGGCGATTACCACAAAGTCAGCATCGGCATAGGCAGACCTACCGTCAAGCGTGGCGACGAGGTCCAAAGGCTTCTCTGTCAGATACCGTTCTATATAGTCGTCTTGTATCGGCGAAATCTTATTGTTCAGCTTCTCCACCTTCTCAGGAATCACATCTACGGCTGTCACATGATGGTGCTGCGACAACAGGGTGGCAATGCTCAGACCAACGTAACCTGTGCCTGCCACGGCGACCTTTATGTCTTTAAAATCACGCATATATTATGTTTGATTTGGTTTACTATGTCCTTGAAAAACACGGACTATGTTACAAAGTTACATTTTTTCTTTCTTTTACTGTCTTTTCGCAGCATATTATTTTTCAAAAGACATTCTTTTGTCACAAAGACAATACACCCCTGTCCCAGGAACGCCCACACTGACATGCGTCCCCTTCGTCCCTGTCGTGATTTTCGCACCACGCGGTCCTATGCTCACACTCGTACTTTTCTTTCCGAAGTTCACGCGGACGCCCGGCAATATCTTTATTGATTTTCTGAAAAATGTTGTCATATCAATTGGTTTAAGTTTTGCAAAGATAGCGCAAACCGAAGGCAATGAAGCTCGCTTCAATTGCTGAGGTGCAGCCTATCTTATGCAAAGATAGTGCAAACCGAAGGCAATGAAGCTCGCTTCAATTGCTGAGGTGCAGCCTATCTTATGCAAAGATAGTGCAAAAACACCATTCAGCCCCACATTATCTCCCAACATTTTCGCTTTAAATAATCAGGTGAGCCCTGAATAATGGGTCAGCGGATTTTTCCGGTTGGTAACACCGTATGTTAGGAATAAAGTCGTACCTTTGCCATATGGAACAGACCAAGCTACTACGTGCCATTCTTCCGGATGTGCTTATAGACAACTTCGATGTTGTAAGTTTTGATAA
>JALEVZ010000063.1 GCA_022788105.1 Prevotella sp. | reverse complement strand
CATGGGTACCATCGACGAGCTGGCAAAGAAGACCGGCGCTACCGTCATCCCTGCTGATGCGACATCGGTGGAGGATCTCAACAACCTGTTCGTTCAGGCACAGGAGGCTCTGGGTGGAAAGATCGACTTCGTGCTCCACTCTTGCGCCATGAGCGTGAACATGCGTAAGAAGCGTACATACGACGACCTCGACTACGACTTCCTTGACAAGACGCTCGACATCTCGGCCATCTCGTTCCACAAAATGTTGCAGGTGGCAAAGAAACTCGACGCGCTGAGCGAGGGCGCATCGGTGCTGGCACTCACCTACGTGGCTTCACACCGCACCTTCTTCGGCTACAACGACATGGCAGACGCTAAGTCGCTGCTCGAGTCTATAGCCCGCAGCTTCGGCTATATCTATGGACGTGAGAAGGGTGTGCGCATCAACACCATTTCGCAGTCGCCCACATTCACCACTGCCGGCAGCGGCATCAAGGGCTTTGATGGTCTCTACGACTTCTCCGACCGCATGTCTCCGCTTGGCAACGCCTCTGCTGACGAGTGCGCCGACTACTGTGTGGTGATGTTCTCTGACCTCACCCGCAAGGTGACCATGCAGACTCTGTTCCACGACGGTGGCTTCTCAAACATGGGTATGTCGCTCCGCGGCATGACGCAGTACAACAAGTCGTTCATCGATGAAAACCGCGACGAGAACGGAAAGATAATCTACGGATAATCTGTGCAGCCTTCAACGCGAGGCTACGTTATACGGAAAAAGCCAAAGGACTGGTGCTATGCGCCGCAGTCTTTTGGCTTTTTTGTTTTTGTACATTATATTTTGGCGCCTGCCGAGGGTCTGGAGGAAAGTGAAACGGCAACTTTGCTGACGTTTTGCTACTTTTTTGTCGTTTTTGCTTACGCCAATTCTTAACACATGTTAAAGGCAGCGCGGCTTTCTCACTACGGCTCTTTGGGCTTGTCATTAGGCCGTACTGACGTCGCCACTACGCCCCTTTGACAAGCTCAAAGGGGCACTATCATTTTGTCAATTGGCAGCTATCATTTTGTCAATCGATGCTGACCGCTTTTTCGATAGTTATTGACAGTTTTTTTTATCGGTGCTGACCGTTATTTTAATCAGCAGCGTTGGCAGTGGCGTAGTGCTGCACGCCAGATTTCGTCTATCCCTCAACCGCCGATATGCGCACGTCGGTGAAGGGGTCCATGTAGTCGATGACGCGCAGGTTGTCGGTCGTGCCACGTTTCACCTTCAGCTGAATGTTAGCCTCAAGCAACTCGCCTTTCGATGTGCGGCGCTCCTTCAGCTCGTAAGACTGCACGTCCATGCCGTCGCTTCTCATGTGCGAAATGAGTTCGCGCACGCTCTCTGTCGACGGCGCCGAGAACGACAGCTCCACGGTGGTCATGCCGAGCTGGGGTATAAGGGCGTTGATGACCTCGAGGCCGAGCAACACCATGACGGTGGCGATGGTCGCTGCCACGAACATGCCGGTGCCGCATGCCAGACCGATGGCTGCCGTTACCCACAGACCCGCGGCGGTGGTGAGTCCGCGCACCACGTTCTTTTGGAAGATGATGGTGCCTGCACCGAGAAATCCGATGCCCGACACTACCTGTGCTGCCACGCGCGACGAGTCTTTGAGGTCGACGCCGAAGCCGTATTGCGATACCACGCAGAACAGCGCACTGCCCAGTGCCACGAGGAAGTGTGTGCGGAATCCCGCCTCCTTCGCCCTGTATTCACGTTCTATGCCTATCGCGCCGCCCAGCACAAGGGCGAGCGTAAGGCGAATGGTCAAGTCTATATAAGATGTATCCATAATGGGTTCCTCCTTCGTTTTGTTGTAATATGGTGGCGTATGTGTTCTTGTCTTATCCGAGTGGTACGGCTGGTATTATGCAATCTGCGGTAGACATAGGTTCGTTTTTGAAGAACATCACGTAGTAAACAGGCATGTAGGTTATGCCTTGTTCGGTATAGACATTCTGCTCGTTGCTGAACACCACAGCTTGGGATATGTGGTAGTCTGGTGTGGAAAGGAATTTGTCCAAAGCGCTATGCACCTTGTAGTCTTTTCCCGACTTTACCTCTATGGGCAGCACCGTGAGCGTGGAGTAGTCGTCGATGAGGAAGTCTACCTCTCCGCGTTGCTTGTTGTCGTAGTAGTGGAGGGCGTGGCCGTGGGCGTGAAGCTCTTGTGCCACCACCGACTCATACACCGAACCGAGGTTCACGCTGCATTCATCGCCCAACACCGCGTTTATGTTTGTGGCGTAGAGTAGGTTGGTGAGCAGTCCCACATCGCTGAGATAGAGCTTCAGCAGGTTCTTGCTTTCCGACTCCAGCAGCGGAAATTTGGGGTTAGTTATGGCTTTCACGGCAAGTGCAACGCCCGAGTTTGTGAGGTACTCAAACTCGTCGGCGTAGTCGCTGAACTGCTTGTGTCCGGCTTTGCCCTCTATCTTTTTCACGACGACGCGCTTCTTTTTGTTCTCCATGTTCGACGGTATGAGGTCGTAGATGTTGCGTATTACAAGCTTCTTCTCGTCGTCATATTGTGATGCATCAATGCGGTAGAGGGCGTGAATGTCGCGCTGTATGTCACGCACCAGTGCAATGTTGCGGCTCTCGATGAACTTGTTTATGGCGTCGGGCATGCCTCCCACGAGCATATATATCTTGAACTGTTGCAGCATGTAGCTGTGCAGAGAGTCGTTAAGCGGCTGTCGCTTGCTGAAACTCTCTGCTATGCCGTCGATGGTTGCCTGTCCGCAGCCCATCGCCAAAAGAAACTCCTCAAAGTCGAGAGGGTACATCTGCTCTATCGCTATGCTTCCAATCGGCACCGACGGCGTCTGTGCCAGGGCCACTCCAAGCTCCGAACCGCTCGCAATGTAGCGATATCGCCCTTCTTCATTGAGAAATTTAAGCATTGTCATGAGGTGTGGATAGCTCTGTATCTCGTCGAGAAAAACCAATGTGTCGGCTCTGTCGCCCAACTTGTTGCCTGCCAATGCTCCGAGTTGCAGATAAAAATCGTCTTTGCTTCTTACTGTTGCAAAGATGCCGGCACCTTCTTTGTCGGCTTTGAGATTTATCTCGACAAAATTTTTGAACAGCCGTGTGCCAACATTTCGTATGATGAATGACTTCCCAATCTGTCTCGCCCCGTTGACGAGCAAAATCTTATTTGGCTCATTATTAAGGAATTGTTCCAGATGCGTAGCAAACTTTCTGTATAGCATAAAATGGTCTTTTTATATCTGCAAAGATACAAAAAAACTTCATATAAAAGTGTTTTTCAGGAATTATTCCGCCTTTTTATACCCCTAAAACAGGAATTATTCCGTGTTTTTACGCCTTGAAATCGGGAATTATTCCGTCTTTTAGTGTCCTAAAATCAGGAATTATTCCGAAGTGGTGGGGACTTATAGGGGGTCTACATCGTAGTAGATCTGTAGTGTGGCGTAGCGTTTGTCCTTGAGCAGTTCGGCTTGCTGCTGGCGCAGACAGAGGCGCACTTTGGCGAGGTCGATGCTGTTTTCGAGCTTCACCGCAATCTTGCGTATGTTCATTTCCTTTACGCGCGCCACGGCGGGCTTGTCGGGTCCGAGGATGCGGGAGCCGAGGTAGGTGCGCAGACGGCCCGCAAACTCGAGCGATGCCGACTCCACGATGCGGTCGTCGCGGTGTTTTATAAAGATGTAGACGAGGTGGTAGAACGGCGGATAGTGGAAGATCTGTCGCTCCTCCATCAGTCCCTGAAAGAAGCCTTCGTAGTCGTTTCTCACGACCTGCTGTATGACGGGCAGGTCGGCGCACTTGGTCTGTAGCAGCACGAGGCCGCGCTCGCCTTTGCGTCCGGCGCGTCCGCTGACCTGTGCCATCATCATGAACGCGTGTTCGTAGGCGCGGAAGTCGGGGTAGTTGAGCATGGAGTCGGCGTTGAGTATGCCCACCACGCTCACGTTGTCGAAGTCGAGACCCTTGCTTATCATCTGTGTGCCGATGAGTATGTCGGTGTTTCCTGCCGAAAACTCGCCAATCAGACGTTCGTAGGCGTTGCGTGTACGCGTGGTGTCGAGGTCCATGCGTGCCACGCGTGCTGTCGGAAACAGTTCGCGTATCTGGTCTTCCACCTTCTCGGTGCCGAATCCGCGGCCACGCAGGTCGGTGCTGTCGCAGTTGGGGCAGCGTGTGGGCACGGGGTAGGAGTAGCCGCAGTAGTGGCAGGTGAGCACGTTCATGGTCTTGTGTAGCGTCAGACTGACGTCGCAGTTTTTGCATTTCGGCACCCATCCGCAGACGTTACACTCTATCATTGGCGCAAAGCCGCGACGGTTTTGGAACAGTATGACTTGTTTCTTGTTGTCTAACGCTTCGCGCATGGCGGCAAGGAGGTCGGGGGAGAAGGGACCGCGCATAATCTTGCGGTGGCGCAGGTCTTTCACGTCGACCACTCTTATCTCTGGCAGCTCTATGCCTTTATAGCGTGTGGTGAGTCGCACGAGGCCGTATTTGTCTGTCGTGGCGTTGTAATAGCTTTCCGCCGACGGTGTGGCGGTGCCCAATAGGGTCTTTGCTCCGTACATCGACGCCAGCACTATGGCTGCAGAGCGTGCGTGGTAGCGTGGTGCGGGGTCTTGCTGCTTGAACGAGGTCTCGTGTTCTTCGTCTATGACGACGAGTCCGAGTCGCTGGAACGGGAGCCACACTGCCGACCGCGCACCAAGTATAATGTCGTATGGCGAGTCGGAGAGTTGCTTTTGCCATATCTCCACACGTTCGGCGTCGGAGTATTTTGAGTGGTAGATGCCGAGCTTGTCGCCGAACACATGGCGCAGGCGCGAGGTGATTTGCACGGTGAGTGCTATCTCGGGAAGGAGATAGAGCACCTGCTTGCCCTCGCTGACGGCCTTTTCTATGAGGTGGATATATAGCTCTGTCTTGCCGCTCGAGGTAACACCGTGGAGCAGTACAACGTTTTTGCGTGTCATCTGTAGCACTATCTTGTTGTATGCGTCCTGCTGCACGTCGTTCAGACGTTTCATGTTTTCAAGGCAAGACTCTGTGTCGCTGTTCAGGCGTCCGACCTCACGCTCGTAGGTGTAGAGCAACTTGCGGTCGACAAGTGCCTTTACCACGGCGAGCGTGCAGTGGCTGGCATTGACCAGTTCTTCGCGTGTGATTTCGACGACAGGTTCCATGACGGTGTCGCCCTCTATCATGTCCCAGTGGCTCAGCGTGAGATAGGTGGAGAAAACCTGTAGCTGCTTCTGCGCTCTGCGTAGCATTGACAGTGCGATGTGTAGGGCGTTCTGTGTGCGGAAGTTGGGGGAGAGCGCTATGTACGTCTCTTTGCGTGGGCGGTAGCCGTCTTCTGACTTCATGCCGGGGGGCAGCGCGGCTTTCATCACGTCGCCAAGTGGTGACATGTAGTAGTCGGACACCCATTGCCATAGGCGCAGCTGCTCGGGCAGGAGCACCGGCTGGGCGTCGAGCACCTGCATGATGTCTCTTGTCTTAAAGTCTGGCTTCTCGTCATATACACGTGTCACCACGGCGGTGTATGTCTTGCTCCTGCCAAGAGGAACAAGCACACGCACTCCGGGCACAACGCCGTTGCTCATCGTGTCGGGTAACGAGTAGGTGAAAAGGCCGTCAAGAGGAAGCGGCAATATTACGTCCACATATTTCATAGGTACTTGCAAATATACGCTTTTTCTGTGAGAACGGGGATGTAAAGCGCCTACATTATTTCAACCGTGTGGTATATGGGCTGCGTGGAGTGGTGGAGTCGGCTGCGTGGTTATGTCTTTCGGCAGGCGCGGTTACGGCTTTCGGCAGGCGTGGTTACGGCTTTCGGCAGGCGCGGTTACGGCTTTTGGGGGTCAGCGGATTTTTCCGGTTGGTAACACCGTATGTTAGGAATAAAGTGTTGCCAGCCTGTACATGAAGAATCTAATATCCCCTACACCTCTAAACTGTGTTCTTAAAGCCTTTTTTTTAGAATTAAACGACTCTGCCGATGCATTAGTAAGCCTTTCCTCAAAATAGTTGATGATGGTGTCGTTGTGGTTCTCAAAGGTTTCAATAACCTTGTTGAAGCCTTCATATCCAAAATTTTCGACATCATTGTACCATCTGGCAAGATTAAGTCTTGCTACTGCAGGCAAAGTTCTCTTGTTGAAAATGTCCACAAGATTGAGGTAGAGGCCATACGCCTTCTCAAGTTTGGGAAACATCTGAAATAGGATTTCTGCCCTTGCCTGCTGTTGTGCATTCCATTTAGACTTGTG
>JALEVZ010000093.1 GCA_022788105.1 Prevotella sp. | reverse complement strand
CGACCCGAAGAACATGGAGAACCTGAAGGCAGAGTTCTTCATCCCGCTAATGGTCAACAAGCTCATCAACGACAAGACCGCCACTGTAAAGGTGCTCGACACTACCAGCAAGTGGTTTGGCGTGACCTATGCCGCCGACCGTCCCAGCGTGGTAGCCAAGATTCAGAGCCTCATCGACGAGGGCGTCTATCCTGCCAAGTTGTTCTAAACTGAGCACACAAAACAACAGATAACAACAATAACCCACTATAAGGGGCATGGCACAACGAAACCGTTTCAACAGATTTCGTGTGTCATGCCCCTTTTCTGTTTGGCAACCACAAGTCGCCAATCCAACAGCAAGAGCCTTACAATAAGAAAAAAAACATTGCATCGCACCCACCTGTTTAAGGAAAAATCGGCAAAGGCGACAGTCAGCCACGGCATAGACTTCGCGCAGATGATGGATGGCATAGTGGAAGGATTTATGGCACAAAGCATAAAGACCCTGTTCGGGTGGACGCTCATTGCCGCTCTCTTCTTCGCAGCACTCATGCTGCTGTGGGACATACCTATGGTACGCCACCAAGTAAAGCACATACCGTCATGGCCCAGCGTAGGCCTGAGAGTGCTGCGAGGCGTAAAGCGCCAGCAGAGAGTCCGCAAGCTGCGACAGGAAAGGACATGCCCCATTGCTCAAATGACCGAATGACGTTCTTCATCGCGTATCGACCGAAATGAGTGCTCATATCGACCGTCACACACACTCATAACGGTCGATATGAGTGTGTGTGACGGTCGATACGCGACGAGATTGTTTACATTATTGAGAAAAGCTCTATTTCACCACGGTCAGCCTTACCCACAGCCAGCGCGGAATGAGTTGCCATGCTGCCACAAGCAGACGGTAGCGCCAGTCGATGGTCACGACCTCGCTACCACGCTCAATGGCACGAACAATGGTGCGTGCCACATCTTCAGCTTTGAGCTGAAGGGGAAAATGGCTGCCAGCAATGAGGTCGGTCGCCACAAAACCAGGACGTATGTCGGTTATGCTGATAGGAAGACGACGCATGCGAGCCTGCTGCGACAGACACTCAAGGTAGTGGGCCTGCATGCGTTTTGTTGCTGAATAGGCAGGAGCGGCGCCGAGTCCACGTGTGCGAGCGATGGAGGTGATGCAGGCTATGCGTGCATTGTTGCTTGCTGTCTTTCTGTTGTCGCCACATGCTGCATTGCTGCCATTGCGGTTTTCGGCAAACCAGTTAAATGCCGCCGTCACCATGCGCACAAAGCCCACGCCGTTGGTTTCCACCGTCTTCATCTCCTTTTCGGTGTCAAGCAAGACATTCTCCCACCCTATGCCCGAACTGTGGAAATAAAGATCCATGCCACCAAGCTCAGCAATGAGTTTCTGTAGCTGTTCTGGCGCGTCGTCACATGTCACGTCTATCTGTCTGTACGCCACAATGCCAGGCGTAGCCTGTGCCATCTCCGCCAGCCGTTCCGTTCTACGTCCGGCAATGCCCACCTCGTAACCTTTTGCAGCAAGCTGCCGTGCCACCTCATGTCCTATGCCAGAAGTGGCTCCCATCACTATAGCACGTCTCTTCATGTCTGTCTTTATTGTTGTCATAAGTCGATGTTTATGATGGCAAATTTACGACAAATAGTTTTATTGACCAAATCATAACCACGCTTTGCTACAAACAAAAAGCCCTGTCTTGCCAACAACGATGCGAGCTGCAATAGTTGTTGCAAGACAGGGTTTGTCTTTATATCGGCCGTTGGACCGATGCGTATATAAACGCTGTTACTGCTTCATAAGGACAGTCTTGAAGCTGTCGAAGTCTTTCGTCATCTCCACGCTCTGCTTCGTACCCTTCATAAAGGCAGCGAGACGTTCAGGAATCTGTACCTCGGCGCCGATGGCATCTTCAACCACACTCTTAAACTTCGCAGGATGAGCTGTCTCGCCAAACACGCCATGCTCGCCTGGCAAGAGCAGGTCTTTCAGAGCCTGATAGCCGCATGCGCCATGTGGGTCGAGCGTGTAGCCTGTCGCGTCGTGACACGCCTTCATGGTCTGGCGAATCTGGCTGTCACTATATGTGGCACCGCTCATGATGGCAGCAATCTGTTCGTGGATGCCGTCGAAGAGGTCGTAGATACGTGCAAAATTGCTGGGGTCGCCTACATCCATTGCGTTGGCGATGGTCTGCTGGCTGGCACGCGGCTCATACTTGCCAGTCTGGAGATATTGGTAAACGATGTCGTTGGCGTTGTTGGAAGCGATGAAACGCTTCACTGGCAGACCCATCTTCTGTCCGAAGATAGCAGCGGTGATGTTGCCGAAGTTGCCGCTCGGCACACATATCACGTAATCTTTCTCCTTACCCATACGCTTGAGCTGCGCGTAGGCATGGAAATAGTAGAACGCCTGCGGCAGGAAGCGCGCCACGTTGATGGAGTTTGCAGACGTGAGCTTCATGTGGTGGCACAACTCGTCGTCCATAAAGGCAGACTTCACCAGTCGCTGGCAGTCGTCGAACACGCCATCCACCTCGATGGCAGTGATGTTCTGACCGAGTGTGGTGAACTGGCTTTCCTGTATTTTGCTTACCTTGCCTTTGGGATAGAGCACATACACATGTATGCCGTCGACGCCGAGGAATCCGTTTGCCACAGCAGAGCCTGTGTCGCCGCTGGTTGCCACGAGCACGTTGACCTGCTCCTTACCCTCCTGACGGATGAAGTATTGGAGTAGGCGTGCCATGAAGCGTGCGCCCACATCTTTGAAAGCGAGAGTGGGACCATGAAACAGTTCGAGGCTGTAGATGTTAGGCTCCACCTCTACGAGTGGGCAGTCAAACGCCAGCGTGTCGTACACAATCTGCTTCAGCGCCTCTGGCTCTACATCTTCGCCAAAGAACGCCTGTGCCACCTGATAGGCTATCTCTTGAAAAGACAGCTTGTCGATGTTGTCAAAAAACTCTTTGGGCAGACGGTTTATGCGCTCGGGCATGTAAAGTCCGCGGTCGGGTGCCAGTCCGCGCACCACTGCTTCGTGCAGCGATGCCAGAGGGGCTTTATGGTTGGTGCTGTAGTATCTCATAATTAGAGCCCCACCCCCAAGCCGCAAATGCGGCTTTTCCCCTCCCCTTAGGGCGGGGAGGGAAGTGCTTTTGCAAATTGGCGGTGGGTTGTTTTTATTTTGTTATTTAATCTTTTTTGATATTTTGGTATGTTTTTATAATGAGTTCTTTTAGCTCCTGCTATCTACTCCCCTCCATAAGGGGAGGGGGAAGCCGCGCTTTGCGCGGCGCGGGGGTGGGGCTTTAAGAATGCTCTCATAAATTCCTGCAACTTCAGCAGTCCGTAGCTGCCACTTGCACAGCTCACCTCGTCGTACTGCTGCACACTATCTGGTTCAATGCCTTTATACCAAATAGCAAACGGCACGGGCTCGCTCATGTGGGTGCGAATCTCTACGGGCGTGGGATGGTCGGGCATCAAGGCGATGCACACTGGCTCGTCCCAGGTTTTCACCTCCTCGTAGATGGGTCCCACCATACGGCGGTCGAGGTTCTCAATGGTCTTGAGCTTCAGGTCGAGGTCGCCGTCGTGACCTGCCTCGTCACTCGCCTCCACATGTAGGAACACGAAGTCGTCGTGGCGCAGAGCTTCAATGGCAGCAGCGGTCTTGGCTTCATAGTTGGTGTCTGCCAGTCCGGTAGCACCTTCTACAATGATGTTCTTCAGTCCGGCGTAGTGGCCGATACCGCGAATGAGGTCTACAGCAGAGATAACGTCGCCGCTCTTTATCTCGGGGAACATCTCAGGCAGTGTCTGCATGGACGGGCGATAACCACCGCTCCACGGCCAAATGCTGTTGGCGGTGTCGGCGCCACGTGCTGCCCGCTCGCGATTGAACGGATGCTCAGCCAGCAGCTTCTGCGACTTCAAGATGAGGTCGTTGATGAGGTCGGCGGTCTCTTGTGCCGTCATGCGGGCGCCGTCTTCCTTGTCCGCCCACCCCTCTTCAGGCTTTACGAGCAGCGGTCGCCACTCCTCGTTGGGATGGTCGTGAGGCGGCGCACACTCTATGTGCTTGTTGCCGTTCTTTATGATGAGCAGATGGCGGTACTGTATGCCCGTGATGAACTTCACACGGTCGCTGCCCAACTTCTCGTCAAGGTATTTTATCAGCACGTCGCCATCTTCGGTCTTGAGGTGTCCACCGTGGTGATTCTTTATACGTCCGTCCTCCAGAGTGATGATGTTGCAGCGCATCGCCATGTCGTCGGGCTGCATCTCATAACCGATTGATGCCGCCTCGAGCGGTCCGCGACCCTCATACACCTTGTTGAGGTCGTAGCCGAGGATGGCTGTATTGGCCACCTCGCTGCCAGGATGAAAACCGTCGGGGATTGTGAGCATGCGTCCACAGCGTCCCTCACGGGCGATGCGGTCCATGTATGGTGTGTGTGCATATTGTAGAAGTGTACGTCCGCCAAGCCGTGCGACAGAGTGGTCTGCCATTCCGTCACCTAATATAATGATGTGTTTCATCTTTCTTCAGTGCTTGAAGTCAACCATATATTAGATGTTGGCGATAGACATGATGTTGGCAAACACACCAGCAGCCGTCACGCTGGCACCGGCACCGTAACCCTGTATGAGCATGGGGTACTCCTTGTAGCGCTCCGTGGTGAGCATCACGATGTTGGTGCTGCCCTCCAGATTGTAGAACGGATGGCTGCTGTCCACCTCTTTGAGTGCGACGCTCGTCTTACCGTGGTCTACCGTTGCGACGAAGCGCAGGCGCTTACCCTCTGCTTCGAGTTTCTTACGGCGCTCCTCAAAGCCAGCGTCAAGCTCGGGCAGATGTTTCCAGAAGTCGTCAATGCTGCCCTCGAAGAAGGGGGCGGGCACGAAAAGATGTTTTTCTATTTCGTCAAGTTCCACCTTATATCCTGCCTCGCGGGTCAGGATGACGAGCTTGCGAAGCACATCCATACCACAGAGGTCGATGCGTGGATCGGGCTCGCTATAACCGCGTTCCTGCGCCATACGCACAGCCTCAGAGAATGTGACGTCTGCAGAAATGCTGTTGAAGATGAAGTTGAGTGTGCCACTGAGCACCGCCTCAATCTTGAGTATGGTGTCGCCGGAGTTGCGCAGGTCGTTGATGGTACCAATGATAGGCAGACCCGCTCCAACGTTGGTCTCGAAAAGATATTTCACGCCACGCTCCAGAGCAGTGCGCTTGAGACGCATGTAGTTGTCATAGTCGCCCGATGCCGCAATCTTGTTGGCAGCGACGACAGACGTGTTGTGTTCAAGCAGAGACTGGTAGAGGCTGGCGACAGCGCTGCTCGCCGTACAGTCGACAAACACGCTGTTGAAGATGTTCATGCCGATGACCTCTTGTCTCAGTTTCTCGGTGTCGCTGGGCTCCGATGCCTCCAGCTCTTCCTTGTAGGTGTCGAGGTTTATACCGTCACGGTTGAAGATGGCTTTCTTCGACGAGGCGATGCCTACCACGTTGAGTTTCAGCTTGCTGTTCTGCTTCAACTCTTCGTACTGCTGCTTGATTTGTTCAATGAGTTTGCCACCCACGGTGCCCACACCACAAATAAAGAGATTGAGCACCTTATATTCTGACAGGAAGAACGAGTCGTGAAGCACGTTCAACGACTTGCGGAGATATTTACTATCGACAACAAACGAGATATTGGTCTCTGAAGCACCCTGTGCGCAGGCTATCACGCTGATGCCGCTACGACCCAGTGTGCCAAACAGCTTGCCGGCGATGCCAGGCGTGTGTTTCATGTTCTCGCCTACCACAGCGATGGTGGCAAGTCCGCTCTCTGCGAACATGGGGAACATGGCACCCATCTCTATCTCTTTGGCAAACTCCTCGTTCAGCACGCGCACGGCAGCGTCGGCATCGACCTCGCGCACACCAATGGACGTAGAGTTCTCTGATGACGCCTGCGACACCATGAACACGCTGATGCCCTTGTCTGCCAACGCGGTGAAGATGCGGCGGTTGACACCGATGACACCCACCATAGACAGACCCGTCACGGTGATAATGGCTGTACCGTTGATGCTCGAGATGCCCTTGATGGGCTTACTGTCGTTGTCTATTTTGTCTTTAATGATAGTACCAGGGTTCTGCGGATTGAAGGTATTCTTCACGCGGATGGGAATATTCTTCACGCAAACGGGATAGATTGTAGGGGGATAAATCACCTTTGCACCGAAGTTACACAGCTCCATTGCCTCAACGTAACTAAGCTCGTTGATGGTGTAAGCGGTCTTGATGACACGCGGGTCGGCAGTCATGAAACCGTCTACATCGGTCCATATCTCCAACACGTCGGCGTCAAGGGCTGCAGCAATGATGGCGGCGGTGTAGTCGCTACCTCCACGACCGAGGTTTGTCACCTCGTCGGTGGCAGCGTCGCGGCTGATGAAACCAGGCACAAGCGTGACGTGTGGCAGGTCGGCAAACGCCTTGCGCACCAGCTTATTGGTGAGGTCTGTCTCAAGCACATGCTTACCGTTTTTCTGCACGGTCTTAATAAAGTCGCGCGAGTCCATCCACTTAGCGCCCTTCACCAGCGTGGCAACAATAAGCGAACTGAGACGTTCGCCATAGCTCACGATGGCGTCTTGCGTCTTCTCACTAAGGTCGTGGATAAGGAACACGCCAAAATAGATGCTGCGCAGCTGCTCTAACAGTGCGTCCACCTTGTTGAATAAATCTTCTCGTTGACGGGGATTGGTGATGATAGTGTCTATCATCTTGTGGTGGCGCTCAACCATGGCTTGAAACTCGTCCTTCCAGCTCTCGTCTCCCTTGAGGGCGAGCTGCGATGTGGCGAGCAACTTGTCGGTAATACCTCCGAGCGCACTGACGACGACAATGATAGGTTGGCTCTTTGCCTCGTTCTCCACAATGTTTTTAAGACTCAGAATACTCTTCACGGAACCTACAGATGTTCCGCCAAACTTTAATACTTTCATTTGTGTTGTTTGTATTTTTATTGAGCCACCAAACAAAGGTGGCAGTTTGTGACGGTGTGTGGCTGGCCTGAAAAAGGATGGGCAGGTGGCTGATAACGTCCGCTTATACGAGGGCGGCATGGATGCGGCTCACACTGCGACAAGCCTTTCCGAGGCTCACTTGTGGCAAAAATGCACCAAACACGGCTGCAAAAATACAAAGATTTTATTTTCCGCCAACATTATTGGGGAAGAAAAGTGTTTATTTGTAGCGATTTTTTTGATTTAAGTATTAAAAGCTCACTTCACAAACAAGCTTTACTTACGAAATGACAAAAGAAATTCAGACAAGACAGCTTCTCGTTATTGCGGCAAATGGAAAAAGCAATATAACAACAAGGCGTTTTGTCTTGTAGAAGAACTAAAAATTAGAAGAGACGACGTCTTTGCACATATTTATTTCTTACCTTTGGGCATCTTGCTCCACTTATACGCCAGATGGAGCATGGCGTAGCTCGGTATGGTGTTGCGCCACACCTCGGTACGGCCCTGCGCGTTGACGGCATAGGTGGTGTTGGAGAGCTGATGCAAGAGGTCGAAAGCCTCGGCCTTGAGGACCCATTTGCCATGGCCAAAGGTGCGGGTGAGCGAGGCGTTCCACACCAGATTGTCGGTGTTTATGGAGCTTTCGCCGTAGCCACGACGGCTGTATTGGCATAGGTCGGTGGCGAGGGTGACAGACAGTGGCAACTGACAGGAGAGCGTCATGCCATAAGAAAAATCGAAGGTGTTGATGGTCTCAAAGTTGTCGCGGTAGCCTGTGCTGTGTCGCCATGACAGATTGCCGCTACATGAGGCGCTGAAGTCACCCTTGCGGTATGTGAGCAACAGCTTCTCGCCGAGCAGCGACGTGTTGACGCGGCTCAACTCAGTTGACGACTCGTCGTAGGCAATGTCGAAGTCGGTGTTGCGACTATAGTTGTATGACAATCGGTTGTCAAGGGTCAGACGGTCGGCTTTGTCGAGGGTTCGCGTAAAACCGTTGCGTGCGCTCACAGACCAGTTGCCGTCTTTCACATTGTCTGACATGTAGGTGTAGCCTCCTGTTGCACGGTTATAGGTGGTGCGTGTGCCTAAGCTGTTGCGGCTTATGTTTGCATCGAAGCCAAACGATATGTTTTGCTGATGTCGCTTCTGGTTGAAGCTGATGTCGCCATTTATGCTCATGTTGCTCGTTCGCTTGAGGCCGGGGTTACTTATGCGCACAGCCAACGGGTTGAGGTCGTTGCTCACGGGCATAAGGGAGGTCATCGGCGGCAGCGTGGACGACAGGAACAGCGACGCGCTATATTGCACCTTTTCTTTGTTGCAGAACACGCTGATGCCAGGCATGAACAGCACGTTGCGGCGTGTGGCTACCGTGTCGAGCACGGCCTGATGATAGCTGAGGCGCTCGTGCTGCCATCTCAACGGCAGGAGCATGCTCGCAAACAGCGTGTTGCTTCTGTTGTTGAAGTTGAGCACGGCTTGCGTGGTGTATGAGCGTTTGAGGTCGGCATGGTGGATGCTGTTGCCGAAATCGAGGGCAAGAAACATCGAGTCGCGTGTTGACGGTAGCTCATGGAGCATGCTTGTGGCAAGGTCTGTCCATCGTCCGCCGAAGCGGTCGAGACGGTAGTTGAGATTGTTGCTTGTAGAGAGCGACTGCTTGTAGCCTCCTTGAAGCTTGATGTAGAGACCTACGGGGAGGGTCAACGAATAGCCTAATGCGGCGTTGTAAGAATAGGTGTTGTTGTGGCGGTCGGAATAGACGTTGCGTGTGTCGCTCTCACCGGTCTTCATATAGTCGTTGCGTGTCATGGTGTGGCTGTCGCTTGGTTTTGACAGGCTGTATGCGCCGTCTATGTTTATCTCTAAGCGGTCGCCCCACGGCAACTGGTAAAAAGCCCATGTGTCTTGGCTGGCGCTGAACGAGCGGTAGCGGTCCAGCGATATGCTCTGTGAACGGTTGGTAAGCATGGAGAGCAGAGGGTTGGTGTCGGCAAAGAATGTGGAGTCGAGCACCTCTTTTATGCTTCCAAACCGTGACGGGGCGTTGTCGTAGGTTGCTTTGCGGCTGTTGGCGTTGTTGCGGCTGTTGCTGTAGTCGAGCGATGTCCATGATGTCATGCCTATATTTCCTGTTCTCAAGCGCATGTTGTTTTGCAGGCTTGCCCTGAAATCTTTCTGTCGGTTAAGGCTCATGGAGCGTCTGAAGATGTTGCCGCCCGATGCGAACGACTCGCTTGCCGAGCGCATCTCGTCCACGGCATCGGTCCATGTGGCGGTGGCGTCGATGTTGTCGGTCACCACCTTGTTCTTGTCTTCTGTGTTGAGATGCAGACCGACAAGGCGTGTGGTGGTCTGCCCCTGCGGACTGTTTGATGGCTGCCAGTCGCCTTCAGTGCCTGGCGTCTGTGTCTCGTTCACGTTGTTGGCGTTGGCAAAGAGCGACATACGTGTGTGGTCGTCAAAATAGAGAGAGAACAGTCGTGCCATCCATCGCTCCTTTGTGCCGCCCGCAACTTCGGCGTTGGCCATCAGTCCGCGGTTATACTGGCGCTTGAGGCTCACGTCCATGACATAGTCTTTCTTCTCCACATTCTCTCCCAACATCTCGCTCTTGTCTGTCTGTTTGTTGTAGACCTTTAGCTCCTTCACGGTGTAGTAGGGCAGGTTGTCGAGCATCACCTTGTTTTTGCCCTTAAAGAAGTCTTTGCCGTTGAGAAGCAGATAGTCGAGCTTCTTGCCGTTGATGTAGATGTCGCCGTTGCTTTTCAGTTCGGCACCCGGCATCTGGCGAATGAGGGCGTCGAGCATTGAGCCATCGGGCAGATTGAAGGCAGAGGCGTTGTAGACTATGGTGTCGCCGCGGTAGGTCATCTTTATTTTCGTGCCCGTTACGACCACGCCATCGAGGTCTACATCTTTATAGATGTCTTCGTTAAGTTTCTTTTTCAGCAACACGGGTGGCACCTTGAACGAACTGTTGCGCCCAATGCTTCGGATGTTGAAGTTGAGAAAGCTTGTCTCATAGCCGTCACACTCGCCTTTGATGATGAGCATGCCTGCGCGGGCTGGCACCTGCATATCCCATCCGCCCTCGTTGTTCCAACGCCAAGCTGTTGTGGTGTCTATCACGGCGCTGTCGGCATCCATAACCGTTATGTGTGCTTGCAGCATGGCCTTCGTGAACGAGTCTTTGGACGTGCCTTGCAGATATACCATGCGTTGCTTCTTTGCCTTCTTTGACTCCTCGGAGTGCTGCTTTTTTGCCATTCCAGTGTCTTGCTTCTCTGGCTTAACTGTGTAGTAAGAATGTTTTTGTCCATAGCCCAACAAACCATGTCCATACTTCGTTGCGGCATGGTTCAGACACGTCACCGCTACTAAAAGTGTGACAACAAGAAGAAAACGATGTGTATTGTTGCTTTTCATTTGTCTGATTTGGTTAGACACGATGAGCTTTACGATATGACTATCTGCTATCTTTGAGCACTTGTTTTAGTGCAAAAATACAAAGTTTTTTCCCCCACCAACATTATTAGCGAAGAAATGTGTATATTTGTAGCGATTTTTTTGATTTAAGGGTTAAAAGGTTAACTCATTGATAAACTTCACTTACGAAATGACAAAAGAATTTCAGATAAGAGTGCTTCCCGTTATTGCGGCAAGCGAAAATGCGATAAAACGCTACTTGGCTGAGGAACAGGGCATGGACCAGCGCACCATAAACTGTGTGAGAGTGCTGAAGAAAAGCATCGACGCACGGCAGCGCACCATATTTGTTAACCTCAAGGTGAGAGTGTACATAAACGAGATGCCGCAAGACGACGAATACGAACACACCGAATACCAGAACGTGGAGGGACGTCCACGGGTCATCGTCGTGGGCGAAGGTCCTGGCGGACTGTTCGCCTCGCTGCGACTCATTGAGCTAGGACTGCGCCCCATCGTGCTGGAGCGCGGCAAAGATGTGCGTGAGCGCAAGCTCGACCTCGCACAGATAACGAAGACGCAGAAGGTAGACGCCGAGAGCAACTACTGCTTTGGCGAAGGTGGCGCCGGCGCCTATTCAGACGGCAAGCTCTACACCCGCTCTAAGAAGCGCGGCAACGTGAACAAGATATTGAACGTGTTCTGCCAGCACGGTGCCAGCACATCCATTCTTGCCGACGCACATCCACACATCGGTACCGACAAACTGCCGCGTGTCATAGAAAACATGCGCAACACCATAATAAATTGTGGCGGAGAGGTTCACTTCCAGACAAAGATGACACGTCTCATCGTGGAAAGCGAGCGCGTGATAGGTGTCGAAGCCGTAGACCTGAAGACAGGAGACGAACTGACGTTCCGAGGTCCGGTCATTCTTGCCACAGGCCACTCTGCACGCGACGTGTACCGTCTGCTGGCAGAGAGCAACATACAGATTGAAGCAAAAGGCATTGCCGTGGGTGTGAGACTGGAACATCCGTCGCAACTCATCGACCAAATACAATATCACAACCGCGAAGGCAGAGGCAAATATCTGCCTGCCGCCGAATATAGCTTTGTCACTCAGGTGGAGGAGCGCGGCGTCTACTCGTTCTGCATGTGTCCTGGTGGCTTCGTCATACCGGCAGCGACAGGATCACAGCAGCTGGTGGTGAACGGCATGAGTCCGAGCAACCGCGGCACGCAGTGGAGCAACAGCGGTATGGTGGTGGAGTTACATCCCGAAGATGTGGGCGGCGACACCTCAGACCCGTTGTGCATGATGCACTTTCAGGAAAATCTGGAGCGCGACTGCTGGCAGCAGGGCAACATGA
Source organism: Prevotella sp. (assembly GCA_022788105.1). Lineage (GTDB taxonomy): Bacteria > Bacteroidota > Bacteroidia > Bacteroidales > Bacteroidaceae > Prevotella. The sequence continues at coordinate 4,860 of JALEVZ010000093.1, read as the reverse complement.
GACAGACGGCGCCGGCACAGCGCATGGCAGATTTCGTGAACAATCGGCTGAGCTATGACCTGCCCAAGAGCAGCTATGCGCCAGGACTTATATCTTCGCCGCTGCACTTCTGGATGCCGCCGTTTGTGGCGAAACGTTTGCAAGAAGGCTTCAAGAAATTTGGCAAGATGAGCCACGGATTCCTCACCAACGAGGCGGTACTAATCGCTACAGAGACACGCACCTCATCGCCGGTGCGCATCGTGCGCAACCCAGAGACGCTACAACACGTCACCGTGCAGGGACTGTTCCCATGTGGCGAGGGTGCTGGCTATGCTGGCGGCATAGTGTCGGCAGGTGTTGACGGCGAACGCTGTGCGGAGATGTGTGCGGAATATGTAAAGGCAATGAAGTAATGGAGGGACAAATGAAACTACACATTTTCAATCCAGAACACGACATTGCGCTTGCCGCAGACATGGAACGCTTCACTGCCCCACATGCAGGAAGACAAATGCGCGCAAGTCTTGGATTTCTGCCCGCCTTTTGGGCAGAACATGGCGATCTTGTGCTGGTCGACGACGTGGAAGCAGCGGCAGAAGCGGTGCGCCACATGAAGGCATTTGCACGTGACGTGAGATTTGTCTCTACTGCCGACTTATCTCACATCGATGCAAGCGAGATAGAGGATGTAGAACCCTGGGGATGGGACAAGACACTTTGCTTTCAGCTGACAAAGGTAAACATGGCGTTGCAACGTCTGCTGCCCAACGCCGACAGACTGGCGCGCATAAGGCAGATTAGCAGCCGACAGTTTGCGGCAGAACATCTGTTGCCGGCGTTGACAGCGATGGACAGCCGACTGATTGGCGAGAGTCGCTACTGCTCTTCGACGGAGGAGGTAGACAGGTTGCTGCGCGACAATGGACGCAGCGTGATAAAGTCGCCGTGGAGCTGCAGTGGACGTGGCGTGAGATATGTAGGCGCCGAACTTGACGAGCATGGACGTGGATGGCTGCGTAACGTAATGGCGCAGCAGGGAGGAGTGACGGTAGAACCGCTCTACCAGAAGGTGTGCGACTTCGGCATGGAGTTTTTTGTCGATGGGCTGACGTCAGGAAAGACGATGGTGCGCTACTGCGGATTGTCGCTATTCGACACGACAAGTGGTGCATATAGCGGCAGCATACTCGCCACAGAACGCGACAAACGCGACATGCTGGCACGAAATGTAGACCTGCAGCTGCTCGACAAGGTGACAGAGGCTGTCACAGACCTGCTCGCCACAAGCCTCTCTGGCGTTTATTCGGGGCCATTAGGTTTGGACATGATGGTTGTGGCAAATGCCGACAACTCGTCCGACGGACTTCTCCTCCACCCGTGTGTGGAGCTGAACCTGCGACGCACGATGGGACATGTGGCTCTCGCGCTTTCTCCCGACGAGTTTGGACCGCGCCGTCTGATGCGCATTTCGTACAGCAGCGGCAAATATAAAATGAGGATAATGACCACTGGAGAAAATCTGCTCAACACCTGCATGGTGTAAAGCGACAGCCTGTGAATTCACCCCTACCACAGCCACTGACTCCACACCGTAGCCCTTTGGCAAGACCATTAGGCCGTAGTGGCAACCTCATTAGGCCGTAGTGGCAACCCCAGTAGGCCGTAGTGGCAACGCCAGTAGGCCGTAGTGGCAACCCCAGTAGGCCGTAGTGACAAGACCATTAGGCAGTAGTGGCAAGTCACAAAAAATTAAAGCCCTTCCCACTCTTCAACAAGTTTTTTGAGAGAACCACCCTTTCAGACAAAAAAACGGAGACATAATGATTTTTTGCCAATAACATTTGGCGTTAAGGGAAAAATACACTATCTTTGCACACGAATTTTGAAATGCTTACATTTAGAAGTTCTCGCAAGCCGATATGGCTCAGTTGGTAGAGCAACGCATTCGTAATGCGTGGGTCCCCGGTTCGAGTCCGGGTATCGGCTCAATAGCAAAGACTTGCGATAATAGCTCAGTTGGTAGAGCACTAGCTTCCCAAGCTGGGGGTCGCGGGTTCGAGCCCCGTTTATCGCTCAATGGCGTAAACCTCTGAAAAACAATAAATTAAGCATAAAAATAGCGACTCGGAAGGGTCGCTTTTTTGCGTTTTAGAGGTATCGCAAAGTGGCATATCGGGGCATATTAGGGTCTATTATGGTGTACTTTCGTACCCTATTTCGTACCCCATTCGCCTTTTTCTGTACCATATAGTCGGCTTTATTTGAATCTATCTGATTCAATAAAGCTCCCACTAAAATTCTAACCTAATATAGTACTTCTATTCCATCTATACTAATCCGCCCTATCTCTCTTCCGACTGGCAACATTACTTTATGCCAGTCTTGCCCAAAGCGCCATACACCACTTTAGCAACAAGCGGCTTGCTTGCCTCTTCCGTCATGCCATGACCGAGACGGCCGTAGATAAACGGCACCTCAAGACCTTTAATACAATAGTGTGTGATGTCTGCCACGAGGTCCACATCCTCAATGTCAAACTCGCCATCGGCTTTACCCTCGGCATACACCTTGCGGAAAAGCTCTATCTCGTCTTCATCAAAATTCTTGCGAACCTTCTCCACCATCCAGATGTTTCGGAAAAACTCCGCACGCAGATTACCATTGCGCACCACCGTCTCACGAATCATACTGAGGTGTGTATAAATCAATTCAATAATCTTGTCCTGTGGACGTATCTTCAACGCCGCCACCTCGTCAAGTTTATCAGACAAACGCTCCAACTCCGACTCAATGACGGCAGAATAAACATCTTCCTTACGGTTGAAATATGTGTATAGCGTACGACGCCCCTTTCCGGAAGCCACAGCAATGTCGTTCATCGTCGTATTAGCTATTCCGTTCTTTGCAAATAGCTGGCGAGCTACATCAACAAGTTTCTGTCGGGTCTTGGATATTGACATAATAAAAAATATTACAAATGAATTTTGCACACAAATTTGTGTTGTGCAAAAATAAAACTATTATTTGAATTATGCAAATAAATCCACGCAAAACATTTCCATCGCAACCCCTCACAAAGTCACATATTCACAGGGATGCAACAGCTTTTCAATTATTATAGATTCATTCTACAAACGCCTCCACCACATGGTTGCGTTTATAACCATCACTGCCACGCTTAAGGAAAAGCACAAGGCGGACACGTGTCCCAACAACAAGAAAACCAGGACACGAATCGTTTTTTATTATGTTCAACCGTGCAGCGCCGGTTCTGCAGAACTGCCCCTCAGATGTTTGGGGCAAACTGCCAAATATTTCATATTGAAAAACACCTGCCATACGATCTACACGGATTATCTCAGCAGCACACATACCGAATCGGACACGACCATCTTGCGGAGAAAAAACTGACGTGACAGCAGCACTCTTGAATTTGTCGTTACGCGCTATGACAGGACAAAACCGGACATAGTTGCCCACCTTAATATCAATCAGTGCAGAGTCTGCAACAAAATGGCGCGAAAAGGAGTCATAGATATGATAGTGTCCATGAGAAGAATCGTAAGACTCCACATAACCTACAGCAACGGGAAACACTTCTTCTACAGCTCTTGGCGACAATCTTACCGACACAGCACGATAACCTCCACCATCAAGTTTATCCACCACAACCTCATAAAGGCGACCCTGAATAACAGAAAGGTTTCTGTCAAACAATTGCCCTTCAACAAACAATTTCTGTCCATCACCGGCAACCATTTTAACGGACCAAGTCTTTTTACCTTGAGAGACACGCTCAAAAGTCTTGACAGCATACATAACTATCATTTTCTGCCCTGACTGACATACAGAAGTATCACGCCTAAGATAATCGCTAAGCGCCTGTTTCGTTCGCTCATATAACGAAGGCTGCTCCATTCCATTTGCATCCTTGACACCAACCTTATCTGAACGACGCCACAACGTATGGTCTCCCCACATTTCCATAAACTGAGGCAGACGAAAATCTTTATACTCTGTGCTAACCTTCAAAGCCATGTCAAGCATGCATGAATTCAATAGAGACGGGCGACGGCTTCGCAAAATAAGATAAGCCAAAAGCAATGTACGCGAAATCTTTGAACCAAGAGTCTTGTAGTTGTCGCGCATATGATGGAAGATGTTCCAAGCAGTGTCTTCAGGATGCTCCGAAGCAGTGTTTAAAGACAACAACAACTCATCCCATCCGACTGTCTTATGGTTGTTATAATCCTCTTCGTGCTCATCGTCATGCAACTCATATAGCTTAACCAACAAGTCGTGACCAGGCGTATCTGTCAGTTTGCTTTTATCAAGCAATTCTGCACAATATCCCGACAACTCGTCTTCATAAGCAATCATTGCCTCTTCAAACGCCTGCTCATCATAGACACCCGACCAATCACAGACACACTGCCCACTGTTCTTGCCTTCGCTCATATCCACGTTTCTATCTTCGCCCATACTTACATTCCGCACCTTAGCTCACACTTAAATTCTATCTTAGCTTACGTTTAAGTACTATCTTAACCTATGTTTAAGTTCTGCCCTAGCTTATGTTTAAGTTCTGCCTTCGTCCGGCAATTACGTTCAGCCTTCGTTCTCGCCATCGCAAATGTTACCGTTTCGGTCATTGTTATTGATTTTGTTCACCGTCAATCAGTTTAACATTTGCATGAGATAAAAGCAAACAACAAATAAAATAGCAATAAATCTGCATACAAATTTAGATAAAATTTCCGAATTATAAGCCAGTTGGGATAAAAAACAGAAATTAATATCTCCGAGTGCTCGCTGCTCGTGTTAAAATGTCAAGACCGACATACCTAAAATCTTGCATCAACGTGCTCTAAGTCACAA